>CALHZD010000001.1 GCA_938040985.1 uncultured Propionivibrio sp.
GAATAATCCCTTCATAATCCAGCATCAATCTTGACGGAAAATTAATACTTATTGGACGCCAGATATGGAGCATCCTCAAACGCAAAAAAGCTCAATAAAAAATACAAAAAATGATAGATTAATATTACTTGTAACCAGCTACAATTTAACTTGGTTGTTTATTCCATATTTTCTTCCGCAAGGTTTGATTACTTTTCTTAAACCCTATGCGCTGTTAGTTGCCAAAATTGTTCCTAATATTGTAGTCTTTGCAAATAATTCTCCCAACCCCGATCTGGTTTTGTGTGTATTTGCTATGCAGTGGCTATCATGTCCTTTCTTTGTGACTCTTCTTTTACAGAGAGCCTGGTATCTCGAAAAAGAAAAAATCAGTTTTTCTAAACGATTATGTTTTATAATTATGTCATTCGCACTATTGTATTCTATTATTTTTTTACCAGAACAAATTTATATAGATCCTTTTTCATTTAGTAGAATAGATCGTATTTGTAAGCTACTGCATAACTATCTTTGGTATAACTTTTTTTTGGCATTCTCTATGGTGTGTTCTGCAACACTTCTTGTTGCTGCATTAATATTTGTACTTACAGGTTCACGTCGTTTATCAGACGTGTTTGGTCGCAAATAATTTTTGGGGGTTAATCATGCTTAATACTATTGATAGAAATTATCTCAATGATATGTATTCAGCGTTTGTTTCGGGTTTTTCCGCCGTGGCAGATGCGTCATACTTCTAAGTAATAACGGCCTGAGCTTTTGACTTTTTTGGCGCACTGCCGGCCGAGCAGGATGAAACATCACATTCGGAATACGCAGATGGCAACCTGGCAAGCCGCAATAGAAAGTAAATCGCGCCCTTTGCAGCCAGCCACGCGGGAGCGAAGCTTCGCCGCCTAAATCACTGCTGCCGCGCGGGAGCAAACACCGCCATCTGAATAACAGCCAGCGTCGGCCGGAAACTCGCCAAAGTACTCATCACAACCTCGCCACAACGCCCGCCTCAAACCCCGTGTAAAACGGGCGTCTCCGAAGATCCTGCTCGCCAGCCCACTGTTTACAAGGGTTTCCGGCCTGCCTGCCCGCAAACGCCCTATGGACGCGGGCTGGCGGGCACGCTTACCCCGCAGCGCCTGCCATAGCTAGGACACGTCTGTCCTCACGCTCGCATCTTTTGCCTGGGTTTTTCTGAGCGGGTAGCCCGCATTGAGCAAGGTTCTCAGGGTTGCCGTCCCGCAATCCCTTGTCTAATAAGGTTTCCAGAGCTGCTACCCCGCAAACCCGTACCCAGTAAGGGTTTCGGGCACACCTGCTCGGAAACCCGCGTGGAATGGGCGTTCTGGCGATGGATGGCGCGCAGGCCACGTTTTACAAGGGCTACGGGCATGCCTATTCCGAAGCATCAGTCCGCCGCTCCGGACAGGTGAGCAGCGGTTGAGGCACGCCGCGCTTTGTCTTCCGCTGCGCCTATCCGCAAGTTCCTGCACATTTCTAGAAACAGGCGGGAAGAAGCGGCCGTCGTGCAGACCCAACCGGCCGAAAGCAGAAACGGAATGCGGCGCGCCCCGGCGTTATCCGGCGTTACTGTGGCTTGCGTTCGCTGTTGCGTTCCTTGTTGCGCTCTTCGCCGCGCGCCCCGTCGTGCTTTTCGCGCTCGGCCAGATTGCGGGCGAACAGCCATTTCAGGCCGTCGCTGATGGACGGCATCAGGCTGCTGGCATGCGTTTCCCGCGGGTAAACGGCCGTTTCGACGGCGCCGATCCTGTCGCCGGGCAAGGTCGCCAGGCGCTGGCTCAGGCGGCGGACGTTGCGCACCATGCCGCGCTGTTCGAGCACGGCCTGACGCTGCGCGCGAGACGGCAGATGCGGCGCGGCGGTCTGTTCATACTCGCCGACGCTCAGGCGGACGTCCACCGGCGGGTGCCGACGATCGGCAAAGCCGATCCAGTCTTGCAGCACGCGCTCGCCGTTCCACCAGATCGAGGGGCTGGCGATTAGATAATGCCGGAAGCTGCCGGGATGGTTGAGCAGGGCATAGACGCCAAACAGGCCGCCGTAGGAATGGCCAAAGATCGCCTGCCGGTCGGGATCGATGCGGAAACGGCGGCTGATGTCCGCGCGCAGGGCGCCGGTGAGAAACGCATGGAACTTTTCCGCCCCGCCGAAGCGGGTGTGGCGGCGATCGCCGGTGTTGCCGTAATCGGCGGAAGGCGGCGTGTAATCCTCGGCGCGGGCGGCGGTATCGAGCAGACTGCGGCGAGAGTAGCCGACGCCGACGATGAGCAGCGGGGCGGCCCTGTTTTCCGCCGCGCGCATCACCATGTTCTGCGCCGCCATCGAAACCAGCGGGAACAGCAGATCGCCGTCCAGCACGTAGAGCACGGGATAGCCGCCGCGCGGCTCGTCGCCGGCGGCCGCAACCTGAATGCGATAGCGCCTGCCGGTTTCCGGCGAGGCCAGTTCATACTCCTGCGCACCGACCAGAACGGCGGGCGTCGGCGCGTCGGATGCGGATTCGGCGGGCGTCGATTCGGCGGCTGCGGCCTGGGGGGCGGGTGGAATCTGTGTGGCCGGCGCGGGCTG
Source organism: uncultured Propionivibrio sp. (assembly GCA_938040985.1). Lineage (GTDB taxonomy): Bacteria > Pseudomonadota > Gammaproteobacteria > Burkholderiales > Rhodocyclaceae > Propionivibrio. The sequence goes on from CALHZD010000001.1 coordinate 2,581, forward strand.
CGTGGTCTGAACGGCCTGCGTCGCCGCTGCGGTCTGCGCGGCGGGCGGCTCGGCGAACAGCGGCATTGCGTATAAACAGGCGGCCATAAGCGTCAACGGGTATTTCATCGGCGGATTCCGGACAAGGATTGGATAAGCGGATTTTATGCCGATCCGAAGACGGCCGCGCGGGGTAAAACAAAAGCCTGACGCGCGCCGCAAAATACCTGCTGCCCGCCGCATTAGTACGTACAACGCCTGTCCTGAATCCCGCGTAAAACGGGCATTTCCGAAGGTGCTGCCCGCTAGCCCAGTGTTTACGCGCGTTTCCGGACGGCCTATCCGCCAGCCCAATGTTTACGCGGGTTCCCGGCTTACCTATTCGTAAACGCCCTATTGACGCGGGCTAGCAGCATGCCAGTTGATAGCCGGTCGTGCGTCACATCCGAAACACGCAGGCAGTAGTAACTCGGCGGCGCCGCAGTAAAAAATAAATCGTGCTCTTCGCAACCAGCCGACCGCATCACTCTCGACACTGCACCTTTCCACAATCCACACTAAGCCCGTTGACAGCCGTATAGCAAAAGACTAGCCTGACCGCATCATCCGTGGCTTGGCGATTTCCTTCGCTCATCTAATCCTCCCAGATAGGAGCGAATAGAACCGGATTGGATATTTACCTAAAAACCTGGAAGTTCCGGATACCCGGCAATAGCAATGGTTGATGGTTTTTAAAATTAGAGGGTGAATTCATTGAAACGTTTGTTATGGTGCGTCGGGTTAATATTTCTGGCAATTCTTGCCGAAACAATATACATTGAATGGGCTTTAGACAGCACGTCACGGAGATTTGTCAAACAATCAGAGAATGTTAAAAAAGGCTTTATATTGAAAAGCGCTATTGCTTTATATGATACGCCGCGGCTTTATCGAAAAAAGCATGCTTATGATGATTTAAACGAATTGATTTATTCTTTATTATATATCCGTGATAATACGGATGATTTTCTGTGGGGAATTTCTTCGGCAATTAATCTGATTAGCCAGGAGGTTAAAAAATATCCCAGAGATTCTAACGAATATCTATTCCTGCTCCAGAAGAAAATAGCAATTAGCAATCGATCGCCCGAACATATTAATGACTTTAATAGCCTTCAGGAAGACGTTGATGATCTTGTCAAATTATCGAGCAGTCATGAAGATATACATCAGGAAGCCTATTCATTTATAGAAAGCATGTTATATGCAGCCAATAGGTTCAGCATTGAAGCTGTATCGGGAAATGCTAATAAGTCGGAAACGCTGAACAAAATTGAAAATTTATATACAAAAGCCGTCGATACTTTAAAAAGAAACCCAGTTAATGAAGAAGCGTTGAATATTATAAAATTTAGTTATTATCATGGGTATGCAAAATGCCTTCTCGGAGATGAAAATGGAGGGAAGGATATGCTGGCCGCCGTTGATACGCTTTCAAAAAAATCTGATTCTTTTGATGAAGCGATGCTCATCAATTGGGACTGGGCATTTGTCGGGAATCTTACTTCACCCAGAAACCGTGGCCATTTTGCCTGCGGAAAATATGCACAAGAAATCCGGTCTTTGACGAAATCTTTTTATTGATGAGTTAATAAAAAACTGTGTACCAGAAGTGTATAAGTTATCATGAGAGATACTTATGTTTAAAAACCTTCTTGACTTTAAACGACACTCTATTTTCTTCTGGATTACATTAATATCGACAGGATGTGTAACCATCCTTTCGATTATCACCATAGTCATACCGCTTTCACAAAACCCAATTCTTAAAAGGCTCTCTGATTTGTCGCTTGAATTAATGTGGCTGCATCGTGTTGGAAGTGAGTCTGACTATCCGGAGATTAGCAGAGTATATTATATTTTTACGATACCAATGACGATTGGTTTTTTTTGGGTTGTTATGGCAATGGGCGAAACAAAAAGGTGGCTAATCAGAAATAGGAGCTTTGTCTATAAGGAAAGAAAAACTGAAAATCTATCATAGATTAAAACTTGTCTTGGCTTCCTTTGTTTTTGGTGTGCTTGCTGTTACTGGATGGTTGGGTTTTACGGCAGGTGATGCAAGATTAGCTTCTATTGGAAGTTCTCTTATTGATTTGATATTGATGAGGTGGGTATTTCCTGCGGCAGTAGCAGTATGTCTTTTTTATGTTTTTGCGTGCCTTAAAAAAGCGATAACTGGAAAACTATAGGAGTATTAACATGGCAATGCAAATTACCAAAAATAATATTAAATAAGCCATAGGAGTTTTTTAATCTATGTTTCTATTTAATAAATGCCGCCATTTGCGGCTGTTTGTTTTAAGCCAGGACGCCTGCTTTTGTACATGATTGAAGCGGTGGCGGCTTGATCCGCTTTAGGCGCAAACTTCCTAAAAATCCCTAATCTGCTTTTTCGCAAAGCCGCCTGAAGGGTGGCGTGCCTGGCGGTGTATTTTATTCAGCGTTATTGAAGTTTTGGCAGGCCCGGTAATCGATGGGCGAAGCGATGTCCGATCTGCCGTTGAAGTCGGCTATGCCGACCTCTCAGTGTTGCCGCCCGCCGGGGCGTTGGCCGGCACCCGCCTGGGCTTGGGGGCGTTGGGCTTTATGGCGCGTGCGGGAGGACGCAATCCTTCCGGATTAGCCATGGTGCCGCGGCAGGTCTTTGCGCCGCAGGTGCAGGCCCAGCGCGAGTAGGCGTCTTTTCTCGAGCGCACGTCCAGGCGGTAGTCCCACACCAGCTCTTCGCCGCACTTGATGTCGCGCAGGGCGTAGAGCCAGGCGTGCAGTTTCCCCCGGCCGTGTCCGCCGCGCCCATCGTGTCCGCTGCGTCCATTGCGCCCTGTGCCGACTTCTTCGCGCAGCTCGCAGTTCGGTTCGCAGCTGTGGTTGGCGAGCGCGGCCCAGCCGGTGCCGTCGATGCCCGTGCCGTCGGAGAGACCAAGGAATTTGGTCAGGCCGTCGACTTTCATGTCCGGCAACTCGCCTTTGGCATAGCGTTGCCCCGTGTATTCGATCAGCCTTTCGTCGGTGGCCAGGTCTCTGGCGGCAAAAAGGCCGCGTCCGTGCAGGGCGCTTTTTCGGGCGATGACTTTCGGCGGCATGGTGTGCGGCAGCGGAAGTGTGAAAGTGTGGTGGATGTGCGGCGAAGGCGGAAAATTCAGGCGGCGCCCAGCGTGTCGGTCAATGCGCCCGCCACGGCCTGGCCGAGGTGTTCGATTTCGGCATCGTCGATGATGTACGGCGGCATGACGTAAACCGTGTTGCCGATCGGGCGCAGCAGAGTTTCGCGGGCGAGGGCCGCGCGGTAGAACGTGCGCGTAAACCAGGGATCGTCGGTTTCTACGTCAAAGGCGGCGATCATGCCGCGCTGGCGCAGGTGACGCACGCGCGGATGCTCGGCCAGCGGCGCCAGTGCAGCGGCGATTTTCTGCGCGCGCGTCCGGTTCTGCGCCAGCACGTCGTCCTGCGCGAAGATGTCGAGCGTAGCCAGCGCGGCGCAGCAGGCGAGCGCATTGCCGGTGTAGGAGTGCGAATGCAGGAAGGCGCGTGCGGTGGCGTCGTCGTAAAAGGCTTCATATACCGGGTTCGTCGTCATGACGATGGACAGCGGCAGGTAGCCGCCCGAGATGCCTTTTGAGAGGCAGAGGAAGTCCGGCCGGATGCCAGCCTGCTCGTGGGCGAAGAAGGTGCCGGTGCGGCCGCAGCCGACGGCGATTTCGTCGCAGATCAGGTGGACGTTGTGGCGGTCGCAGAGGGCGCGCGCCAGGCGCAGGTATTCCGGGTCGTACATGACCATGCCGCTAGCGCACTGGATAAGCGGTTCGACGATCAGCGCGGCGATGTGGTCGCCATGCTGTTCGAGATGCGTCGCCAATGCGGCGGCGGCGCGGCGGGCAACATCGGCGGGCGTTTCGCCGTCCCGAGCCTGCCGCGCGTCGGGTGAAGGCAGGGTTGCCGCGCTGCGCACCAGCGGCGCGTAGGCTTCCTTGAAAATATCCACGTCCGTGACGGCCAGCGCACCGACCGTTTCGCCGTGGTAGCCGCCGGCCAGGCTGAGAAACTGATCTTTCTGCGCAAAGCCGCGATTGCGCCAACTGTGGAAAGACATTTTCAGCGCGATTTCCGTGGCCGAGGCGCCGTCGGAGGCGAAGAAGCAATGCCCCAGCGCATGGTCCGTCAAGGCTGCCAGGCGTTCGGAAAGGGTGACGACGGGCTGGTGGGTGAAGCCGGCGAGAATGACGTGCTCCAGGGTGTCGAGCTGGGCGCGCAGCGCGGCGTTGATGCGCGGATTGGCGTGACCGAACAGGTTGACCCACCACGAGCTGATGGCGTCGAGATAACGCTTGCCGTCGAAGTCGTACAGCCAGGCGCCCTGACCGCGCGCGATGGGGATGAGCGGCAGTGCGCCCGCGTCGGTATTAACGTGCTGTTTCATCTGGGTGCAGGGATGCCAGACGGCGGCAAGGCTGCGTTGCAGGAGTTCGGTATTGTTCATGGCGTTTCGGTCAGTTGGTGAAAGGGTGAGGTGTGGAAGCGAGGCGGTGCGTGGCGCCTGCGTCTGAATTCTTAATGCCTCTCAATGCAGCGTTTGCGAGGACGGGTTGTTCTGCTCCGGCAGTTCGGCATGCACTGACTCGCCTTCCACGTTGGGGTAGAGCGGTGCGCCGCAGTCATCGCAGAATTCAAAAGGAAACTGCTGCTCGTGCACGATGACTTCCTTGATGCCGGCTTCGCGCAGCAGGTTTTCCACCTCGGTGACGACATCGGTGTTTTCATCCTCATTGCCGAGCAGCGGCCAGATGACGCCGTGGAAGATCGCTTCGCCATCGCGCGGGCCAAAGCTGATGCGATACTCTTCGAGACGCTTGTCGTAGAAGGCGCCGACCACCACGCGCAGCGATTCCGGCGATTTGCCGAGCATCGTTTGCAGGAAGGCGATCGAAGCGTGCAGCGAATAGGGGCGCGAGGCCATATCGGCGGCGCGGCAGGCGGCGTGATAGGCATCGGCGAGCAGCGGCTGGAAGGCGCAGCCGGTGAGCAGCGGCTCCAGGCAGGGGCCGCCCTGCCGCGTCCATTCCTTGAGCGCCGATTCGCGCGTTGCGCGCCGGTCTTCGTTCCAGTGAAACAGCGGCTCGCCGTGCGCTATGGCGATGGCGCCGATGAGATAGCGCGTATCGGACAAAAACGGGTTGGTTTCCGGCAGGCTTGAGGCGTCGAAATGGACGGGCAGGCGCTTGAGCGCCGCCTGGGAAAGCTCGTGCATCAGCTGCCAGGTGTCGACGAAGGTATGCGGCAACTGGTCGGGGCTGAACAGATAATCGGCCAGCGCGATCTGCGTATGCGCTGAGAAAACGTGCGCGCCGAGCTGGACTTCCAGCGTCCGCTGCGTGCTGCGCGGGATCGCGCCGGAGGGAATCGAAAAGCGCGACCAGGCGAGAATCGGCACGCAGAACAGCATGAGATCAACGGTTTTCCCTTCATGCGTCAGGGTGACCGATTCGGCACAGTCCTCGATCATGTCGGCCAGGCAGTCATGCGCGGCGGCGTGCGAGTCGAACAGTCGGTCGAGGGCGGCGTTGAGATCGTCTTCCGCGCCGTCTTCCAGCAACTGCACGATCAGCGCGCGCAGTTGCTTTTCCAGAAAGGCATCTTCCAGCCGGCTGCCGGATTCGGCCAGACAGACGGCCAGGCGCCCCAGTTCGACGGCATTGGCGGAAATGCGTTTGCGGGAAGAAATGCGTGTTCGTTTCATAATGACCAGCGTGAAAAAAGCGGTAACGGAGAATTCGTTATTATCCCGTAAAATTCCGCTCGGCTCTTGCCTCGCGGCGCGCTTTGCCAAAATACGGCGTTGCCGTGTTGGTTGGGCCTTGCCGTATTGCGCGTACTGGCTGCGGCTTGCCGCCTTGTCTTTGGGCAAAGTCGAGCGATAGCGTCTTCCTTTGCCAAAATACGGCGTTGGCT
>CALHZD010000002.1 GCA_938040985.1 uncultured Propionivibrio sp.
TCCGATTTATGTTTTTTGATGCTCTGAGCCCCTTGTGTTTAAAGGGCTTCCTGGCATTTTATGTTTTCTGTGCTGTTTTCGCAGGTTTCCGGGCAGGCATTCCGACCATCTTACATAGCGGCTCGACGTTGCCAAAAGACAAGGCGACAAGCCGCAGACAGTATAAGCAGTACGGCAAGGCCGGGCCAACACAGCAACGCCGTATTTTGGCAAAGGATGCCACTATAGCTTCTCGGAGATGCCCTGTTTACAAGGATTCCAGAGCGCCTCCAAAAGCAAAAGCCCGGCGAGGCTTGCGGCTTCACCGGGCTTGGCGCCCGCCATAAATATCACGGACGTTGAAAGAGCGTTGCTCAGTCGATTAAGGTATGCATCAGGTCGATCATGAACTCGACGTCTTCCTGCGGCGTCACTTCCCAATGGTCCAGCCCCAAATCTTTGAGGATGGCGGCTTCTTTCGGGTCACTGGCCATTCCGGCCAGCGCAGCTTGCAGTTGCGCGGCGTGGTCTGCGAATTTGGGGCCAGCCAATAGCATGTGTTTAACGACGCTGATCTGGCTGCGTACCAGGGGATGAAGCGAACCGCGCACAATGGCAGACAGACCGTCATAACCGCGCGCCGGAAAAATACCGACATCCGCCGCGCCGCTCATCAAGGCCTTGGCAATCAGCACATACGTCGGACAAGTCGTTTGCTTCACGTCGGCAGGCGCGATATCAGCCGGTTCGAGCATAATCATGCCCATCATCAGCACATCAGGATCACCGCTCGACGCTACGGTAATGCCGGGCTTGAGGTCTTCGATGCGTTTGACCGGCGAACTGGCGGATACGGCCACGACTGCTTCATCTGCCAAATCACTGGGATGTGCAATGGCAATGAACTGCTTTTCTCGAACAAGCATGGCAGCGTCGGCCGGATTGGCGTAAATCAGGTCGATTTGATCGGCGGCGATGGCTTCGCGCTGCTTTTCAAAGCTGTCGTAGAGCGCCAAATGACAGGGAATATCCAGCTTCTTTTGCAGCCAGGTGTTGAAGATATGCCAGGAAGCGAGTTTGTCGGGACTAAAATCCGGACTGACGGACAGGTTGAATGTCATGACGCCTCCTTCGCCTTGAGATCTGCATATACCGGGATGAGCGATTCAATCTTGGTGCGCGAGGGCTTACGGCGCACCGAGGTATAACCGACAATCTTGCCGCCGCGGATATTGGGAACAATGACGGCATATACCCAGTAATACCCACCGTCCTTGCGCAGATTCTTGACGTATCCGTGCCATTTGTTTCCCGACTGAACCGTCGTCCACAAATCGGCAAAAGCCGCCTTGGGCAGATCCGGATGACGCAGAATGCTGTGCGGCTGACCAATCAGCTCTTCGCGCGTATAGCCGGACATATCGACGAACGCTTGATTACATTGCGTGATCATACCCGCCGGGTCAGTACAGGAAACAATCAGTTTTCCTTCCGGAAAATCCGTTTCGATATCAGTGACGAAAACTTTGCGCTGGCTTCCATCGTAATAGGCCAGCGTATATTCCTTGCCAGAGCCAACGACTTGGCTAGGCTCCATGTCTTTCATGATAGTCCTCGTAAAATCATTCGTTCAGAAGCGCACGTCGGGCCTGCCGATAAACGGCAGACTCGCCGCACATCCGAAATGAAGATCGGTCATCAATGAGGCTGCCGATCGGTTTTCAGATCATTTTGGCGATACTTTCAGAAGCACGCCTGACATCGAGGAAAATCAGGCCGAGCTTGGCGTTCGGTTTGGCGAGAACGGTAACCACGGCTTCCTTGCCTGCGCCAGTCAAAATGACGAAACCCTGGCTGCCTTTGATCAGCACCTGTTCAAGGGTTCCGCGCGCCAGTTCCTGCGCGGTGCGATCGCCCAATGACAACATGGCGGCACTCATCGCGCCCATGCGGTCCTCGTCGAATCCTTGCGGCATCAGCGAAGCCATCATCAGGCCATCAATGGAAATGATGGCCGAAGCCTCAATATCGGTGGAGCTGCCATTGAGGTCATTCAGTACGGATTTAAGCATGTCTGCAAGCATGGATATGCCTCCTTAGGTCAAAATTGAAAAATGCCGGTTAACGGCCAAAACGTTGATGCAAAACAAAAGCAAGTTCAACGAGCTGCGGTTGATTGAATGCCGGTGCGCCGGCAATGACAAGGACGAAACGTTCCGGGCCGACAAAAACAGGCCAGAAGCCGAGCTGTGCATGTCCAGCGGCATCGGTCAGCGCCCAGGCGCTGCCGGGCAGACCTAGATTACGGTTGAGCGCCCCCGCACGCCGGGCGTGCATGTTCGCCAGGTCGGCAGAAAGCGCCGAGAGTTCCTCAGCGGTTTCATGCGGGAATCCGCTGCTATACAGGTAAAAGCCTTGCGTATCGGCGAGCAGGATTTTGCCTTCCCGGCTCAACGGCGGGAGAAGTGCCGGCAAAGTTTCCTGAAAGGGTTCGGAGGGAAATTGATAAGGCTCGTGCGTTGCCTGAATCCAGCCAAGCGATTGCAGGCGCCAAACGAATTCGCGCGCTTCTTCGATGGAAGTCAGGCCGCTCCATTGGCAGAGATTGCTGTCATTGGCCAGCGCCTTACCCTGCTGGTCAAGCAAAGCCAGCAAAAAATCACGTAAGCGATTGTTTTCTGGCTCCGAAATCACTTTGAAGGCGCCGGCGGGCGAAGGCAAAAGATACATGCCTGGAATGAGCCTATGCGATGTATCGTTCATGATCTGGCCGCCTTACGCCTTTCAACCATCGGATCAATGGAACATAGCAGGGATTCGACAAGTAGAACGATATCCCGCCGTTCACGGGCATCGACCTCAAAGACGGGCACGCCCCGCAAGCCCAGCGAAGCCAGCTCTTGCTGATAATCTTCGGTCGAAGGACGCGGCCGCAGGTCGCTATGCGTCACGCCAATTACAAGCGCGGTACGCTGGATGAAGTCTTTGAATGCTGAAATAAAAAAGCGCAGATCCCGGACAGGATTCGGACGGTCGTTATTGACCAGGAGAACCAGGCCAATGCCCCCTTCGATCAGAATGTCCCACATAAAATCGAAGCGTTCCTGTCCCGGTGTGCCATACAGATGAATCGCTGCACTATTAGGCAGGTTAATCCGGCCGTAGTCCATGGCCACCGTAGTTTCCGCCTTCATCGTGCGCGTCATGTCGGTCGCCATGCTTTCAGTGCGCACGGTCGGTATGTCGCTAATAACGTTGATTGCTGTGGTTTTCCCGGAGCCCACCGGCCCGGTAAAAATAATTTTATGTATCATATTCATGATGAAGGTCTCGCCAAATCCGTATACCCGGCTAATTTGCTGAGCAGCATACGGAACAGGCCTTGTTTTTGATGTGTTTCTACAGAGGGTTCACCCGTCGCTACCGATGGAGCATGTTTTTCCTGAACATCCGCCAGCCCAATTGAATTGCACGCGCTGTAGAGTGCAAAAACATAGCGTTGCGGCACCTCCAGAGATTCGACCGTCTGTTCAAGCGAAGTACGGTAACGCGCCCACAGGCCAAGAATCCGCGCCGCATGCGGCGGTGTCTGCAAACGGGTCAGATTAGGCCAGTGCACCAGGGAAATAGAGGCATTCAGCGACGTGCCTTCCGGTAGGCGTCCACGCGAGGCGCACAGAGCAAAGCGCCAGATTAGACTATCCATGCCGTGCTGCTCGGTTGTCGACGGTAGTGAAGCAATTTCTTTGTCTGAAACCGGCTCGACACGCAAATCTTTGTAAGCCAAGGGAATACGCCCGGCGGAAAGCAGCTTGGAGAGCGGCACAACAGCAAAAATGCACCGCTTTGCCGGATCGATGATGAGTGTCTGGAATCCCAACCCCGACATGCGCAAAGGAACGGAGCGTTCCTTTGCCATCGCCAGTACGCGCTGAACGTGTCCTTGAAGAAAATTGTCGGGACGGTAAAAAACCCCCTCGCGTGCATTCTTGCTTCTCAGATCGACATCGGGCGATGAGCCAATGTAGAAATCAAATTCCCCGGCACTCAGGCTAGGCGGTGCGGCAATACCTTTAGGCGGTATCGCCTTTTCCGCGCCATTTGGGTTTTTCTCTATTTTTTTGGACGCCAGTGATACAGGCACCAACGCATTGGCACTCGAAGCGCCAGCGCCAGAAAGGCGTGTCAGTTTCTCTTTCAACACACTTTCACTGGCGACGGAAAATCTGGCAGGCGCCGTTTTTTCTACAGAGGCAGAGGTCGGTGAAGACACAGCCACAGGCTGTGCAAGGCAGCGATCCGCCAGCTTACGTAAAGCCCCGGCAAAGGCAGTTACATCAATTGGTTTACGGATGGCGATTCCATTCTCCGGCGCGTGCTTTTCCGGCGTCATCGTCAGCATGATGACTTGATGTTTCGGGAATTCCGTCAGGTGTTTCTTCAGCAGATCGTCCGCATGATAGCCATCAATGTCGATGATTACGGCGTGCGCTTCAGTCGCATCCTGCGCAATCTGGCACAGATTAGCCAGATGGCGGTCAAAAAACATCCGCATGGTCTGCCGGCCGCGCTCACTCATACCCAGCGTATAGACCTTGAATGCGCCTTGAGGGATCGAGATATCCATTATGAAGGACTCCTCCCGGATAGCGCCGACTGTTTGACAACAACGGCTCCTGTGCCGATAAACCCGGCCGTCAGTCGGCTGCGCGGCGCGGGCGCGGGCGTTTGCGTGAAAAGTCCCTCCTCCAACCGCCTTGACAGAAACACCTGTTGAGCAGGCGACAGGAAAATCAACGATTGGCGTAACAAATTGGTGCGCAAATCGAGAGCCTCGTTCCCTGTAGCAATGAACAAATCGACCAGCGCACCAAATAACTCCTCCGAATCATCCAGTGCCATTGCAATCAATATCCGCCGTGTATGACTCAGCAAATCCTTGGGGGCCGATTCAATACGCGCTGCCAAAAAATCAGCCATCTCCCGGTCAGAGCGCTCGAGGCGTAGGCCATAACCGGTAAGCGGATAAAAAGCCGGCTCGGGGCTACCGATACGGGCGACAGCAACTTCGTCGGCAAAAGACGAATCCGTCATAAGAAAACAGCTAATGCATTGATCGAAGGGATAGACATAGTTTTCTGCAGAACTTTTTGGACGATAACCTTTCAATAAATCAGAATACTATCGCCGATATCTTACAAAATTGTTGATGATATGAGGAGCACAATATCATTTCTTTTCGGTAAGAACTATGAATTTTTTCACAATGGCTTTTTAATTCTCCACAAAATGCCAAAATATTTTTTTGGAAAAACTCCAAGGCAAAGGTGCATGCATAATCAGCTTTCTACATAAAGCGGCAATTGGGAGACAAATCGACAGTAACCCCTGTGCGAAATAAACAAACGAGAAAAATAAGATCAATGCAGAAAGACGGCATAAAGCGTACCGGAATAAAACGGAAAAAAACTCCAGGATGGAATCGAGCCCGAGGTTCTGAGCAAATTCTGGCCACAGCCCAGCAGCCTTTGAAAAATCTGCCGAATAAAGCAAGTGGTATATCATTTAAGCTGCTGCAAAGCGGATTTGAGCCGGTCGTCACGGTGGAGCTTAAAAAACATCGAGCGGCTGCGCGCGGCGATGCTGATTTGTCCCCCAAACTGGTGGATCGGGCCGTACTCCTTGTTGGTGCCGATGCGCGCAAAATCAGCGCCGAACTGCTCCACAACGCTGTCCCGGAGATGGCCGTGATGGGACAGGATTTGCGGGTTGGCGTCGCGCTTTTTGCCCGGGCGCTTTAAGGGTTTCCATTTGCCCGTCGGGCCGCGTTGCTCGACAAAGTTGCTGGTCGTCCAGTTTTTTAGCACGCCGGCGATCGCCTCCATTGCCGGCGTCATGTTGCGCGAGACGGCCTGCAGGCGGTTAAATGCATCAATGACGCTCTTGTCGTCCAGGGTAACGGTAATGGTTGCCATAACGTGGGTTTTTTATCCTATGCTGTGATTACGCTAGATGGCGGCCGCTCCCGCCGGGGCCTCCAAATCCCAGCCATCGGCGAGCGCGCGCGGCGGCGACGCGCCTTTCTTTTTGCCCGCACGTCATGATTTTGGCCTGCGGCGGTAGAGCAAAAAACCATCACGCTGTCTCTCGATGTATTCGCGCCGCGTTTCATAGTAGGCCGGGCGTACGGCAAGCTAAGACAATGGCGGACGGGAAACTCAATCCGCTAATGGCAGTAACTTGACAAACCGAAATGGCCTGAATGGCCCTTATATCAGGCGTATTGGGTTCATTTATTACTCTGCCAGCAAAGCCGCAATCAGCCCGGCCTCGGGCAAATGCTTCCAGTAATCTACCGGCATACAACGCCGCAAAGCCGCGGGATTACGACGTGCGGCATTAAAATGATTAGCGTAATAAGTCAGCCAACACGCTTCGCCCGCATCGGGCGGCGGCGCATTTGCTGCAAGCGCTCCGGCATGAAATTCAAGATGCGCCATATCCCACGTTGCACAGGCATCCGGCGTCAAAATTGCCCAGCAATGCCCGGGGAAACGTCGCACGAAATGAGGCGCCGCCAGGTGTAGCACCCGGTGACGCGGCTCGTACCAGGCAACGCGCCACGCTTCCTGACGATTCTGATGCCTCCATCGTTCTGGCTCGCTTTCCAGAGATCCGTTCATCGTAGGATTTTGCGCCATCCACGGACGGAAACGGACAAAACCCAGCATACGGGAAGCGTCACGGCGGACATCGCGGTAATAGTCGTTGATTGCTTTCATGTCCGGATCGAGCGGATCACAACGCAATGCCGGTTCTCTCTGCCAGCGCCAGAGAAGACGATACAGACAATGTAACCGCTCGGGCGCGCGATGCAATATGACCAAAGACAACGCCTTCAGCAAGGTGCGCGGTAAACGTAAGCCCGTGGAATCACCGGCTTGACGCGGAAAGTTCCGCGTAACTACGCGGTCACCCGCTTCGTTTTTCGTTCCGTCGTTTATTCTGTTTTCCGCCCTATTTTCTGCCCTAGCCCTACGCCCTGCTCCGCTTTCCGCTTGATTCCCAGACCCCGCCAAATGATGGGCATCTTCGGTATCTTTCGTAGTCCCGAATAAATCGAGATGGCCTTGCACATCGTCAGCAATCCGCCAATGGATAGATTCTGGGGGCACATCGGCGCGCAGTAGATCACGGGCAGCGTTTCTGAACCCCTCCCAATCATCGGCATGGGCAAGCGTGACCGTCCTCAATGCCCTTTTCTCTTGCCCAGAATTCATGGCGGCGGCTCGAAAAGCGCGAGCTGCTCAGGCATCCGCCCGGCATACACCGTGCGATACGCGCCGCTGTAAGGATTGGGGCGTTCAAGCGATTTACCGGGATGGTGGTCGCTCACGCAAATGAAAGGCAACATTTTTGTGATCCCGATCTTCTGCCGCAGCAGATCGGCAAGCCTCAAGGTACGCACCCGGCGCGCAGCCAGCAGTCGATCGACAATGCGCGTGCCAAGTCCGGGCACGCGCAACAACGCTTCGCGCGGCGCGCTTTGCAGATCGACGGGAAAAAATTCTCGATGGCGCAACGCCCAGGCCAGCTTAGGGTCGCATCCGGTAGCGAGCATGCCATCCGGCGCGGAATCAAGAATTTCATCGGCGGAAAAACCGTAAAAGCGCATCAGCCAGTCCGCCTGGTATAAGCGATGTTCACGGCGTAGCGGCGGCGGTGAATGCGGCAGACAAGACGCCGCGCCGGGTACGGGAGAAAAGGCGGAGTAATACACGCGCCGCAGGCCGTAGCGCTGATACAGCCGCTGACTGAACGAAAGGATTGCGGCATCGTTGCTGGCATCCGCGCCGACGATCATCTGCGTGCTTTGTCCGCCCGGCGCAAACCTAGGGGCGGGCGCCGGACGTGCGGCCGCATTGGGCAAAGCGCGAATACGGCCTTCAGCCAAACGACGCTCGGCGCGCGCTTCGGTAATTCCCGCATGCGCCAGATGCAAGGCGGCGTGAATTGCTCGCGCGTCCTTATCCGGCGCCAGTTGTGAAAGGCTTGCCCGGTCTGGTAATTCGACATTTGCGCTGATCCGGTCGGCATAACGCCCAGCCGCATCAATCAGCAACGGACTCGCCCCCGGGATGGTTTTCAGATGGATGTAGCCCGCGAAACCGTGCTTCTCGCGCAGGCTGCGCGCCACGGCGATGATCTGCTCCATCGTATGATCCGGGCTACGCATCACGCCCGAGCTTAGAAATAAGCCCTCAATACAGTTGCGTCGATAAAGATCGAGCGTCAGCCAGACAATCTCTTCGGGCGAAAAACGAGCGCGCGGCACATTACTGCTTACCCGGTTGACGCAGTACAGACAGTCGTAGCGGCACTGGTTCGTCAGCAAGATTTTCAACAGCGAGATGCATCGCCCATCGGGTGTAAAGCTGTGGCAGATACCGCGCCGGAAAGTACTGCCAATTTTCACTTTATTACCAGGCACATCCGTACGTACTACACCACTGGATGCACAAGACACATCATACTTGGCTGCATCAGCCAAGTATGATG
>CALHZD010000003.1 GCA_938040985.1 uncultured Propionivibrio sp.
GCCGGTCACCTTTTTATTTGCATCCGGCTTGCGTAGAATTCTTCTTTCCCTGCATCCTGATGTTTTTCCTCTCACGATCACCAGGAATCCGACCATGACCACTACCACGACTGCGACCGCCCCCATCCCCGCCCAGAAAGCCGAAATCCTCGCCGAAGCGCTACCCTATATCCGGCGCTTCCACGGCAAGACCATCGTCGTCAAATTCGGCGGCAACGCCATGATCGACGAACGGCTCAAGCAAAGCTTCGCGCACGACGTGGTGCTGCTCAAGCTGGTCGGCATCAACATCGTCGTCATTCACGGCGGTGGTCCGCAGATCGAAAATCTGCTCACGCGCATCGGCAAAAAAGGCGAATTCATCCAGGGCATGCGGGTGACCGATGCCGAAACGATGGAAATCGTCGAAATGGTGCTTGGCGGCCAGGTTAACAAGGATGTCGTCAATCTTATCAACCAGGCAGGCGGCAAGGCGGTCGGCCTGACGGGCAAAGACGCCGCCTTCATCCGGGCGAAAAAACTGATGCTGCCCAACAAGGACAACCCGCAGGAGGCCATCGACCTCGGCATGGTCGGTGACATTACCGCTATCGACCCCGCGCTGATCGCCCACTTGCAGGCCGCCGCCTTCATTCCGGTCATCGCCTCAATCGGCGTCGGCGAGCAAGGCGAAACCTACAATATCAACGCCGACGTCATCGCCGGAAAAATTGCCGAAGCGCTTGGCGCAGAAAAACTCATCCTGCTCACCAATACGCCCGGCGTGCTCGACAAGGAGGGCCGGCTCATCACCGGCGTAACGCCGGCGCAAATCGACGCCATGGTTGCGGACGGCACGCTGTCCGGCGGGATGCTACCCAAAATTTCCTCGGCGCTGGAAGCGGCGCAGAACGGCGTCAAGCGCGTGCATATCATCGACGGCCGCGTCGAACATGCACTTTTGCTGGAGATTTTTACTAACCAAGGGATCGGCACGCTCATTAAATCGTAGTAGGCCAGGCAACGCACGCTATAGGCGCCCAATAACTTTCTCATAGCCGCCCAATAACCACCCGACAAGCGCCCGCATCGCGTGACCCATTTTGTATAACGATTACGCCGCCATCGCCGTCGAAGACACGCCGAATGCCGCTGAACCCTCCGATATCTCCATCTCCGGAGGTTTGTAGTGCGGCTAGCATAGCGGGTGTTGCAATACATAAGCGCATAGGCGCCGGGAGGTACTGTCGCGTCCGATCTTGACCGCAAAGAAGATGATGATACCGAGCCATTTCTTGCGCGCCTTTTTTCTGCTGCCGCTGCTGGCTGTGCTTGTCCTGATCTTCGTGCCGGCGGCACATGCCGCCTCCATCGCACGGACCACATCGCCCCCGGACGCTGACCATTACGTTGTCAGCTATGTAGTCGATGGCGACTCGCTTTGGGTACGCGCGGCCGGCAGCGCCCGAAACGTCGATGGCGCCCGTACCGCCCGGCGCGGCAAAGGATGCAGTCGACGCTTGCGCTTACGCCTGCGGGGCATTGACGCACCCGAACTATGTCAGCAGCACGGTACGCAAGCCCGTGATGCGCTGCGCGCACTGGCGCCAACCGGCCAGCACGTGCGCGTCACCATTTACGCCCGCGACCGTTATGGCCGCGCCATTGCCGATGTTATTCTGCTGCCCGACGGCATCAACCTTGCGCGCCACATGGTCGCCCAAGGCTGGGCGTGGGACGATGGCGGGCGAAAACGCCGCGGCCTCTACACGCAGGAACACCGGCAGGCCGTGCAGGCGCGGCGCGGCCTGTTCGCCCATGAAGGCGCCGAGCGCCCGGCTGATTTCCGCCGTCGCTACGGGCCGTGCCATACGGGCGGCTAGGGGGCTGATCCACCATTCTCCACGCACAAAATATTTCCTCATACCTCTCACCGTTCGCAGGAAATCGCCATGCCATCGACCCTTCAGCCGACCCTCGCCGACGTGCCTGAAACCACTTTGTGGACGCTGTACAACCGTGCCAACGAGGCCGCTCGTTCCGACGGCTGCCTCCGCGACCCGAAATGCTTGGAGATCTATCACGCCCTCAGTTACGACTACGCCCGCCGCTTCGGCAAAGCAGAACCTTCGCACGGTATCCGTTCACAACTATTCGACGACAAGTTGCGCACATTCCTTGCCCGGCATCCCGACGGCGTCATCGTCAATCTGGGCGAAGGGTTGGAGACGCAGCGTTTTCGCATTGATGCGCCGCAGGCGTTATGGATCAGTGTGGATCTGCCTCAATCCATCGCCCTGCGCGAGCGTTTCATTGCGCCCGATGCGCAGCACCGGCACATTGCCGCCAGCGCGCTGGATACCGCTGCATGGTTCGACGCCGTGCCGCTTGGTCGCGCCGTGTTCGTCACCGCACAGGGGCTGATGATGTATTTCCGCGAAGATGAGGTTGCCGCGCTCGTCAAGGCAATGGCAAGGCGTTTTCCCGGTGGGTATTTCATGTTCGACCACATTTGCCCACGCCTATCACAGCGCACATTGAGCCATCGCGGCTGGATGAAAACGCCGCACTACCGCGCTCCGCCCATGCCCTGGGGCGTGCGCCGCGACAGACTGCAACCCTTGATCTCGCGCTGGCTGGGCCGGCAAGTGGCCGTACACAACGTCACCTTCATGTTTCCGCGCGGACCGCTGCGTTGGCTGGTGCCATTGCTGGAAAAAACGCCGATCGCCAATCACCTGCCCGGCGGCGTCTGCTGGCTGCAATTTCCACCCGTCCCACCAATGGGCACACAAAAGGCGCAATGACGAAATGCCACCCGCGCGGTTGTCGTGGGGGCGTGGAGTAACGAGCTAGACAATCGCCACGGAATCAGCTCATTTTCCCGACCAGCCGCTCCGCAGCGTCGAGCGCAAAGTAGGTCAAGATGCCGTCGGCGCCGGCGCGCTTGAAAGCAAGCAGCGCTTCCATCATGCAAGACGCTTCGTCCAGCCAGCCGTTCTGCGCCGCCGCCCTCAGCATGGCGTATTCGCCGCTGACCTGGTAGGCGTAGATCGGTACAGCGAATGTATCCTTGACGCGGCGCACGATATCCAGATACGGCATCCCCGGCTTGACCATGATCATGTCCGCCCCCTCGGCCAGGTCGAGCGCGACTTCGCGTAAGGCTTCATCGCCATTGGCCGGATCCATCTGGTAGGTCTGTTTGCCGCCTTTGCCCAGATTACCCGCCGAGCCGACGGCATCGCGGAATGGACCGTAGAACCCCGATGCATATTTGGCGGAATAGGCCAGAATGCGCACATGAATCTGCCGTGCAGCGTCAAGCGCGGCGCGGATATGGCCGATGCGCCCGTCCATCATATCCGACGGAGCCACCACGTCCGCTCCAGCCTGTGCATGAACCAGCGCCTGTTTGGCGAGCGCTTCCAGCGTCTCATCATTGAGCACATAAGCGCGCGGATCATCGGCGCAAATCAGGCCGTCCTGGCCGTGACTGGTGTATGGATCGAGCGCCACATCGGTCATCACGCCCAGATCCGGAAATTCGCGCTTGAGTGCGGAAACAGCGCGCGGGGCCAGACCGTCCGGATTCCAAGCTTCCTCCGCCCCCGGCGTTTTCAGCTCGGCGCCAATCACCGGAAAGAGCGCCAGCGCGGGAATACCCAGCCGCGCGGCCTTTTCTGCGGTGCGCAGCAATACGTCGATGCTTTGCCGCTCAACGCCCGGCATCGAAGCCACCGGCTCGCGGCGATTTGCGCCGTCAAGGACAAAAACCGGGTAAATCAGGTCGTTGACCGTCAATACCGATTCGCGCATCAGACGGCGGGAAAAATCATCCCGGCGCATCCGGCGCATACGGGTCGTAGGAAAAACTGCCTGGTAGTTCATGGTGATTCCATCCTTCAAAAATTCGGGGAATGATTTTTTAGCATCTTTCAATGCCGCCCGATGCTCCCCGTCGCGTGTCTTATCCGTCGGCGCCCGCTTTTCCGCCTGCCCGACTAGCCGCCTCTTTCCCCGTCTTTCCCGCCGTGCGCGCACTCCAGCCAATGGCGCGGCGATTTTTCACGCGCGCAACTTTGCCCGGCTTGGCCAGCGGCGGTGCGGGCGATGTGTCCCCGGCAGCGTCAACGTCCATGTTCAGCCAGCGGCCGAGCACCGCTTCCGCTTCGTCAATCCCCGTCCGTTTAAGGCTGGAGAAAAGCTGGACGGAGCATTGCGCGCCGGTTCTGCCCACGGCGTCCCGCACCGTGCGCAGCGCATTCGCCTGCGCCTGCCGCGTCAGCTTGTCGGCCTTGGAGAGCAGAATATGCACGGGCTTGCCGGTCGGCGCGAACCATTCGAGCATATGCCGATCCAGCTCAGCGAGCGGGTGCCGACTATCCATGACCAGCACCAGACCGGCGAGCGGTGCACGGTAGCGCAGATACGGCGCCAGCAGCCCTTCCCACTGACCGCGGATTTCCTCCGGCGTGCGTGCAAAGCCGTAGCCGGGCAGGTCGACAAAGTATCTCCCATCCGACAAGGCAAAAAAGTTCAGATGCTGCGTCCGCCCCGGCGTTTTGGAAACGAAGGCCAGGCGTGTATGGTCGGCCAGCGTGTTGATTACGGAAGATTTGCCGACGTTCGAGCGGCCGGCAAAGGCCACTTCGCGCACGGCGTCGCCCGGTAAGTCGCGCAAATCGGCAACCGTCTGGAAAAATACGGCCTGGCGGAAAATGGGCATGGATAAACGTAAAAGCTCAAAACGAACGAGGCATATTATAGAGTACCGCCTTGGCAACACGCCGACAGCGCCCACATCGGCGCGTCCAAAGCCCCACGGAAAAAGAGCAGGCCATGCGCGGCTGCTCTTTCCATGTTCGCCGCCCTTCCCGCACCTTGTTCCCCCTTTCCGGCAGCGCCGGGCGAAATGGACATCAGGCGCCGGGGCAACGCGACGGCGTGGTGCGCGCTGCGCTGCGTTTACTTGACGGTCAGCAGACTTTCATCCCACTTGGCATGTTTTTCCAAGCCGAGCAGGTTGGCGATCGTCGCCGCGATGTTCGACAGGCCGGCATTGGGCAGCTGACGCAGGCCGAGCCTGCCGCCCGTCACGTTGTCGTACAGAATAAACGGCACCGGGTTGAGCGTATGCGCCGTTTTAGCCTTAAAACTGCCGTCCTTGTGCCGCATGGGTTCCTTGGTCTTTTTGTCCGTTTCATACATTTCGTCGGCATTACCATGATCGGCCGTCACCAGCGCCACGCCGCCCATGGCATCGACTACCGGCAGAATGCGCGACAGCGCCAGATCGACCGCCTCGACCGCCATTGTCGCCGCGCGGAAATTCCCCGTATGACCGACCATGTCGCCATTGGCGAAATTACAGCGCAAGGCCCGGTACTTGCCACTGCGCAGGGCGTCGATCAACGCATCGGCGATTTCGGCCGACTTCATCCACGGCCGCTGCTCAAACGGAACGCGGTCGCTCGGCACCTCCAGATAGGTTTCGCCCGCGAATTTGCCGGAGCGGTTGCCATTCCAGAAATAGGTCACATGACCGAATTTCTGCGTTTCCGAGCAGGCGAACTGCGTAATGCCGCTCTTGGAAAACCATTCGCCCATGGTGTCCTGGATGGCGGGCGGATCGACCAGGAAGCGCTTGGGCAGTTTCAGGTCGCCGTCGTATTGCAGCATGCCCGCATAAGTCACTTTGGGCATACGCTTGCGGTCGAATTTGTCGAAATCGGTTTCCTCAAAAGCGCGCGTAATTTCAATCGCACGGTCACCGCGGAAGTTGTAGAAAACCACGGCATCGCCATCGACGATCGGCCCCACCGGCTTGCCGTCCCGGGCGATGACGAAAGCCGGCAAATCCTGGTCGATGACGCCAGTGAACTCGGCGCGCAGGGCTTTGACCGCCTCGGCGGCGCTGGCGTACTGAGCCCCTTCGCCCAAAACATGCGTCTTCCAGCCTTCCTCAACCATATGCCAGTTGGCATCGTAGCGATCCATCGTAATCTTCATGCGGCCGCCGCCGGAGGCAATCTGCACGTCGAAATCGTCGCTGCGCAGCTCGCTGAGGAAAGCCTCGAAGGGTTCGATGTAATCGAGCGCGCTGGTTTCCGGCACATCACGCCCGTCGAGCAGTATGTGCACACGCACGGCCTTGATGCCTTCCTGTTTGGCGCGCACGATCATGGCCTTGAGGTGGTCGATATGGCTATGCACGTTACCGTCGGAAAACAGGCCGATGAAATGGATGCAACCGCTGCCCGCCTTGGCGCCGGCGATGATCTGCTTCCATGCTTCTCCCTGCCAGATGGCGCCGGAAGCAATGGCGTTGGCAACCAGCGAAGCACCCTGGTTATACACCTGTCCCGCGCCAATGGCATTGTGCCCAACTTCGGAATTGCCCATATCCTCGTCGGACGGCATCCCCACCGCCGTCCCGTGCGCACGCAACTGGATGTGCGGATAATCCGCGAACAAACGATCGAGCGTCGGCTTGCGCGCGGCGGCAATGGCATTGCCGACTTCAGACTTGGACAGGCCATAACCATCCATGACGATTGTAAGTACCGGCCTTACGCCAGCGAAGGCAGCGAATTTCTTCAACATGACGATTTCCTGTAGTGAGATGTGTTATCAAAAAAATATCGTATGTGATGATAGCAGCTTCAGCGTACACCGGGCGAAGCCGGAAAATGGAATCGACCTAAAGAATCCGTTTGAACATGCCTGAATACACCTCAAAAAATAGACAAGAATGCGTTCGCCACGTCACTGCGGCTATTTCCACAGCTCCCGAACAGCCAGACATGAGTAAAAATTATGCCGCCCTCAGCGAGAGGTCTCGTCAGCAAAACGATACATCTATTCCTGACATCAAGACGCAGCCTATACCCTACTCGTCAGAACCGCCGCATATCGCAGTAAACCACGCCGCAGCAAAAAATACGCCGCACCTGACGGGCATTCCGCCCCGGTTGCGGCGCATCAACTTGAAATTGTTCAGGCAGAATCAGGCGAAAGTCAGCCCCAGCTTGGCAAACAGCGCGACATCGCGGTTAGTGCCATTATTGACCGTTGTCAGCAACTTGTCGCAGTAAAAGATCGAGTTGGCGCCGGCGAAGAAACACAGCGCCTGCATTTCCTCGGTCATCGATTCGCGCCCCGCCGACAAGCGGACGTAGCTCTTGGGCATGGTGATACGCGCGGCAGCGATCGTGCGTACAAATTCAAAATTGTCGAGTTTTTCCGAAGCAGCCAGCGGCGTGCCGGGGATCGGCACAAGATTGTTGATAGGCACCGAATCTGGCGGCGGTTGAAGATTGGCGAGCTGGGCAACCATCGCCGCACGGTTGCGCCGCGATTCACCCATACCGAGGATACCGCCCGAGCACACTTTGATGCCCGCGTTGCGCACCATGGCGATGGTATCCAGGCGGTCGGCATGCGTGTGCGAGGTAATCACGTTTGCGTAGAACTCGGCATCGGTATCCACGTTATGGTTGTAATAATCCAGTCCGGCCTCCTTGAGCTGCTCGGCCTGGCCTTCCTTGAGCATGCCGAGCGTCACGCAGGTTTCCATGCCGAGCGCCTTGACTTCGCGGATCATCTGAGTGACCACTTCCATCTGCTTTTCTTTGGGGCCGCGCCAGGCCGCGCCCATGCAAAAACGCGTCGCGCCGTTGGCCTTGGCCTGCTTGGCCGCTTCGACGACATCGCTCACTTCCATCAGCTTTTCGCGCTGGGTGCCGGTTTCCTTCTGATAGCGCGCCGACTGCGAGCAATAGCTGCAATCCTCGGAGCATCCTCCCGTCTTGATCGAAATCAGCGCCGAACGCTGAATTTCATTCGGCGGGAAATTCTCGCGGTGCACGACGTGCGCCTTGAACAGCAGATCCATCAACGGCAGTTCATACAGCGCCTTGACCTGCGACACTGTCCAGCGTGCAGGCGCAGGTGTTGCGGCAGCAACGGGTTGTGCTGCGGGCGAGGGTACGGCGTTCAGCGGAAGAGAAGTCATATCGTTCATAGAGCACCTAACGCAAGGCGTCGCTCCAATGGCCGCAATATGGCCGGCGCGCCAGAAGAACCACAAAAATTAAAAGACTTGTCGAAAGCCGGATTTTACTGCACGCCTTATCGCGGCGTCGACAGATTCTGTAGAAATCCCGCATCCCGTAATTTGCAGGAACGACCCAAAACCAACACTGCCAAGGCAGGCCATCTGCCAAAATTCCAAGTCTCATCGGAGACGGCCAATCCCACTGCAAAAACCACCGCACCATGACTGATGCAATGTGAGCCGGCGCTACAATTCCGCTAATCCGACAAGCGACATACTCGCATCGTTTTCGTGCCCTTTTTTGACCTTTATTTATCTTTATTTCGCTTTCGCTCCATTTTCGCCTTCTCCTTTATCGCCTATTAGATCGCCCATGGTGTTATCGCAAGATTGCCTGCTATGCACGACCAGCAGCCGCGACCTCCTCTGCCCCGCTTGTGCGGGCGATCTGCCGCGCCTGCCGGCGCAACGTTGCCCGGTGTGCGCGTTGCCCACGCCGCGGGGTGAAATCTGCGGCCGCTGCCTGACCCATACGCCGCATTTCGACGCCACTTACGCAATGTTCCGCTACGGTTTTCCGCTCGATAAACTGATTCAGGCCTTCAAATATGGGCGCCAACTGGCGCTGGGGAATTACTTCGGCCGCCGGCTTGCAGCGTTTGCCGGCGCTGAGGGGCAGACAAACCTATCAGGGATTTTCAGCGCTGACCTGATTGCGCCGCTTCCCTTGCACCCGGCGCGGCTGCGCGAACGCGGTTTTAACCAGTCCCTCGAACTCGCCCGCCCGCTGGCGGCCTGGCTCCGGAGCCCGCTGATACCCACGCTGTGCCAGCGCGTCCGCAACACGCCCGCGCAGGCCGGATTGCCCTGGCGGGAGCGCAAGAAAAACATCCGCGGAGCGTTCCGCTGTGAAACCCCTCTTGCCAACAAGACCATTCTTCTGGTCGATGACGTGATGACTACCGGCACTTCGCTCAATGAATGTGCGCGCACGCTCAAACGTTGCGGCGCTGCTGCCGTCATTCTTCTCGTTTTGGCCAGGGCCTTGCCGGAATGAGCCTCCCGCCGCGACCAAAACGATTGTGTAGCGAACCCGGGCATTGCCGGGCGCTTCCCCGACAGGCATCGCTGGAGCCCGCGTCAACAGGGCATTTCCAGGCACCCCCTCGGAAACCCGCGTGGATAAAGGACTTCCGGGCACCCCTCCGGAGATGCCCTGTTTACAAGGGCTCCAGGCCGCCTCTTCGGAGATGCCCTGAATACGCGGGTCTCCGGGGGGGCCTTGTGATGAAAAACACGCGGCACAAAATCCGCCCGCCAGCCCACGCTCCGTGCCCATTGTGCCCATAACGCCCGAAATGACAACACGGCAACACCCAGCCAGGCACGATCGGGCGCGTTCGGGCATGTTCGGACAATTCCCGCTATAGTGCGGCGCTTCGTTCAATCAAATGCTCGCTGATAACCACATCGTGATTGCCGTCGTTCTCTACCAGCCGGAAATCCCGCCCAATACCGGCAACATCATCCGGCTGTGCGCCAATACCGGCGCGGAACTCCATCTGGTCGAACCGCTCGGCTTTCCTTGGGAAGACCGCAAGCTCAAACGCGCCGGCCTCGATTACCACGAGTTTGCCCGCGTTTTCCGCCACGCCAACTGGCCGGCCTGCAAAACCGCCCTGGCAGACCGCCGCTTTTTCGCCGTCACCACGCACGGGGCGCGGCGCTACGATCAGGTAGATTTTCAGTCCGACGACGTTTTCGTTTTTGGCTGCGAAACGCGCGGACTGCCGGCTTCCGTCATGATGGAATTTCCCGAAAATCACCGCCTACGGCTGCCGATGCTGCGCGGACAGCGCAGCCTTAACCTTTCCAACGCCGTCGCCGTCATGGTGTTTGAAGCCTGGCGTCAGCACGGCTTTCCGCAAGGAGTATGAACCCATGCTGCGCAATGCCTTGCATCCGGCCTGGCTTGACGGGTTTTTGCCCGACGCCTAAGATGCGCCGGTCTTCCGGAAACACGCCCAAGTGAAGTTCGATCAACTCTACCGACTGATTCGTGCGGACATGCAGCACGTCGACGCGATTATCCGTCAACGCCTGCATTCCGAGGTCGCGCTGGTACGGCAGGTCGCCGAACACATTATCCAGAGCGGCGGCAAGCGCCTGCGGCCGGCGCTCGTCCTACTGACAGCCGGCGCACTGGGATATCAGGGACAAACCCACTATACGCTGGCGGCCGTCATCGAATTCATTCATACGGCCACTCTTCTGCACGATGACGTGGTCGATGAATCCAGTTTGCGCCGCGGACGCGATACCGCCAACGCCCTGTTCGGCAATGCGGCCAGCGTTCTGGTCGGTGACTTTCTCTATTCCCGCGCTTTCCAGATGATGGTCGACGTCGGTGACAAGCGTATCCTGCAAGTCTTGGCAGACGCCACGAACGTCATTGCCGAAGGCGAAGTGTTGCAGTTAATGAACTGCCACAACGCCAATGTCGATGAAGTGCGCTATCTGCAAGTCATCCGCTACAAGACTGCCAAGCTGTTTGAGGCGGCGGCGCGACTGGGCGCCATCATCGGCGGCGCTTCGGCTCAAGCCGAGCGGCAGCTGGCCGAGTACGGTATGCATTTGGGCACGGCTTTCCAGCTCATCGACGATGTGCTCGACTATTCCGGCAGCGAGGCGGAGACGGGCAAGCATCTCGGCGACGATCTGGCCGAAGGCAAACCGACGCTCCCCTTGATTTACGTCATGCAACACGGCACGGCGGAACAATCCGCCTGCGTGCGAAGGGCCATCGAGCAGGGCGGGCGCGAGGATTTTCCCCACGTATTGACGGCTATCCGCGCCACCGGCGCCCTGGCACATGCCCAACGGCAAGGAGCCGCCGAAGCGGCGCTGGCAAAAAACGCCATCGACGGCACTCTGCCAGCTTCCCCCTATAAAAATTCTTTGTTAGAATTGGCGGCCTTTGCGGCACAAAGGTCATTTTAAGCACCGCTGTCTGATTCTTTGTTTGCCTCGGTCGGGGTGTAGCTCAGCCTGGTAGAGTACTACGTTCGGGACGTAGGAGTCGGAGGTTCGAATCCTCTCACCCCGACCATCGATTTCAAATCCAGTCCTTGCACATTTTCCATTTTCACCCCCCGCGCACCACAGGCACGAGGGGCTATGCGCTTGGACGTTAGGCGTTGGCAGTCGCTTTTTCTATAGTTCAAAACGCACGCCACCATAGATGAAACGGCCACGGTTGGGGCCCCAGATATGCGTTACATCGACCGCGCCTTCCGCATTGACCCATAAGTAGTCGCTATGGTCGCTTTGCTTGTAGTCAAACACATTGTCGGCGCCCACGAATACCGCCCAACGCTTGTTGATTGCATATTGAATACGCGTATCCACCGTCCAAAACGCGGGGCTTTTATCCGGCTTGGCCGTACCGTCGAGATGGTAATGTTGGGTATCGCGATAATAAAACTTGCTCAAATCCTGCCGGCCGGTCCACGTACCGCGCACAAAAGCGTCCCACGGCCCATTTTCGAATGCCAGCGTCAGATAGGCGCGTCGCTCAGGGCGCGCAAAAGCCAGCGTGCCGACCGGAAAATCATAGAAAACCCGCTCCAAGCCCAGACTAGCAGAAAGCGCCTTGGTGAATTGATAACCTGCCTGTAGATCTACGCCTTTGACGCGTACGGCGTCCGTAGCGCTACGTAGTACCGACTCGGTATCCCCCACATCCAGATAGGCCAGATTGGTCAGACGGGTCCAGTGGGCATTCGCCAGTAACTTCCACTTTTCGTCCTGGTAGTCAAAGGTATACATCAAGTTCCTTGATTTCTCGACACCGTTGGTTTCATTGCGGATCAGGATGGTCTCAAGAATGCCGTGGTCTTGCTCAAAATAACTGGTCGGTGCACGATAGCCCAATCCTGACGACAAACGGCTGCTGGCGTGTTCGCTATGCCGCCAAAGCAGATTGGCTCGCGGCGCGAACTGTGATCCATACACATTGTGTTTTTCCCAGCGCAGATTAACGCCCGCTTCCAGTGCGCCGTTGAAAAAGGCATAGTTTGACCCAATGCCTAAGGCAGGGATGCGAAAAGTGTAATTATCAAGACCGTTGGCCGGCGTCCCGTCCGGCAAGTTGGCCTCGGAACGCAAATCTTCGTAGCGCCAGTCGGCAAGAAAGTCCCAAGCCCCGCCGAGCATCGGCGTTTTCAAGCTTACGCCAAGAAACCCCTGATTCTGCTTTGCCTTGTAAACATTGCCTTCATAAAATGAATCCTGATTATGATGAGCATACCCAGCTGCCAGACCGAGCTTAGATTCTCCCAGAGATTTTTCTCCAGTTACATAGGCCGAGCCGCGCTTGGTAAAAATGATTTCGGACAAGCCGGTTTTTCCATCATCGTAATCAACCCTGCCGCCATCTTCTGGTCTTATCCAGCCGTCCGCATGTGGCGAGGCATGCGGCCCTTTGGAAAAATCGAAAGGATTGCCGCTGCGATCGCGTTTGATGGCATCGTAGTCCATGCCCAACGCCCCGCCATTGCGCTTTTCGTCAATGGCATCGATGCGGCCCTTGACTCGGAACCCTCCTATATCATCGCCAAAAAAGCCTATACCGCCCAGATTGCGCTTATAACCGGTATATTCCGATACGCCATTACCATTGCCATCCACCGAATCATGCCGGTTGACATGAATATTGGCGGAAACCGCCCCTCGTGTGCCGGCAGTGGCCACTTGGGCATCCAACCGACGATGTCCGTAATTGCCGACAGCGACCTCCAGCAGCGCCTCATCCTGAGTCGGACGACGAGTAACTAAATTGACGACGCCAGCCAGTGCATCTGGGAACAGACCAGAAGCTCCAGCCCCGCGCATCAGATCAATGCGCTCTAAACCACGCAGGCCAACCGAATCCAACCCATACGCTTGCGACACTGCCGAAAATAGCGGGACGCCATCAATCAGCAAGGTTGTGTAGCGCCCCGGCAGATTATTCAGGGAAATAAAACGTGCATTACAAATCGAACATTCCACCTGTACGGCAACGCCAGGACGTTTGTCGATGGCTTCATTGAGGTTGGTCGCGCCTGATTGCACCGCCTCCTCCACTGTGCAGCTCTCAACAGGCGCCACTTCATCGCGTAAAAATGGGCGACGCGCTCCACCGTCGCGACGGCTATTAACAACGACCGGCCGCATGATCTGCTCCGCCTGCATTACCGCTGTAGTAGCCGGAGCAGCCTGTAACGGCGACGATGAAGCTAACAGCACGGACAATACAGATACGGACCATTGGCAAACCTCCTTACCCTGTGACCCCATTTCACTTTTTCCTTTCAGTATTTATTGAGAACAATTATCAATAAATACTTTATTACGAATACTTACAACTGGCAAGTTTTCCCTCGGCATCCGTGCCTGACTTCGACCACATTGATCTATAAACCATTGCACGGATAGGGCAAACCCTTTGACTTGGTAGGAGAAATCCGTATAATCCGTCGCTCTTCGTAGTGTTTTTTATCCCTTTTTGGAGTCCAACATGTACGCGGTCATAAAAACCGGTGGTAAGCAATATCGCGTTGCCGCTGGCGAAAAACTGAAAATAGAACAGATACCGGCAGAAGTTGGCACAGAAATCACGCTTGACCAGATTCTCATGGTTGGTGAAGGCGAGTCCGTGAAAATCGGCGCACCATTCGTCACCGGCGCATCGGTCAAGGCGACTGTGCTTTCGCAAGGCCGTCACGACAAAATTAAGATTTTTAAAATGCGCCGTCGCAAGCACTATCAAAAACACCAGGGCCATCGCCAGAATTACACGGAAATCCGTATCGACGGCATTTCCGGCTGATTGACGGCAGCTTTCCGGAAAGTCTCAGAAAAGGACATCAAACCATGGCACACAAAAAAGCAGGCGGCAGTTCCCGTAACGGTCGCGAATCAGAATCAAAACGTCTCGGCGTCAAGCGTTACGGCGGCGAACAGGTGCTGGCCGGCAACATCATCGTGCGGCAGCGCGGCACAGCCTTCCACCCGGGTGTCAATGTCGGTGTCGGCAAGGATCACACGCTCTTTGCTCTCGTCGATGGACAAGTCCAATTTACCGTCAAAGGGCCGAAGCGCCAGCGCACCGTCAACATCATCACCGCAGCGCCAGCAGCCTGACACGGCTTCGCTCTTTGCACAAAGCTCAAAGCCCTATTCCAGCAATAGGGCTTTTTAGTTTATGGCCGTATATTGCCGTACTAATCAAAGCACCGATTTGGTGCAGCGCTAGATTCCCACACCAGTCACCGTCAGGCAGGCCACCATGAAATTCATTGACGAAGCCAAAATCCTGATTGCCGGCGGCAACGGCGGCAATGGCATTATTTCCTTCCGGCGTGAAAAGTACGAACCGCACGGCGGCCCCAATGGCGGCGATGGTGGCCATGGCGGCAGTGTCTATGCCATCGCCGACCGCAATCTCAACACCCTGATCGAATATCGCTATACGCGCAAGTTCCTTGCCGAACGTGGCGAGAACGGTGGCAGCAGCGATTGCACGGGCAGAAGCGGCAAGGATATTGTCCTGCATGTGCCGGTTGGCACAGTCATCACCGACGAAAACAGCCGACGTATCATTGCCGACCTTGCCGTCGATGGCCAGCAAGTCCTGCTCGCTAAAGGCGGCAAGGGTGGGCTTGGCAATACCCGCTTTAAGTCGAGCACCAACCGGGCGCCACGCCAATGTACTTCCGGGGATCCTGGCGAAGAACGCGATTTGCGCCTTGAGCTGCGCGTACTTGCCGATGTCGGTTTGCTTGGTCTGCCCAATGCGGGTAAAAGCACGTTCATCCGCGCCGTCTCGGCCGCGCGTCCCAAAGTCGCTGATTATCCATTTACCACGCTACACCCCAATCTCGGCGTCGTACGCACAGCAGAAAACAAAAGTTTCGTCATCGCCGATATTCCCGGCCTGATCGAAGGGGCGTCCGATGGCGCGGGCTTGGGCATCCGCTTTCTTAAACACCTGGCACGCACTCGCATTCTGCTTCACATTGTTGATCTAGCACCCCTCGCCCCTGAAGCCGATCCTGTGCAAGACGCGCGCGCCATCGTCCGTGAACTTGAACGTTACAGCCCGGAATTGGCCAGCCGACCACGCTGGTTAGCGCTCAACAAAATTGACCTGATTCCCGAAGAAATGCGTGAACAACGCATCCACGATTTCCTAGCCGCCTATGCTGCCGACGCACCTAAAGATTCGCCGCACTTTTGCATCAGTGCCATCAACGGCGAAGGCTGCCGATCGCTGGTCTTCGCACTCCAGGCCGCACTCGATGCTCTGCCGCCTGCTCCCATCCATTCGGAACAAGATATGAATGGCGCCTCATCGGCAACGCAGGCCGTTTTGCAAACCGCGTTCCAAACACCATCCAGCACGCCCGATCTGCCAGACAATCGAAAAGCCTGATCATCATGACTACGACCTGTCTCGCCACCGCCAAACGCTTCGTCGTCAAGGTCGGCTCTACCCTCGTCACCAATAACGGCCAAGGGCTGGACCTCAACGCTATCGGCGAATGGGCGCGTCAAATCGCTCAGCTACACGGGACAGGCAAAGAAATCCTGCTCGTCTCCTCGGGCGCCATTGCCTGCGGCATGCAGCGCCTGGGCTGGCGGCAACGCCCCAAAGCCGTTCACGAACTTCAGGCCTGTGCCGCCATTGGGCAGATGGGATTAGTGCAGGTTTATGAAAGCGCCTTCGTCCGCCACGGCCTCATCACCGCCCAGATCCTACTCACGCATGAAGACCTGGCCGACCGCAAACGCTATCTCAATGCGCGCGCCACGCTGACCGCCCTGCTCGCACTTGGTGTCGTTCCGATCATCAACGAAAACGACACCGTTGTCACCGACGAAATCAAGTTTGGCGACAATGATACGCTCGGCGCGCTTGTCGCCAACCTCATCGACGCCGACGCCCTGATCATTCTCACTGACCAGCAGGGGCTATACACGGCGGATCCGTGTCACGACCCGAATGCCACGCTGGTCAGTGAAGCGCGCGCCGGTGACCCAGCGCTTGAAGCCATGGCAGGCGGTGCGGGCAGCGGCATCGGCAAAGGCGGCATGATCACCAAGATTCTTGCCGCCAAACGCGCTGCCAGCGGCGGCGCGCATACTGCTATTGCCAGCGGACGGGAAAAAGACGTGATGCTGCGTCTGGCCCGTGGCAAAGCGCTAGGCACACTGCTTGTTTCTGGCACGCCCACCCTGAACGCTCGTAAACAGTGGATTGCCGACCACTTGCAAGTCAGCGGCAGACTCATACTCGATGCCGGTGCGGTAAAGGCGCTATCCGCAGGCAAAAGCCTGTTACCTGTTGGCGTCGTCGATGTTCAGGGAGAATTTGAGCGCGGTGCCCTTGTCATTTGCCTATCGCCCGAGGGCCAAGAAATTGCACGCGGCCTTATCAACTACGGCAGTGGCGACGCCCGCCGCATCGCCCGCCACGCCAGCGCCGATATCGAATCATTGCTCGGTTATGAATACGAAGCAGAAATCATCCACCGCGATAATTTGATGACACGTTAGCCACTATTTTCTGAACTAGAAGATGGCAAGTCATCTTCCCCCAAGGTACTTTTTTCCATTTTCACTATTCCAAGGTACAAATTTATGGCACCCCGTAAATGACATACGTACGCGATTTATTCCCTCGCAACTTGCGCCTTCATGCTGATAAATTAAGCACAGGCACTCACATGCAGCGCAGACTTTATATACAGAGCTTCTCTTACCAGACTATTCAAAAAAACTTGTTTCACGAAGAAATACCTAACTTGACTTAAGCATAAACAATGTGATTAGGCCTGATAGAGTTCAAAGACCCTCTTGTTAATTTTCCGTACGATCTATCTTGTTTAATTAGTCCACATATCGTATCTGCTACGCACTTTTACACCACCTATGGCTTGCCATTTTAGAGAGGAGAAAATTAATCTCAACTGACATTATCCGTTATTCGCCGAAGCATGCATGCAGGAACACATAACAAAAAGCCGGTACTTGCGCGCATTTTCAACAATTATTAAACAAAAAAACGGCTGCCTTTAGGCAGCCGTTTTAATCAAACACAATTGGAATTTATTTGATCATTTGGCCAATTAGAAGGAGTGACGCAGGCCAACAGATGCAACACTGCTTTTACCAGTACCAGAACCTTCTCTGTCTTCCTTGGCTTTACCATAACCATACAGCGCATAAACGTTGGTACGCTTGCTCAGGTTATAACGGGCACCCAGTTGATAGGTACGGATTTTCCAAGAAGGGCCACCATCACCTTCAAACTTGTTTTTGCCCATACCGTAGTTGGCAAACAGCTCGGCCTGACCTAGCGGAACCGATACGCCGATGTCGCCACCGCGATACTTGTGATCGTTAGAGCCATTAATGTCGGCTTTCCGATCGAAGTACATACCCGCCAGTTTAGCAACGCCGAAATCATAGGCAGCCGCAGCAATGAATTCACGACGATCTTCTTCACCAGAAGCGCTTGCGCTAAGACCAGTACCTACTTGCGTTAGCGTTGCCGACCCTTCGGTTTCATACTTTTGTCCGCCAATATATGCAGTCAATGGACCATTGGCATACTTCAGGCCAACATTATAGATTTTGTATTCAGTTTCATTATCACTAAGGACGTTCAGTGTCGTCCCAGCAACAGTATCAGTAATAACGCCATCTACGTTATCCACCTTCGACTTACCATAACCAAATTGACCCATCACTTGGAAGCCACTAAAGACCGGTGAATAATACGAGATAGCATTTGCACGCGCCAGATCCATCGCATTAACTCGTGCCACCTGACGTATAGGCGTCTTAAACTCGCCATTCTCTATGCTAAAGGAACTCAAACCGAAGAACTGAGCGTTATACGCATTACCGACAAAATTACGCGAACCGACATTCGCAAAAAGCGTCTCATAATCTGTGATCAGGTTGGAAAGACCAATTTGAAAACGGCCGGCACTGGCGCTTTCCAAGTAGGCAAAGGACTGACGGCTACGATTGAAAGCAGCAAGGCTGCCGTTTACGCCGTCATTAGCCATAAGGTCATAATTATGATCGCCAGCGAAGTGACGCAGCCCGATTTCATGGAAATACCCCGCCTTCAGGCCGCTACCCAACTGTTCCTTGACGTCGATGTTCAGGCGCGAGGAGCTCATCCCCCTGCCATCACCGCCGCGGAAATTTCTGTATTTATGGGATTGGGTAACACCACCTTGATCCCATTTTTCTTCACCAAAGTTGTAGCCAAGATCAACGGTACCACTCAGGGTCACGGAGGTCTGAGCGAAAGCCGCACCCGAAACCAAACCGGCGACGGCCAGAGCAATTACTTTCTTTTGCATTTGAAAATCTCCTCTAGGGTTAAGGTCGGCGGCGCATTGGGTGACACAACAACTCAGCCCCACCAAACTGGACCTCTCATGGATGAGAAGCTGGGTGCCATGATCGCAAACCGCACGCTGCCGGACAAGCCGAAAGTGCCAACTCTTCCATTTTTCAGCCTGTCTTGTTGTGCAATTGCAACAAGCGGAAGGGGATATTAATCAAGAAAATGCAGTTTTAGATGTTCAGAGCATATCACCGTAAAAACTCTTGAACCAGGCCGGTTGATACGCTCGCAAAACGCGCTTTACCCCTCTCACCCATCTCTTGTCGATCGGTTGGCAGATTTTGCAAAAAAATGGACTGGAGAAAATGCATTGTCAGGCACGTTGTGCTGCCACAGCGCAACGGATTTAGCTTCCTGACCATCATCATCCACCCGCTGCGCTCACTCATAAACGCCTGCCGCTCGGCCTATCATCAGTTTTTGATCCGTATGCGTCATTAACCAGACGCATACGGCTTGGGCAGAAGCGCACGCGGCGCAAAACCTTTCCAAGACACAAAATTATCCTTTACTTTCAATGAGTTACTTGCTTTTCATATCTTAGCATCTCATCTCTTGTCCGCGCCTCTTCACCGCATTACTCATTACTGTCTGTGTATCATTCTCAACAAAAAGTGTCGGTTTTATGTGTGCAACGTATTGAACAACGCATTATTTAGGCATATGATGGCTTCGCGTTCAGGTGCCTCGCTCCCGGGAGAGGGAGAA
>CALHZD010000004.1 GCA_938040985.1 uncultured Propionivibrio sp.
TAAAGGAACTCAGAGCATACCCCGCTGAGATGCACTGTTTATAAGGATTCTGGGGTGCCTCCTCTGAAACGCCCTAAACACGCGGGCTGGCGGGCAGTGCGTCCGGAGATGCTCTATTTACACGGGTTTAAGAGAGTTGGTCGAGCGCAGTGTTTCGGTTTATGTTTTTTGATGCCCTGATCCCCCTGTATTTAAAGGATCTCAGGGCGATTTATGTTTTCTGGCCTGTTTGCAGGAATTTCGGGTCGGGGTGTTCGGAGATGTTTTGTTTACGCGGGTTTCCGGGCATCCCTTTTGAGGCGCTAAAAAAATAGCGGCTTGGCTTTGCCAAAAGACAAGGCGGCGAGCCGCAGACAGTACGAGTCGTACGGCAAGGCCAGGCCAACACAGCAACGCAGTATTTTGGCAAAGGGGGCCGCTATCGCTCGACGTTGCCAAAGACAAGGCCAGCCAACGCGGTATTTCTGCAAAGGCAACCGCTATACAGAGAGCAAGGGGTCAGCGTGTGATCGCGCGGTGGCCGATGTCATGCCGATACTGCATGCCCTCGAAATGGATGCGTTCGACGGCGGCGTAAGCGTTTTTTTGCGCCATCTTGATGTTGTTGCCCAGCGCCGTGACGCAGAGTACGCGGCCGCCGGCAGTGACGATCTGATCAGCCTTTTTAGCGGTGCCGGCGTGGAAAATCTGTACGGCGTCATCGGTCTCGCGCGCACCGGACAGGCCGCCGATGACATCGCCCGTGCGCGGTGCGCCGGGGTAGCCGGCGGCGGCAAGCACGACGCCTAGCGCGACGCGGTGATCCCAGGCGGCCTCAGCCTGGTCGAGCGTGCCGGCGACGGCGTGTTCGAGCAGGCGGTGCAGATCCGATTTGAGGCGCATCATGATCGGCTGCGTTTCCGGGTCGCCCAGGCGGCAGTTGAATTCGACGACCTTGACCGCGCCGTCCTTGCCGATCATCAGTCCGGCGTAAAGAAAGCCGGTGTAGGGGATGCCGTCGGCGGCCATGCCGCGCACCGTCGGCAGGATGATTTCGCGCATCACTTTGGCGTGCAGTTCCGGCGTGACCACCGGCGCCGGAGAGTAGGCGCCCATGCCGCCGGTGTTGGGGCCGGCGTCGCCGTCACCGATGCGTTTGTGATCCTGGCTGGTGGCCAGTGGCAGGACATTTTTGCCATCAACCATGACGATGAAGCTGGCTTCCTCGCCGGCCATGAAATCTTCGATCAAGACACGGGCGCCGGATGCGTCGGGCGCTGTGCCGGCGAACATGTTGTCGATGGCGCGGTGCGCTTCGGCCAGCGTTGTGGCGACGACGACGCCCTTGCCGGCGGCCAGTCCGTCGGCCTTGATGACGATCGGCGCGCCTTTGCGCTCAAGGCAGGCGTGTGCGGCGTTTGCATCGGTAAAGGTTTCGGATGCGGCGGTCGGGATCTGGTGCCGCACCATGAAGCGCTTGGCAAAATCCTTGGAGCTTTCGAGCTGCGCGGCGGCGCGGGTCGGGCCGAAAATCTTCAACCCGCGCGCGCGGAAGAGGTCGACGATGCCGGCGGCGAGCGGCGCTTCCGGCCCGACGACGGTGAGATGGATTTTTTCCCGTTCGGCAAAGTCGGCCAGTGCGGTCAGGTCGGTAAGCGGCAGATTTTCCATCAAGGGCGCGTGATGTGCCGTGCCGGCGTTACCGGGTGCAATATAGATTTTCCCCACGTCGGCGGCCTGGGCCAGCCGCCAGGCCAGAGCATGTTCACGGCCGCCAGAGCCAATAACGAGAAGTTTCATGTTTTCCCCTTGTGTTTTTTCTCAAATGTCTGTCGAACGTCTTGCCGAACCGGCACGGATGCAGTGTGGCGTCATCGGATTTTTCGTTCGGTGGCGGGCGAACGTTGATCACGTATCCGGTCGGCAGCGTTTTTTCATCGCCTTACCCTCAAGGCCGATATCGTATTTCGCCCGGATTGTGCGGGCAAGCGCTTTGACCTCGCAGCGCGGATTCGATGTGGCGTCTTTTTCGCCTGAATGGGTTTTGCCAGGCGGGTCGCCGTGTGCCGGGCAACGACCGATCCGGAAGGCTGCCGGCTTGGGGAGGCTTTCGATACGGGCGTGCTGTGCGGGCGTGGACGGATATGACGTGGCGCAGTGACGAGGGACGTCAGTGCCGGAAGTGGCGTATGCCGGTAAAAACCATGGCGATGCCATGTTCGTCAGCGGCGGCGATCACCTCGTCGTCGCGCACCGAGCCGCCCGGTTGGATGACGGCGACCGCGCCGGCTTCGGCCAATGTGTCGATGCCGTCGCGGAAGGGAAAGAAAGCATCCGATGCGACGACCGACCCGTTAAGTTCCAGCCCGGCGTTTTTGGCCTTGATTCCGGCGATGCGCGTCGAGTCGACGCGGCTCATCTGTCCGGCGCCGACGCCGAGCGTCATGCCGTTGCCGCAAAAGACGATTGCATTGGATTTGACAAAGCGGACAACGCGCTCGGCAAAGAGCAGGTCTTCGATCTGCGCCGTCGTAGGCGCGCGCCGGGTGACGCACTTGAGGTCGCCGGCCTGCACGGCAAAATCATCTGCCGTTTGCACCAGCAGGCCGCCGCCGATGCGCTTGAATTCGAGCGTATGGCCGGCATCGCCTTCATGCGCGGCCGGCAAGGGCACGCTCAGCACGCGCAGGTTGGTCTTGGCGGCGAGCGCGGTTTGGGCCTCGGCGGTGAAGGCCGGGGCGACCAGCACCTCGACGAAATGCTTGCGCGCATTGATCGCGTCGATCACGTCGAGATCAACCTCGCGGTTAAAGGCGAGGATGCCGCCGAATGCTGAAGTCGGGTCGGTCTGAAAGGCTTTTTCATAAGCCTCGGCCAGCTGGCCGGCGACGGCGACGCCGCACGGATTGGCGTGCTTGACGATGACGCAGGCCGGCGCGGCGAAACTCTTGACGCATTCCCAGGCAGCGTCGGCATCGGCGATGTTGTTGTAGGAGAGTTCTTTTCCCTGTAGCTGGCGATAGGCGGCGATGCCGCCGGTACGGCCGGAGCGGCTGGAGTAGCTGGATAAGGGCGCCGCGTCGCGGTAGAAGGCGGCGCGCTGGTGGGCGTTTTCGCCGTAGCGCAGGATTTCGACGCGGTCGAAAGCCAGTTGCAGGCATTCCGGAAAGCGCGACGGCCCGGGCGATGCGGATGCCGCCATTTCGGTGGCGGCCACTGCGGAGGCGGGCGTTTCGGCCGGGTTTCCGGATGGCGCTTCGGCATTTTCCGGCAGCCCGGTCAGCCAGTTGGCGATCATGCCGTCGTAACGTGCGGTGTGGGCAAACGCTTTTTTGGCCAGCGCGAAGCGGGTCGCCCGCGAAAGCGCGCCGTCGCCGCGCCGCATTTCATCCAGCAGGCGCGGGTAGTCGTCCGGGTCGGTGACGACTGCGACTCCCGTATAGTTTTTTGCCGCCGAGCGGAGCATCGCCGGGCCGCCGATGTCGATGTTTTCGATCGCTTCGGCCAGGGTGACGCCGGGTTGGGCGATGGTCGCCGCAAAGGGATAGAGGTTAACGCAGACAAGATCGATCGTCGGGATGCCGTGCGTTTTGAGGGTTTCCATATGCGCCGGCAGATCGCGGCGAGCGAGGATGCCGCCATGCACTTTCGGATGCAGCGTCTTGACGCGGCCGTCGAGCATTTCCGGGAAGCCGGTGTAGTCACCGATTTCGGTGACGGAGAGTCCGGATTCGCGCAGCAGTCTGGCGGTGCCGCCCGTCGACAGGAGGCGGACGCCCAAGGCGGCGAGTCCGCGCGCAAATTCAAGGGCGCCGCGTTTGTCGGAAAGGCTGATGAGGGCTTGACGGATTTTCATGGTTGGCGTTCGTTGAATTTTGGAGTCGGGCTGGCGCCGGATTGGCGCCGGCGCGCAGCCGGCCCTGTCCGTTTTACTTGTATGAGAGCTGATGCTCGGTGAGCTTCTTGCGCAGGGTGTTGCGGTTGATGCCGAGGATTTCCGCGGCCAGCGTCTGATTGCCGCGCGCGCGTTCCATGACGACCTGGAGCATCGGGCGTTCAACGCGCCTGAGCACCATGTTGTAGATGGCGACGGGCTTTTCGCCGTCCAGCGTTTCAAAGTAGCGGGTCAGCGCTGCGTGGATGCAGGCGTGAATATCGTGTTCTTGAGTCATGCGGCTAATGCTCCAGAGTCTTCGATCGGCGCATGCAAGGCATGCGAATCGTAGGCCAGACGTTCGTCTTTTTCGGCCAGAGTAAAGAAAAAGTCGTTGACAGCATTGCGCTGCCCGGCGATGTCGGGCAGCTGGTTCATGGCATGGCGGAAGGCGGCCGATCCGGCCAGCCCACGGGTGTACCAGGCAATGTGCTTGCGCGCCACGCGCACGCCGGCATTGATGCCGTAAAAGGCATACAGATCCTCAAGGTGGGCGAGCAGAATTGCGTGGATTTCATCGACGCGCGGCGGCAGAAGATGCGCGCCGGTGGCAAGGTAATGCTCGATCTCGCGGAACAGCCAGGGTCGGCCCTGTGCGGCGCGGCCGATCATCAGGGCGTCGGCGCCGGTAACAGCCAGTACATGCCGGGCTTTCTCAGGCGAAGCAATGTCGCCGTTGGCGATGACCGGAATATGCGCGGCCGCCTTGACGGCGGCGATGGTGGCGTACTCGGCCTCGCCGCGGTAAGCGTCGGCGCGCGTGCGGCCGTGGATGGCCAGCGCCCGGATTCCCGACTGCTCGGCGATTTTGAGGATGTTCAGGGCATTGCGGTTGGCGCTGTCCCAGCCGGTGCGGATTTTCAGCGTCACCGGCGTCGCTGGCACGGCCTTGACGACGGCTTCCAGAATGCGGCCGACCTGCCTTTCGTCCTTGAGCAATGCCGAACCGGCCATCACGTTGCAGACTTTCTTGGCCGGGCAGCCCATGTTGATGTCGATGATCTGCGCGCCGCGCTCAACGTTGTAGCGCGCCGCCTCGGCCATCATCTCCGGCACCGCGCCGGCAATCTGGACGGAGATGGGTTCGACTTCGCCGCTGTGATCGGCGCGTCGCCGCGTCTTGACGCTGCCGTAAAGCAGCGAGTTCGACGTAACCATTTCGGAGACGGCCAAACCCGCGCCCATCTTTTTGCACAGCTGGCGGAACGGGCGATCGGTCACGCCCGCCATCGGTGCGACGAAAAGATTATTGCGGAGCGTGAAGCCGAGAAAGTCCATGGGTGAAAGAAAAGGATCGCAAGGATGAAAGTGAAATCAATAAAAAGCTTCGTCAAGGTCAGAACGGCAACACGGCGGCAGCGCTGATCAAGGCCAACGGCGAAAGTCGGTGACGGACGTACACGACGATGCGGAGAAAATAATTCTACCTGCTTTGCCGTGCAAGAACTGTCAGGAAGTGTACAGCGTGTATAGCCCGTAAGTTCGCCAAGGTACGGATGATCGGGCGCGCAGCCTGAGTTGAGCGAACTGCCGATGCCGCCTCCGCCATCGCCGTCTGCCCGCGCTGCCGTCAGACGGCCGATCATGCCGGCTTTAGTCTTCCGGATCGGCCTTGTCCGCTGTTTGGCCGTCCGGTTCGGGCAGGACGATGTTGACCTCGAGCACCTCGTAGTTTCCCTGCTTTTCCAGCGACACTTTGATGTCATCCGGATTGATCGACACGTACTTGGAAATCACGGCGATCAGCTCCTTCTGCATCTTGGGCAGGAACTCTTTTTTACCCGACAGGCCGCTGCGTTCGTGCGCAATGATCAGTTGCAGGCGCTCCTTGGCCGTTGCGGCGGATTTCGGTTTGTTGCCGAACAGGCGTGAGAACAGGGACATTTATTTCCCTCCGAAAAGGCGGCGGAGCAGGCCGGGCTTTTCGTAATCGACGAAGCGCAGCGGCAGGTTTTTGCACTCCTTGTCGAGGAAGCGGTCGACCACATCGGCGTATGCCTGCGCCACGTCGCTGTCCTTAATGTGGATCACCGGAGTGCCCTGGTTGGATGCCTGCAAGACGGTTTCCGATTCGGGAATGACGCCGATGATCGGAATCCGCAGGATTTCCTGCACATCCTTGTACGAGAGCATTTCCCCGTCATCGACGCGCTTGGGCGAGTAGCGAGTGAGCAGCAGATGTTCCTTGACCGGTTCGTCGCCGGAAAGGGCGCGCCGCGATTTCGCCTGAATGATGCCGAGAATGCGGTCGGAATCGCGCACGGAAGAGATTTCCGGGTTGGTCACGATGATCGCCTCGTCGGCAAAGGTCAACGCCATCACCGCGCCGTGCTCGATGCCGGCCGGCGAATCGCAGACAACGTAGTCGAACGCCATCTGTGCAAGTTCCTTGAAGACCTTTTCGATGCCTTCTTCGGTTAGCGCGTCCTTGTCGCGCGTTTGCGAGGCGGGGAGCACGAACAGAGTGTCGTTGCCGCAATGCTTGTCCTTGATGAGCGCCTGGGTCAGCGTCGCCTCGCCATGCAACACATTGACCAGATCGTAGACGACGCGGCGTTCGCAGCCCATGATCAGATCGAGGTTGCGCAGGCCGACGTCGAAATCGATGACGGCGGTTTTGTGGCCGCGCAGCGCAAGGCCGGATGCAAAGCTGGCGCTGGTGGTGGTTTTGCCGACGCCCCCTTTGCCGGAGGTCACGACGACGATTCGTGCCATGGCGGTCTCCCGTCAAAAAGAAAGGATTCTACCTGTTGCCGGAATTTTTTCCTGTTCGGCCGCCGGTCGTCGGCCGAAAGGGCGCGCTCAGTCGGTTTTCAGCGCCCGGATGTCCAGCCAGTCGCGCGCTTCCGCCGTGTCATGGCAAAGCCGGATTTGCGCCGGTCGTCCGGCCAGGCCGTCGGGAATGCCGTGTTCAAAGGTGCGGTAGAGTCCTGCGATCGAGACCAGTTCCGCCTCCAGGCGCGTAGTGAAAATACGCGCGCGCGCATCGCCGGAAGCGCCGGCGAGCGCCCGGCCGCGCAGGGGCGCATAGATGTGGATGCTGCCGTCGGCAATCACCTCGGCGCCGGCATTGACGGCCGCCAGCATGACCAGATCGCCGCCGCGGGCGTAGACCTGCTGACCGGAACGCAGCGGCCGGTCGATGATCAGCGTCTGCGCGACGGGCGGCGCATCGGGTGGCATATTGGACAGCATATCGGGCGGCGTTCCGGACGCAGGCTTGCCTGCGCTTTCGGGGCGGGCTTCGGATGGAACGTCCGGTGCGGTTTCGGCGCGGGTATCGTCCCCGGCGGGAAGCGTAGAAAGTGCTTCCGCGCGCTGAGGATGCCGGAAAGCCGTCAGCGGCGGCAAACCGGCTTCGGCAGCGGCGGCGCGCAGCGCATCGCTACCGCCGCTCACGCCGATGACGTATAGGCCGTGGCGCTGGAAGAGCGCGGCGACGGCGGCCCAGTCGGGCGATGCGGG
The DNA here is from genome assembly GCA_938040985.1 of uncultured Propionivibrio sp. Taxonomy (GTDB): domain Bacteria; phylum Pseudomonadota; class Gammaproteobacteria; order Burkholderiales; family Rhodocyclaceae; genus Propionivibrio. Next base: position 7,379 of record CALHZD010000004.1, read on the forward strand.
CATGCTGCCGTCTGCTGCCTCGGTCAGCGGGTCAAGCTCAAGTACGGCGGCCTCACCGTCAAAAAATGCTTCGTCGCCAAACAGGTCGGCGGCGCAGGCCGCCAACGAATCCGGCTGAAGCGAGCGCAAGGCAATGCTGATGACGGGAAGCGTGGTTCCCTTGAATTCAATGAGGCGGATTTTCTTGCGCGTGTGCGCCATGGCGGCCGATCCTGAAAATTGACGAGAAGGGTGAGGAGGTGGTGAGTCTAGCCGAGCGGGTGAAAAATGTGGAAGGCGATGCGAGCCGGCGGCGGGATGACCAACGCGCCGGTAGGCGTTGTGCGCGACGGTGTGCGCGAGAGTACATGGACGAGCGGCAAGGTTACGGCCGGCCGCCTGTCCTCCAGATCGTGCGGCGGACCGGATTGTGGCGCGGCGGTGAAGCGACCGCCCGCGCCAGATCGACCCGCCCGCCGCCGGGAATGGTGACATCGACGAAAGCGACGCCGACGCAAACGTCCGCCGGCATTTCAGCCATGGCGCATCAACGCCTCGATATCGGCGACCGCCCTGGGCGCGCGGGTATACACCTCACAGCCGGTGTCGGTGACGAAAACGTCGTCTTCGATGCGGATGCCGATGCCTTGCAGCGGTTCGGGCGCGCCGGCCTCAGCGCGCAGGTACAGCCCCGGTTCAACGGTCAGCGCCATGCCCGGGCGCAGGCGCGTCCAGTCTTCCCCCGTCTTGTAATCGCCGACATCGTGTACGTCGAGGCCGAGCCAGTGTCCGGTGCGATGCATGTAAAACGGCTTGTAGGCCTCACGTTCAATCAGACCGTCGATGTCGCCGGAAAGTACGCCGAGATCGACCAGACCGCGCACGAGCACGCGCACGGCCGCGTCGTGATAGGCCGAAAAAGGTGCGCCCGGGCGGATCGCTTCGAAGGCCGCCGTTTGCATGGCCAGAACGATTTCGTAAGCAGCGCGCTGCGCGCCAGTGAAGCGACCGTTGACCGGGAACGTGCGCGTGATGTCGGCGGCGTAACCGTCGAGTTCGCAGCCGGCGTCGATCAGCACCAGCGCGCTGTCGGCAAGCGGCGCATTGTTGTCGGTGTAATGCAGGACGCAGGCGTTGGCGCCGCCGGCGACGATGGGCGGGTAAGCATGGCCGCCGGCGCCGCGGATGCGGAACTCGTGGCTGAGTTCGGCTTCCAGCGCATATTCCCGATGGCCGGGGCGGCAGGCGCGCATGGCGCGCCGATGCGCATCCGAGGAAATGTCGGCGGCGCGGCGCATGATGTCAATCTCACAGGCATCCTTGATCAGGCGCATGCGCTGCAAAGGTTCGCGGATGTCGCGCAGGACGGCCGGCGCGCGCCGGCCCGCGCGTGACTGGGCGCGGACGCGGTTGAGGGCGTCGATGATTTGCCTGTCCTGACCGGCATCCTGGCCGACGGCATACCACAGGGTTTCGTGCCCGGCGAGGAGGTCGGGCAGCGCATCGGCGAATTCGGCGAAAGAGCGTGTCTCGTCGAACCCGAAGATTTCGCGGGCGGCGGCGGGGCCGTAGCGGAAGCCTTCCCAGATTTCGCGTTCTTCGTCTTTGTCCCGGCAGAACAGCAGGGTGCGCGGCGCGTTGCCGCCGATGAGCGCGAGTACGGCCTCCGGTTCGGGAAAGCCGGTGAGATACCAGAAATCGCTGTCGAAGCGGTAGGGATACAGGATGTCGCGGTTGCGCGGGCGCTCCGGCGCGGCAAAGAGCAGGGCGATGCCTTCGCCGATGTCTTCGAGAAGGCGCTGGCGGCGCCGGCGGCAGGGTTCGAGGTTGAGGTTCATGAGCGTGTCCAATGTTTAGGCGCGGTCGGGAAAAATTGTTGGCTGTGTTGGTTGTACATGGCGGGCGGCTGCGGCGAGCTGCCGGTCGAGTTCATGCAGTCGTTCCGGCGTGCCGATATCGCTCCAGCGGCCGGCATGATATTCGCCGCGAAGGGTATGCCGGCTGATGCCGGCGTCAAGCAGGGGGCGCAGCTTCATGACCGCGCCTGCGGGAACGCCGGCGAAGAAGGCCGGTGAAAATATGCCGATGCCCGCGTAGGTCAAGGGAGTTCCCGCGCCGTCGGCGGCGTAACGAAGAGTATTGCCGTCGAGGCAAAAATCGCCGCCGGCATGGTGCGCCGGGTTATCGACGAGGATGAGATGCGCAAGGTACGCCGGCGTATCGGTTTCGTGGGCGGCCATCTGTTCGGCCACGGCGAAGGCGCGGGCGAAATCCCAGTCACACCAGATATCGCCGTTGACCACGAGAAAAGGCGCCTCGCCCAGCAGCGGCAGGGCGTGGGCGATGCCGCCCGCGGTTTCCAGCGCGCCGGGCGGTTCGGGTGAATAGCGGATGGCGAGGTTCCAGCGCGCGCCGTCGCCGAGCAGCGTCCGGATGCGTTCGCCCAGCCAGGCGGTATTGATGACGATGTCGCGGAATCCGGCGTCGGCAAGCCGTTCCAGATGCCAGACGATCAGCGGCTTGCCGCCTGCGCAGAGCAGTGGTTTGGGCGTGGCGTCGGTTAGCGGCCGCATGCGTTCGCCGCGGCCGGCGGCGAGGATGAACGCTTTCATCGGATGCGATGGCACTCCGGCAATCCCGCCGCTTCGCCCGCCGCAAGCTGCTTCAGCCACGCATCAACTTTTTTTCGTGTCAGGCGCCGGCCGCTGTTCTGATATTCCCGCCCAGCCGCAAGAGTCGCTTGCCGGAACGCCGCGCACTTTTTCTGATGTTCGATGTCGTCGGAAACGGATTTCATACGCGGATGCTACTCCTTTTGTTGATTGCTTTTGTAGGCGCCACTCAAAGCGCCTCTGAAACCCGCGTGGATAGGGCGTCTCCGGGCGCCTCCTCTGAAATGCCCTGTTTATAAGGGCTTCAGGGCGACCCTTTGGAAATGTCCTGTTTGCAAGGGTTGCGGGTGGCGTCGGTTAGCGGCCGCATGCGTTCGCCGCGGCCGGCGGCGAGGATGAGCGCTTTCATCGGAAGCGATGGCACTCCGGCAATTCCGCCGCTTCGCTCGCTGCAAACTGCTTTAGCCACGCATCAACTTTTTCCGCGCCAGGCGCCGGCCGCTGTTCTGATATTCCCGCCCAGCCGCAAGGGCCGCTTGCCGGAACGCCGCGCGCTTTTTCTGATGTTCGATGTCGTCGGAAGCGGATTTCATACGCGGATGCCACGCTTTTTTTGTCGATTAATTTTCCATTTATGTTTTTTGATGCCCGTGGGCCCTTGTGTTTAAAGGACTTCCGGGCGATTTATGTTTTCTGGTCTGTTTTTGCAGAGTTCGGGGCAAAGGAAGCGCTCTATTTCTAGAAGGTCAGCCCCGTTTCGGACGGCCGGTTCTCCAGCCGGTCGAGCAGGCGCGCCAGCGGCCGCAGTTCGGCGTAACGCCCGGCCGTGCGGCGCAGGTAGGCCATGACGCGCGGCATGTCTTTCAGGTAACCGTCCTTGCCGTCGCGGTGGCAGAGGCGGGCAAAAATGCCAAGTACCTTGAGCTGGCGCTGCGCGCCCATCCATTCGTAATCACGGTAGAAAGCGTCGAAATCGGCCCGTACCGGCAGGCTGGCGGCGTGGGCGGCTTCCCAGTAACGGATGACGAAATCGAGTTCCTGCGCTTCTTCCCAGGCGATGTAGGCGTCGCGGTAAAGCGAAACAGGGTCGTAGGTGATCGGCCCGTACACCGCATCCTGGAAGTCGAGAACGCCCGGATTGGCGGCGATGCCGGAATGGGCGTGCTTCGGCGCTTCATTGATGACCATCAGATTGCGCGAGTGGTAGTCCCGATGCACGAAAACCCGCGGCTGCGCCAGATTGTTATCGAGGAGCGCAGCGAAAACGGTGCGCAGATCGGCGCTCTGACGGGAATCAAGCGCGAGGCCGAGGTGCCTGGCGATATACCAGTCCGGGAACAGGTCGAGTTCGCGTTGCAACAGCGCGCGGTCGTACACGGGCAGCACGCCGGGGCGGCTGGCGCGCTGGAGTGCGATGAGCGCGGCGTTGGCGTCACGATAAAGCGCCGGCGCCGTCTGCGCGTCGAGTACGTCGAGGTAAGTGGTGCGGCCGAGGTCGGAAAGCAGCAGAAAGCCCTGCTCAACGTCGGCGGCGAGGACTTCGGGAACATGGACGCCCGCCTCATGAAACAGCGCGGCGATGCGGATGAACGGACGGCAGTCTTCGTGTTCCGGCGGCGCGTCCATGATGATGCGCGTCGTGCCGTCGGGCAGCGCCAGGCGAAAATAACGGCGGAAGCTGGCGTCGGATGAAGCCGGCGTACAAGGCAGCGGCGCTTCGCCGGGCCGGCGCGGAAAGAGTTGATCAAGCCAGTCGCGCAACTGGCGGGTACGCGGCATGCGCCCTCCTGAAGATGAAAAGATGAAATGAAGCGGTAGATGCTAGAATGCGCCAATTTTAGCATTCACGCCGTATGCCTTTGCGGCCGGGAGCAGAACTCGCCGCGCGGGTTTCCGCCCGTTTCGGTTTTCCCTGGTGGTGGGGGTATGGCAGGCAAGGTAGCCGTAATTTATGGTGGTCGATGGCGTAATTGATGACGAAGAGCAGATGAAACCGACAGTGCGGCATAAACCGCTGGCACAGTGCTTTTTGTTCGGCATGGCCGGGTTAATGACCGGCGGACATGCCGTCGATGTGCAGGCAGAGCCGTTGCGCATCGACCCGGCCCTGCTCGCGCCCGAGCTGCGGGAGGTTGCCCAAACTGCCCGTGAAGCCTCGCCCGGCGCAGCCCCCGGCAGCCGTGCTGAGGCGGCGAAAACTATGCAGGCGGTCTCCGCGCCTGCCAATACACAGCCCATTGCCGCGTCGCGCGCGCCCAGGCCGACAATATCCGCGCCAGCGCCAGTTTCTTCAGCTGCCGTTGATTCACTCGCTCCGCCCGCCCGCCCAGCGGCTGATGCCGCGCCTGTTCCTGCGGCGCCTGCCGCTGTTTCGCCAACCCCGCATGCTTCGGCCGCTTCCGCCGCGCCGTCGGCACCGGCATCCCGCCCGGCCGTACCCGCCGTCGTGACGGCGCCTGCGCCCGCCGCCGTGGTCGACGCCGATACGTCTGCGGTGTCCGCACGGCCGGCAAATGCGGCGCCTCGCGAAACAGCGGCCGCCGAGCGCGCCGCCTTGCCGCGCGTCGATCCGTCCTTGCTGGGGGATTCTTCTGCACATGCCGCATCGCCCGGTCAAGCGGCTTCGCCTTCTTCTTCTGAAATGCCGGCGGCGTCTGCGGCCGCTCCCGCCACGCCCACCGAACCTGCCGCTGTGGTGCGCAATGATCGGGCGCAATCCGCCGAAGTGACCGCTGCTGCCGCTACGCCGGTCATGGGGCGGCGTATTCACCAGTCGGCGGATGATCGCGGCTGGCTCGAACGGATGTGGTCGCCCGTTGCTAACGCTTATCACAATGGCGCGCTGGAACTTTATCTGCCATTCCTGACGCACCATTTGCGCAGCCAGTACTCCGCCGAAAAAATCGCCACATATCGCGAAAATCCATTGGGCTTTGGGATCGGTTCCGGCCTGTATGACGCGAAAGGGAACTGGGACGCCGTGTATGCCATGGCCTTCCAGGATTCCCACTCCAAACCGATGTACATGGTGGGCTATGGCTGGCAGGCGATCTGGCGTCCCGTCCAGGACACCCGTGTCGGCCTGGGCTATACCGCGGGACTGATCTCGCGCTCCGACATCTGGGGATACAAACCTTTTCCGGTCGTGTTGCCTATTGGTTCGATTGCCTATCGCAATTTTAGTCTGAACGGTACTTTTATTCCGGGCGGACGCGGCTGGGGAAATGTCGCTTTCTTCTGGGCGAAATGGGAGTTCGGTAAGGCAGGCGAGCGCGTCGGAACGCCGGCGCCGGCGTCGTCCGCGGCGCCGGAACTGGCGGGCACCTATCTTGGCCCGTTTGTTGCACAGGAATATCGGCGACTGCCTTACGGGCCGGTGGTGACAGGCGATGCTTCAGTCCATGCCAATGCCGGCAGTGGCGGCCTTATTGAGGGCAGTAACGGTGGCGTCGGCGTTGCCGTTGCGGGCGCATCGGCGGGCATGCCGGCGGCTTCCAGCGCCTCATCGGCATCTTGGGCTTTGCCGGCGGATGCGGGATCGGGTACTGAGGCGCGAGTGGCCGATACTTCTCCTGCCTTGGCCTTGCGTCGTTCGGCCGCAGTATCGCCGGCGGCCTCGGCAGAGAGAGAAGAAGAACGTCCGGCCTTCCTGAGTGCGCAGCGGGTGGGCGGTGACGGCGAACGCGAATTGACTGCCGAAGGCGATGCTGAGTTGCGCAAGGTAGATGTGACCGTCAATGCGGACCGGATGACCTACTGGCCGGTCGAGGATGAGGTTGAGGCGGAAGGGCGGGTGCGTCTCGCGCAAGGGCAGGACACGGTGACCGGGCCGAAGATGCGGCTCAAGCTCGAAGACCAGGTCGGTTTCTTTGAGCAGCCGGAATTCAGTTTCAAACGCAGTCCGCAGTCTGTCAATCCGTCGGCGGCGGATGTTGCCTCGGCCGAGCGCTATCTTGAACAGCGCCGCCAGAATTACTGGCGTTCCGGTTTTGCTATGCCGCTGACGACCGAGAGCGTCGAGGCGATGAGCGGGCAAGGGCAGACGATGTCCGATGTGCGCGGTGATGCCGGGCGCATCGACTTCGAAGGCGAAAACCAGTACCGCCTGAGTGACAGCCGGTTTACAACGTGTGCGCCGGATGACGATAGCTGGTATCTGCGCTCGCGCGAACTGAAACTCGACTATGACTATGAACAGGGTGAGAGCCGGGCGTCGACGCTGTATTTCAAAAACGTCCCCATCCTGTACTGGCCCAATTGGTCGTTCTCGCTCAACCGGCAGCGCAAGTCGGGTCTGCTGACGCCAAGCTTCGGAATGAGCAGCAGCAACGGCGTTACCCTGAGCGTACCGTATTACTGGAATATCGCACCGAACCGCGATGCGACGATTACAACGCGCTTGATCAGCAAGCGCGGGATACAGTTCGATGTCCTGGGGCGTTATCTCAACACGGCCTGGGGCGGCCGTTATGAAGGCGAGGGGCGCGTCGAATATTTGCCGGGCGACCGACTGTACGACAACAAAAACCGCTACGGCATCGCGTTCTCGCATCGCCAGTTTATAGGTAACGGTTTTGCTGGCGAGGTCAATTACAACCGGGTGTCGGATGACCACTACTTCACCGATCTGTCGAGCCATGTCGCTGCGACCTCGCAGACGCAGCTGCTCCAGCAGGCGAAGGTGGGCTACTACGGCGGCGGCTGGTGGAACGCCACCGTCGACTTCCAGGGCTATCAGACTTTGCAGCCGGATGCAAACAACCCGGTGCTCGAGCAGTACCGCATGCTGCCGCAGATTACGCTCAATGCGCGCAAAGCGGATCTGTATTCCGCCGACGCGAGCTTCATGGGCCAATTTACCGCTTTCTCCAAGCCGCAGCAGATCATCAACGGTACTACCGTCGCTGCGCCGGAAGGGCGCCGTCTGGTGTTGTACCCGCAACTGTCTTTGCCGTATGTACGACCGGGCTGGTACATCACTCCCAAGCTGGGTCTGAATATTCGCCATTATTCCCTGTCGAACCGGGAGGCGGGTACGCCGAAGTCGATCAGTTCGACGCTGCCGATTATGAGCCTCGATTCGGGAATGACTTTCGAGCGGGACAGCCGCTGGTTTGGCAAGGATTACCGGCAGACGCTGGAGCCGAGGCTGTATTACGTCAATATTCCCTATCGCAACCAGGATGCGATTCCGATCTTCGATACGGCGCTGGCCGATTTCGATTTCGCGCAGCTGTTCTCGGAAAATCAGTTTTCCGGCTGGGACCGCATCAACAATGCCAACCAGTTGACCACCGCAGTGAGCAGCCGCCTGCTGGAGCCGAATTCCGGCGCCGAGATTGCACGGGCGACGATTGGTCAGCGTTTCTATTTCACGCGCAACAAGGTGGGCTTGAGCGCCAATTCGATCGCCGGCAGCGAGGATCGCAACTGGGATAAATCCGATTTCCTGACGGCCTTCAGCGGCCAGGTACTGCCGCGCGTCTATGCGGATTTTGCTTCGCAATACGATGTGAGCGACAGGCAGGTCAAGCGCCTGTCGGCCGGTGTGCGTTACCTGCCGGCGCCGGGCAAGGTGCTCAATCTCTCCTACCATTACAATCGCGATCCCAGCGCGCCGGTCAAGCAGATCGACCTGTCCGGGCAATGGCCGCTGACGGGGCGGTTGTATGCCGTCGGCCGCTACAACTATTCCTTCCGTGACGACGGCGCGGTGTTGTCTACCGTCAATCAGCGCGGCCGCCTGATTCAGGCGATCGCCGGGTTGGAGTACAACGGTGGCTGCTGGGTAGCGCGCGGCGTTGTCCAGCGTCTGGCGCTGACTTCGGAAAAAGCCTCGTCGGCTTTCTTCCTCCAGCTTGAACTGAATGACTTCGCCAGCATCGGCTCCAATCCGATCGATATGCTGCGCCGCAATATCCGCGGTTACAGCCTGATCAACGAGCCGGTCAAAGATTCCATTTATGTGCATTGAGGGGCGCGCATGAAAATTCTTCCTTCCCTATTGTTGTCGCTGGGACTGTGCATTTCAGGGGAACTGCTTGCGCAGTCTGCCGCGCCGGCGTATCCGGACCTGAAACCTGCCGACCGTATCGTCGCCGTCGTCAACGACGAAGTCATTACCCAGGTCGAGTTGAATGACCGGCTGGAGCTGGCATTGCGGCAGCTGCGACAGCAGGGAACTTCGCTGCCGCCGCGCAACGAGCTGGAGCGGCAGATGCTCGAACGCATGATCGTCGATAAGCTGCAATTGCAGCACGCGCGGGAAATCGGCCTGCATGTCGATGACGCCCAGTTGGAACAGACCTTGCAGCGGATCGCCGCCAATAACAATATGTCGATGGAACAATTCCGCGAAACGCTGCAACGGGACGGTATTCCCTTCGCCAATTTCCGTGAAGAGATTCGCAATGAGATGACCATTGCCCGCGTGCGTGAACGCGAGGTGGAAAACCGGATCGTGATTTCCGAGGGTGAAATCGATAATTTTCTGAACAGCCAGGCGGCGGGCAGCGGGAATCAGGAATACGAGGTGTCGCATATTCTGCTGCGTTTGCCGGAAGGCGCGACGCCGGAACAAATTCGGCGCACGCAGGCCAAAGCCGATGATATTTACCGCCGTTTACAGGCCGGCGAGGATTTTGCCCAGATGGCCGCTGCTTACTCTGATGCGCCGGATGGCCTGCGCGGCGGTAGTCTGGGCGCGCGTCCGCTTGATCGCATGCCGGGAATCTTCGCCGAAGCGGTCGTGAAACTGGCGCCCGGGCAGTTGGCGCCGATTCTGCGCAGCTCCAATGGTTTCCACATCGTCAAGCTGCTGGCTAAAGGCGGCGCGGCGATTCCGCCGCAAGTGCGGCAGACGCATGCCCGCCATATCCTGATCAAGGTCGATGAGCTGGTTTCCGATGCCGAGGCCAAGCGCCGTCTCGACGATCTCCATGAGCGGTTGAAGAACGGCGCGAAATTCGAGGAGTTGGCCCGGCTCTTTTCGCAGGATGGCTCTGCCGCCAAAGGCGGCGATCTCGGCTGGCTGTATCCGGGGGATACGGTTCCCGATTTCGAGCGGGTGATGGATCAGCTTGCGCCGGGCGAGATCAGTGTGCCGATCCGCTCGCCGTTCGGCTATCACCTCGTCCAGGTGCTTGAACGGCGTATGCAGGACGTTTCGGACGAGCGCAAACGCGCTGCGGCGCGAGAGGCGCTGAAAGAGCGCAAACTGGATGAGGCCTATCAGGACTGGCTGCGCCAGGAACGCGATCGCGCCTATGTCGATATCCGGCTCGACGAGCATTGAAAGGCGGGCGATGCACGCGCAATGCTCTGGCGCGTCCGGAGGATCCGCTTCCCCTCAGCTGATTGCCGTGACCTGCGGCGAGCCGGCGGGCATCGGGCCGGAATTGTGCCTGCGCCTGCCCGAACGTTTCGGCGCAAAGGCGCCGTTTCGTCCCCTCGTTCTTGGCGATCGCGGGCTGCTTGCCGAGCGCGCCCGGCATCTCGGTCTGGCGGTGAATTTGCGTGACTGGACGCCGGAAAATCCATTTCCGCCGTTGCTTCCGGATACGCTTGATGTGCTGCATTGTCCCTTGGCTGCACCCGCAGCGCCCGGCCGCCTCGACCCGGCCAATGCTCGCCATGTGCTCGATCTGCTCGATCGCGCCGTGAATGGCTGCATGTCCGGCGAATTTGCGGCGATGGTGACCGCGCCGGTACACAAAGGCGTGATCAATGATGCGGGCGTTGCATTTACCGGGCATACCGAATACCTGGCGGCGCGGACGGGGACGCCGCATGTCGTCATGATGCTGGCGGGCAAAGGCTTGCGCGTCGCGCTGGCGACAACGCACCTCCCGCTCAAAGACGTGCCGGCGGCGATCACGCCGGAATCACTGACGGCGACACTGCGCATCCTGCATGCCGATATGCGCTGTAAATACGGCATAGACGCGCCGCGCATCCTTGTTGCCGGACTCAATCCGCACGCGGGCGAGAGCGGCTATTTGGGGCGGGAAGAAATCGAAATCATCACGCCGACGCTGCAACGTTTGCGCGCCGAGGGCATGACGCTGTTGGGCCCGCTGCCTGCCGATACGATGTTTACACCGCCGCTGCTTGCACAGGGGGATTGCGTGCTGGCCATGTATCATGATCAGGGGCTGACCGCGCTCAAATACGCCACGTTCGGTCAGGGCATCAACGTGACGCTGGGGCTGCCGATCATCCGCACCTCCGTCGATCACGGCACGGCGCTGGAACTGGCCGGGACGGGCGCAGCCGATCCGGGCAGCCTGTTTGCCGCCGTCGAACAGGCGGCCGAAATGGCAAGGCGGGCGCGGGAAAGGCACCGCGCGTAGCGGCGCACTGGTCAAGACGCAAGGGTGTGACGGCGATTTCCCAGGGACGGTTCATGCAAAAACATATCGCCCGCAAACGTTTTGGCCAGCATTTTCTGATCGACCCGCAGGTCATTGGCGACATCGTGCGGGCAATTGTGCCGCGCCGCGAAGATCGCCTTGTGGAGATTGGTCCCGGTCTGGGCGCGCTGACTGAACTTTTGCTGCCTCGACTGGATCACCTGCACGTTATTGAGATCGACCGCGATATCGTTGCCCGTTTGCGGCAACGCTTTGACACCTCTCACACCGCTTCCGGCGGACGTTTGACGATTCACGCGGGCGATGCGCTGACTTTTGATTTTTCTGAATTGGTCAGCGGCAAGGCCGGCGCTTTACGCATCGTCGGTAATCTGCCGTACAACATTTCGACGCCGCTGCTGTTTCATCTGGCGACATATGCCGAATCGATCCGGGACATGCATTTCATGTTGCAGAAAGAAGTCGTCGCGCGTATGGCGGCTGCGCCCGATACGCCCGATTACGGCCGCCTCTCGGTCATGCTGCAATACCGTTTTTTTGTCGATCCGCTCTTTGATGTGCCGCCGGAAGCGTTTGCTCCCGCGCCCAAGGTCGACTCCACCGTCGTTCGCCTGATTCCGCGTCCAACGGCGGATTTGACGGCGCTTAATGCGGAGAAACTGGCCGAAATCGTCGCGGCGGCTTTTTCCCAGCGTCGAAAAATGCTGCGTAATACGCTATCGGCCTATTTCCCCGAAACCGATTGGGCGCGACTCGCCATCGCGCCCACGGCACGCGCCGAAATGCTGACCGTCGAAGAGTATGTTTACCTGGCGAACGCCTTGGCTGGCGAGATGCGCGCAACCTGAATACAGGTTTCCGGAGTTGCCGGAGTACGTTACAAGCGACAACGGCGGATTAAGTGC
>CALHZD010000005.1 GCA_938040985.1 uncultured Propionivibrio sp.
AGCCCGCGTAAAACGGGCGTTTCCGGATAGGCTGCCCGCCAGCCCAGTGTTTACGGGCACTCCAGACCCGCCTATCTGCCAGCCCAGTGTTTACGCGGGGTCCCGGCCTGCTTGTCTGCTGGCCCAGTATTTACAAGGAATTCAGACCTGCCTATCCGCCAGCCCAGTATTTACGTGGGATTCAGGCCTGCCTATCCGCAAACCCAGTATTTACGGGCACCCCAGATTTACCTGCCTGCAAGAGCCCCCTGTTTACGGGCGCTCCCAGCATAGCTGTTGCTACGCTTTATTCAACCCGCAATGTGGAGAGGCTTGGGGAGGAAATTTACCGAGGGGAATTGCCGTAACCGCGCGCTTTTGCCCGGGCATCAGGTCTGTACGCTGCCGTGTTCGCCGTTTTCGTGCAGGTAATCGAGCAGGACGGCGATGTGCGAGTGTTCGGGTTGCTTGACGGCGGTAAGCAGCACGGTGTGCGGGCGTGCCTGGCTGAGCCGCCATAGTTCGGCTAGCGCCGCCTGATGGACGGGGTCAAGCAATTCCGCGCGGTAGCGTGCGGCGAATTCGGCGTAGCGATTGCTGCTGTCGGCGTGGTACCAGCGGCGCAGTTCAGCTGAGGGAGTCAGATTTTTCAGCCAGACCACCTGCGCCATCAATTCCTTATGGACGCCGCGCGGATAGAGGCGGTCGAGGAAGACGCCGGTGCTATCCGCTTGGGGGGTATAGTCGTAAATGCGCTGGACGCTGAACATGGTTTTTCCTTTCAGAGGGTGACACGATTTCGTACCGTTTGTTGTAATCATTCGGCAGATCGCCGTCAACGTCTGAGCCGACACCGCAGGATTCGCCCGGGATGCGGGCGATAAACCGCCGGATCACAGCATCAGCGGTTACGGATTCTGGTGGCAAAAAACAGCACAACAACGGTCAGAATAACGCCACAGCCGCAGGCGAGATGCACGCCGTCCAGCATGCGCAGCGGGGCGGTTGCCTGGGTAGAAAAACGTTCGCCTACGCCGGTTACGCCGACAAAAAACGCCGCGCCGAGGGCGCCTGCAATCGGGTTGATGGTGGAAATGATGGCGGTGCCGTGCGGGTTGAGGTGTTTCGGCAGGGCATTCAGGCCGTGCGTTTCGCAGGTAATCGCGCTGGCGATGGCGATGGCGAAGCAGGCAAAGAGAACGGCCAGCCGCACGGTATTGCCGCTGGCGTCGAGGCTGGCATACAGCGCGAGAAAACTCGCCGCCATGATGATGCCGCCGGGCAGCATGACGTAGCGCGCGCCTTTGCGGTCGAGCACCCAGCCAAACAGCGGCGCGCAAACAGCTTCGACGATACTCGCTGGCAGAAGAACCAGCCCCGTGACCGTACCGGAAAGCAGCAGCACCTGCTGCATATACATGGGCAGCAGCAATTCCAGACCAAGAAAAAGGAAAAAAGCCAGGGCGAGAATAATCATCGCATAGCGGTATTGCGGATACATGAAGGCGCGCACATCCAGCAGGGGTTCTTGCAGCGATAACTGGCGGCGACAAAACCAGACAATCAACCAGATGGCGGCAACGAACAAGCCGCCAAATTGCGGCAGCGTCAAATGGCTAAATTGACTGCCGGCAAAAACCAGACTGCCGAATCCCGTCATCGCCAATAAGGCCGACAAACCGTCAATACGCGGTTTGGTGGTCGGAATAATATTGACCTTTAGTACCGTGACGACAATCACCATCGCCGCGATAAAGAATGGCATCGTAAAAATAAACAAATAGCGCCAGCCATAATGATCGACAATAAAACCGGATAAGGTCGGGCCAATGGCCGGGGCGGCGGTAAAAATCATCGCGACCAGGCTCATCGCCCGACCGCGTTGCTGCGGCGGGTAAATGGCGAGCAGCACATTCATCAGCAGCGGTATCTGAATAGCGGCGCCGATAGCCTGTATCAGGCGACCGGCCAAGAGGACGGGGAAACTGGGCGCGAAGGCACAAATAACCGTTCCCGTTAAAAAAATGCCGAGGGTCAGGAGCGCCGTCATGCGTGTACTGAACCATTGAATAACATTGGCAGTAATCGGCGTTAACGCCCCCATAATCAACAGAAAACCGGTGGTCATCCATTGCACTGTACTTTTATCAATGGAGAAGTAGTGCATGATATGGGTCAGGGCAACATTCAATAACGTTTCATTCAAGAAGCCAAAGAATGCACCGAGGAATAAGGTGCCGATAATCAGCACGGCGGGAAAATCAGGATCCTGGGCGAAATAGTCGTAACGGCTTAGCATGGTGCTGTGCGTGAAGGAGGAGAGCGCTCTCGTTGACAGTTGAATAGATAAAAAAGCGTAACCAGGCATACCGATGCGGTAGCGCTTGAAATATCCGCAGAACAGCTCGAGGCATTTAGCCGGCTTGAACAGCCGGCTAAATGCCTCGTGATATTACCGGGGGTTTAGCGGATGGAATAAAACTGGGACGAATCCTACGCGGCGTTCACAGACTCGTCACGCATGTGATTATTCCCAGCACGACACCGGGTGCGTTAGCAATCGCAATTGGCCAATCGCGCTCTTTCTTGAAAAGGCCATACACCACCCACAGCGTGCAGTTGATCGCGGCGCAGAGCGGTTGGATCGGGCTTCCTTTATTCCCGGCCAAGTTATTTTGAATTTGAAAAACATAAGATACATACATGCAAATGGAAGCAACTGTAGCAACAACAGCTAAAATACGAATTTGTTTTTCAGTCATGATTAAACGTGTCCTATGGTAAATAATAATCTTAGGGATATAGTATAACATATTTATTTTTCTATACGTGACAAACTCGTCTGCATATCATAATTACTTTTCATACTTTGCGTGCTTTTACTATCGATCAATATTGAACTAATAATTAACAAGCTTTATAGAATACTATATATAGCAACCTGCAATAATAGCAATACCATAAATATTACAGCCGCCACTAATCTATTGATATAGTAAAAAATGAATTTCTCTATTATCCGTGATGCGCTATTATAAACCGCGTAAAATGTCTTTAAGTCCACCTTCCCGGAGCCCCATCTCATGAAACTCTATACCAGCACCACTTCCCCCTACGCCCGCATGGTCATGCTCGCCGCCCTCGCGCGCGGCATGGACGAGTTGCAACTCGCCTACGTCGATCCGTGGACGACACCGGCCGAACTCACCGCCATCAACCCGCTCTCGCAAGTGCCAACGCTCATTGCCGACAACGGCACCATCATCATCAACAGCCCGCTCATTCTCGATTACCTTTTCGACCACCCCTTCCAGGGCGCGCAGCAGGCGGCGCTGGCCGGCTACGGCTACGAACTGCTCGACCAAGTCGTTAAAGCCTACTCGCTCGCCCGCTTCCAGCCAGAAAACACCCCCGCGCACCCGCACATCGCCCGCGCCCGCGACGCTGTCGCGCGTGGCCTCGCCCACTGCCCGCCGCTCGATGCGGCAAGCAACGACATCGCCAACCACGTTCTCGGCATGGCGCTCTCCTACGCCGAACTGCGCCACGGCGACCTCTACCGCGCCCACCTCAGCGCCGCCAATCAGCAAGCCTTTGCTACTTACTGCCAACGCCCCGACGTGCGCGCCGTCGCCATCACCCAACTGGAACAGCGCCCCGCCAGCATCGGCGAATTGCGCCACGCGGTGCAATAAACCCAACCTTCCGCCCAGCAGGGCACATCGGCCGCATCGGCAAAACGCCCGAAAATATGAAAATATTTTTTTGGAATTGCAAAGAAAACCCGCGCGCTAAAATCCAGTGATTGAAATCAACAAATGCTGATTTATTTGTTATCGCAGAATACGAAAATCCTGAAACAACAGAACCCGGAGAATATAAAAAAGGGGCGATTAACCATATCTGGGCAGGACTGATACCTTATAAAGGGTTGGCAATAATTGCTAACCCACAAATAAAACTGTAAGCCTGTGACTGGCCAGACTATTTATTTAGAAACTATCTTCCAGTTAAAATTAATAACAATATAAATTTATTGGCTATTTAGGTAAATAATATAATTTTCGCAAAGAAAATTGGCTAATAGTTTTATACGCCATACTCTTAATAAGCCATACTCTATCGACTATTGTATCACCCGGTTATTTAGGCAGCTTTTTTCTTCACTTTTTTACTGACCGTCGGTTCAGCGTATACGGGTAAATAAATTCCAGCGCGTCCACACCCTTTGGGACAATTTAGCCAGCACCGATGGATGCACATGCTATACTCAATACTACCTATTCCTGCGCGGGTAAATACAGGAAAATTCACCGCTTATGCCGCGCAAGGCGTGTTTTACCATTCAAAGACATCTGATACGGCAATTGACGATTGACGTAGCTGCTATCCGGAACATGTTCAAACTTAAGCGCCCTATTTCGCCGCCGGAAGAAGCTTCGGCGCAACCCAGAAAAGACGCCGGAGAAAATCTGCCGCCGTTGCAAGAACACAAACGCCAGTGTTTGTGCAAGCTGACGCGGCTGGTCGGCGCTGCGGGGGTCGCGACGGCGATGTGGCCGCTACTTTCCGCTTTGGGGCCGGACGAGGAAACCCTGGCCGATGGCGAACCTATCGATATTGCGCTGGGAGATATCGCGCCCGGTCAGACGGTGCGCCGCCTCTGGCGCGGCCGGCTGGTGCTGATTCGCCACCGGACGGAAGAAGAAATCGCACAGGCCAGGGCGCTGGACGGCAAGACAGTGATTTCGCCGCAAGCGGATGCCGAGCGGGTCAAGCCGGGCCACGAGCAGTGGCTGGTGGTGTATGGTCACTGCCCGCATGCCGGCTGTATTCCCAATGAGCTGGCAGGCGGAAATCTCGGCTGGCTGTGCCCCTGCCATGGTTCCGAATTCGATCTGTCCGGGCGGGTGACGCGCGGCCCGTCCACCGAAAATCTGGCGATTCCCGACTACGCTTTCCATGCGGACGGACTCACGCTTCGCCTGGGCGTAAAGAGCGTATAAACTGCCCGGCGCGTACAAGGGCAAAGACAAACGATGGCGCAGAAAGCAGACGATGACTAATACGCAGCCAGATGCCCCGGCAGAACGCGCCAGCATGCTGAGGCGCTTTCTGGCGCGCTTTCCGCGGCCTGCTTCCACGCGCAGCTTCTGGTTGTTCGCCGCCGGCGCCATCCTGCTGGTCATGCTGGTCATCGAAGTGATTTCCGGCCTGGCGCTGGCGATGTTTTACGTGCCCACGGCCGACCAGGCCTGGGATTCCATCATTCACATCATGCGCCACGTCCACCACGGCGAGCTGATCCGCAACGTGCATGGCATCGGCGCGTCGCTGCTTTTTTTCGCCTGCTATCTGCACATGTTCCGCGCAATGCATTACGCCACCTACCGCAGGCCCTATATCAAAATGTGGATGATCAGCGTCACGCTGTATGTACTGCTGATTGCCACGGCATTCCTCGGTTACAGCCTGGTGGGCGGGCAGAAAAGTTACTGGGCGGCAACAGTCATCACCGGGTTTGCGCGCGCCATTCCGTTCATCGGCGCGGATATCCAGAGCTTTCTGATCGGCGGCTATGCCGTGGGCACGCCGACGCTCGGGCGTTTTTTCGTGCTGCACTTTCTTATCCCGCTCATCATTGTCGGCATGGCCATCGTGCACGTGCGGACAGTGCGCCGCGCGTTTGCCGACGCCATCAAAAAAGAATTCACGCCCCAGGAAAACCAGCGTCTGCTGCTCGATTACCGAATCACCGACGAGGACAAGATCAAAATCACCCTCTACCTGATAATTTTTGCCTGGGGCATATTTTTTGCGCCGCACTATTTCAGCAGCGCCGACAACTTCATTAAAGCCGATCCGACCGTGACGCCGCTGATTGTCACGCCGGAATGGTATTTCATGCCGCTCTTTTCCATTCTGCGATGCTTCCCGAACGAACTGACCGGCATTTTCCTGATGTTCGGCGCGGTGGCGATTTTCTACTTTTTGCCCTGGCTGGATACGTCAAATTCGCGTTTCCGCCATCACAGTCCCTGGGTCAAGGCAGGCTTCTTTCTCTGGATCATCAACATGGTCTGGCTGGGCTGGATGGGTTCCAAAGCGCTGGTCGGGCCGGATTTCATCGACTGGCTGTTCAAGCGCAGTAGCGAACCCGGCTGGATACGTCCCTTGTCGCAACTCTCCACGGTGCTGTACTTCGCCTGGTTCCTCGTGCTTATGCCCTGCCGGCGCTGGCTGGAAAAGCAGGAACCGCGGCAGGAAAAAAAGCAGGAAGGGCAAAAACCATGACGGCGCAAATCCAGCGTGCATTCCGGCGTGCGTTCCGGCGCGCATGGCT
Source organism: uncultured Propionivibrio sp. (assembly GCA_938040985.1). Taxonomy (GTDB): domain Bacteria; phylum Pseudomonadota; class Gammaproteobacteria; order Burkholderiales; family Rhodocyclaceae; genus Propionivibrio. The sequence continues at coordinate 6,323 of CALHZD010000005.1, forward strand.
GACGCTGGCCGGCTTTGTCGTGTGCCTTGCCACCGCGACAATGTATGCAAGCGCCGCGCCGACCAGCGAAATTCCAGAACGCCAGCAATGGACTTTTTCCGGCATCCAGGGCGCCTACGACAAAGCGCAGCTTCGGCGCGGCTTGCTGATTTACGAACAGAAATGCCGTTCCTGTCACAGCATGGAGCATCTGGATTTTCGCGCGCTCACCCGGCCAGGTGGCCCGGAACTGACCTTGAAAGAGGCGCAGGAGATCGCGGCCAGCTACGAATTTTCGACCGTCCGCGATGACGGCGAACCCGCCAAGCGCCCCGGCCGGTTGAGCGACCATTTCACTTCACCCTACGCCAATCCGGAACAGGCGAAATATCTGAACCTCGGCGTCGCGCCGCCGGATTTAACCTACATGACGCTGGCGCGCAGCTACGACCGCAACTTTACGCAATTTCTCCGCGACCTGTTCATTCCCTACGCCGAGCAGGGCAGCGACTACGTTTATGCCATTCTCACCGGCTACGACGCGAACGACCCGGCGCTCATGGTCAACCGCTACGCGCCGGGCGGCAAGCTCAACATGGCCAAACCGCTGTTTGACGACGAATTTGAATACCCGAAAAACGCCGCCGGCAAGCCGGAAGCGCCGCAGACGGAAGCCCAGTACGCCAAAGACGTCACAGCCTTCCTCACCTGGGCGGCCGATCCGGACCGCGCCGCCCGCCAACGCATGGGTTGGTACGTACTCGGCTACCTGACGGCCTTTCTTGGGCTGCTGCTGGTTACCATGCACTACCGCAAAAAATAGCGTCTTTCTTTGCCAGAATACGGCGTTGCTGTCTTGGCCTGGCCTTGCCGTACTAATCTTACTGCCTACGGCTTGTCGCCTTGTCTTTGGCAAAGTCGAGCCATAGCGACTCCCTTTGCCAAAATACTGCGTTGGCTTCGCCTTGTCGTATTACTCATACTGCCTACGGCT
>CALHZD010000006.1 GCA_938040985.1 uncultured Propionivibrio sp.
AATATAGCGTCTTCCTTTGCCAAACTACGGCGCTGGCTTGCCTTGCTGTACTACTTGTACTGTCAGCGGCTCGCCGTCTTGTCTTTTGGCAAAGTCGAGCTGCTATTAAGCTTTCGGAGCACTCCTCTGGGATCTGCGTGAATAAGGCAGAAAACATAAAATGCCCGAAAGCCCTTTAAATATAAGGGCTTCACGGCATCAAAAAATATAAATCAGAACACCGTGCCCGATTAACCCTCTGAATTCCGCGTGGATAGGGCGCTTGCGGGCATGCACTTTCAAAAACCCGCATGGATAAAGGAGTTCCGGGCATGGGTCTCTGAAACCCTTATCAATAAAGGGCTGGCGGGCCGGGCGCCCGGAGATGCCCTGTTTGCAAGGGTTTCCGGGCACTCCTTCGGAGACGCCCTAAATACGCGGGCTGGCGGGGCTGGGTTACTGGACCTGCCGGGCTTTTTCGACTTCCTTGTAGAAGCTCTTGACGTAGTCGCTGCCGATACTTGATGAGAATTTTTCGATGACCGGCTTGACCGCCTGACGCATTTTTTCCAGTTCCTGCGGTCCCAGTTCGGTGACGGTCATCCCCTTGGCCTGCAACTGGCTGACGGCATCTTTGGTTTGCCGGATTTCTTCGGCGCGCTGAAAGTCGCGCGCGCTGATTGCGGCCTTGCGGATCGCCGCCTGCTGATCGGCGGTCAAGGCGGAAAACCATTTTTTGGAGACGACGAGCGTGACGGGCGTATAGACGTGGTGCGAAATCGCCAGGTATTTCTGGACTTCAAAGATACGGTTCTGAAGCATGTCCACAGGCGGGTGCTCCAGTCCGTCGATGGCGTGGATTTCCAGCGCGGTAAAGACTTCAGCATAAGCCATCGGCGTGGCATTGACCCCCATGGCCTTGAAGCTTTCGATGGCAACGGGGCTTTGCATGACGCGGATTTTCAGCCCTTTGAGGTCTTCAAACTTGGTAATCGGGCGTTTGCTGTTGGCAATGTTGCGGAAGGCGCCGCCCGCCCAGCTCAAGCCGACGAGTCCGGTGTCGGCAAGGTCGTCAAGCAGTTTCTGGCCGATGGGGCCGTCGAGCACTTTGGCGACTTCAGCATCGGTCGAGAAAAGGAAGGGGAAATCGAAGATTTGCAGTTCTTTCTTGCGCACGGAGAAGGGCGCGAGCGAGCCGAGGTAGAACTGCTGCACGCCACTTTGCACGGATTGCAGCATCTTTTCTTCGGAGCCGAGCGAGGAGTTGGCGAAGACCTTGATTTTGACCTGACCGTTTGTCGCTTTTTCGACGTCGGCGGCAAAGCGCGCCATTGCCAGGCCGCGCGGATGCTGTTCGGTGAAGCCGTGGCCGAGGCGGGCTTCGGCGGCGAGGGTAGGCAGCGACGCGAGCAGACCGAGACTGCCGAGCAGGGCAGCGAGCAGTGTTTTACCTTGCGGAGCGAAGGAATGCGCTTTCATGGTGTCTCCTTGATGGCGGATCGGGTGGATAAAGCGGATTCGGAAATTCTGCCGGATTTTCTGCCGGGCAGGAACGAGATTCTGCATTGAGCGTCTCGGGCTTGCCCGCGTCGCATAGCATTATAGCCGGCGGCAACGATATAATCGCCGCATGGTTTCCGTCACCCATTCCGTTGCTGCGCAGAGCGATTTTGAGCATTCGCTGCAAACCCTGAGCGATGGTTTGCCGGATGAGGATGTCGCGAGAGTGCGTGCAGCGTCCGAGTTTGCCCGCTCGATTTACCAGGAGCAGACGCTCGGCAGCGGCGAAGGGGCCTGGCGTCATGCGCTGGGGATGGCGTTGATTCTGGGCGGCCTGCGGCTCGATGCCGATACACGCATCGCTGCGTTGCTATTTGCCGTGCCGGCGTACCAGGCGCAGGGGTTGGAGGAGGTCGGCGAGCGTTTCGGCGCCGCCGTCGCCCAGCTCGTCGGCGGCGTTTCCCAGCTGCATCGTTTGCGGCCGATTACCCATGGGTTCGTTGCCCATTCGCAGGAAGACGGCGCGCAAAACACGGCTGAACTGAAGGCGCAGGTCGAGGTGTTGCGCAAGATGCTGCTGGCGATGGTCGAGGATATCCGCGTTGTTCTGCTGCGGCTGGCTTCCCGCACGCAGACGCTGCGCTACTGTGCAGCAGCGGCCGATCCTTTGCGCGTGCAGGTAGCGCGCGAGACGTTGGCGCTCTATTCGCCGCTGGCCAACCGCCTGGGGGTATGGGAACTGAAATGGGAACTGGAGGATTTGTCCTTCCGCTTTCTGCATCCCGATATCTATAAAAAAATTGCCAAACAGCTTGATGAGAAGCGCGCCGAACGCGAGCAGTTTATCGTTGATGCCGTTGCGCGCCTGCGGCATGAGCTGGCAGTGATGGGCATTGAGGATGTTGAGGTATACGGCCGTCCGAAGCATATTTACAGCATCTGGAACAAGATGCGGAAAAAGAGCCTCGATTTTTCCGAGGTGTACGACGTGCGCGCACTGCGTGTGATCGTTCGGAGCGTCAAGGATTGTTATACGGTGCTCGGGCTGGTGCATAACCTGTGGTCGCCGATTCCCAAGGAGTTTGACGATTACATTTCCAACCCCAAGGCGAACAACTATCGCTCGTTGCACACCGCCGTGCATTGCCCGGACGGGCGCGCCCTGGAAGTGCAGATCCGGACGCAGGAGATGCATAAACACGCCGAGCTGGGCGTGGCGGCGCACTGGCGTTACAAGGAAGGCAGCAAATCGGGAGGGCAGGGCAGCTACGACGAGAAGATCGCCTGGCTACGGCAACTGCTGACCTGGAAGGACGAAGTGGCCGACGCTTCGGATTGGGTGCGCCATTACAAGGAAGCGGCGCTTGACGAGACGATTTATGTGATGACGCCGCAAGGCCGCGTCGTCGATTTGCCGCGCGGCGCGACGCCTGTCGATTTCGCTTACCGCGTCCATACCGACCTGGGGCATCGGTGCCGTGGCGCCAAAATCGACGGCGCGCTGGTGACGCTTAATACGCCGCTGGAAACCGGCCAGCAGGTCGAAATCATTGCCGCCAAGCAGGGCGGGCCTTCGCGTGACTGGCTCAATCCGGCGCTCGGTTACCTGCTGACGCATCGGGCGCGTGTCAAGGTGCGTCAATGGTTTTCCGCGCGTGAATACGAAGAAACGCTGACCGAAGGGCGCGCTGTTCTGACGCGCGAGTTGCAACGGATGGGCAGCACGAACGTCAAGCTCGATGAACTGGCGCAGAAACTCGGGTTCGCCAAAACGGACGAGCTGCTTGCCAGCCTGGCGCGCGGCGACCTTGGCCTGCGCCAGCTCCAGACGGCGGTGCGCGGCGAAGCCTTGGCGGGCGACGAGGCGCCGGATGAAGTTGCCGTCAAGAAGGCCAAAGCCAAGGGGATTGCTGACAAAGGCATCCTGATTGTCGGCGTTGACCGGCTGATGACGCAAATAGCCGGCTGCTGCAAGCCGACGCCGCCTGACCCGATCGTGGGCTTTGTGACGCGCGGCAAGGGCGTCTCAATCCACCGCGCCGATTGCCCCAATTTTGCGCACCTGGAGGCGATGCACCCGGAGCGTGTGATTGAAACGGAATGGGGCGGCGAGGCCGGCCATCTGTTTGCCGCCGATCTCATCGTTGAGGCAGGTGACCGGCAGGGCTTGTTACGCGATGTTTCGGAGACTTTCACGCGCGAGAAAATCAACGTCATCGCCGTGAACACGCAGTCCAGACGCGGTATGGCGCGCATGAAATTCACCGTAGAAATCAGCCATGCCGGCCATTTTCCCCGTCTGCTGGCGGCTTTACGGGATGTGAAAGGCGTGACCGCGGCGCGGCGCGCCTGAAGCGCCTGAACTGGGCGGCAGCATATGGCATGCCGTCGCAGCATGCCTCTGAAACCCGCGTGGAGAAAGGGCTTCAGAGCACCTGCCCGGAGATGCCCTATTTATAAGGGCTTGCGGGCCTCTCTGAAGATCGCGTCTTTCTTTGCCAAACTACGGCGTTGCTGTGTTGGCCTGGCCTTGCCGTACTAGGCGTACTGTCAGCGGCTTGACCGCCTTGTCTTTGGCAATGTCGAGCGATAGCGACTCCCTTTGCCAAAATACGGCGTTGGCTCGCCTTGCCGTACTACTCGTACTGTCAGCGGCTCGCCGCCTTGTCTT
>CALHZD010000007.1 GCA_938040985.1 uncultured Propionivibrio sp.
TGTCGTTGATTTTTGCGTCGAGCGTCAGCACCGAAATCATCGGCAGATGGTGGCGCAAACCGACGGCGTAGTCGTTGAAATCGTGCGCCGGCGTGACCTTGACGCAGCCGGTGCCGAATTCGCGGTCGACGTAATCGTCGGCAATGATCGGAATTTCGCGTCCGGTCAACGGCAATTTGGCCAGTTTACCGATCAGGCCGCGGTAACGCTCATCTTCCGGATGCACCATGATGGCGGTGTCGCCGAGCATGGTTTCGGGACGTGTGGTGGCGACCGTCAGGTCGCCGGAGCCGTCGGCCAGCGGGTAGCGGATATGCCACATAAAACCGTCCTCTTCCTCGTTGATAACTTCGAGGTCGGAGACGGCGGTATGGAGGACGGGATCCCAATTGACGAGGCGTTTGCCGCGATAAATCAGGCCTTCGTTATACAGACGGACAAAGGTCTCGGTGACGGTTTTCGATAAACCGGCATCCATCGTAAAGCGTTCACGCGACCAGTCTGGTGAGGTGCCGAGCCGACGCATCTGGCGTGTGATCGTGCCGCCCGAATAGTTTTTCCATTCCCAGACTTTTTCAAGAAATTTTTCGCGCCCCAGATCGTGGCGCGAGATTCCTTGCGCATCCAGCTGGCGTTCAACGACGATCTGCGTGGCGATGCCGGCATGATCGGTGCCCGGCTGCCAGAGCGTGTTGTCGCCGCGCATACGGTGGTAGCGCGTCAGCGCATCCATGATCGACTGGTTGAAACCGTGCCCCATGTGCAGCGTGCCGGTGACGTTGGGCGGCGGCAGCAGAATGCAGAAAGCGTTCTTTTTATTGGGGTCGAAACCGGCCTTGAAATAGCCTTTTTCTTCCCATTCGGGATAACGGCGGCGTTCAATGTCGGCGGGGTCAAAGCTTTTGGCAAGTTCCATGGTGCGCAAGAATCAGTGGGGTGGAGGGAAAAATGATGGGCGAGGTGTGTTAGTCTCGCCCGGACAGGCGCGCCATTATAGCGAATACGCTTTGGCGCCCGTATCCGTCATGCATGCCCGGCTGGGCCTTGTGCGGCAGTGATGTCGCTTGCCTGGCGCGAAACGCCCGTGGATAGGCGAGCGCCGGGGATCAGACGGGTCGGGCGTGCATAATGCGCGCGCCGGAATCAGCGGGTCGATCACCCCTGCGTTGTCCGCGCGATACATCACAACTCAAAAAACTCGCCGCGTCTGGGCGAGCGTATGCCGCTCCAGCCCAGTTTTTCCTGGATGGCTTCGATGAAGGCCGCCTGTGCCGAGACTTCGCCGTGAACCGTGAATGTTTGTTTCGGCGGCAGCCGGAAGCCGCTTAGCCAATGGAGCAGAGTCGGTTGGTCGGCATGGGCGGAAAGACCGCCGATGGTGTAAATCTTGGCTCTGACGGGCACGGTCTGACCAAAAATGGTCACTTTTTTGGCTCCGTCGACGAGGCGGCGCCCCAGTGTTCCGAACGCCTGGAAGCCGGTGATCATTACCGTGCATTCGCTGCGCGGCAGATTTTCGCGCAGGTGGTATTTGATCCGGCCGGCTTCGCACATACCGCTGGCCGAGATGATGACCGCGCCGCTTCTGACGTCGTTGAGCGCGCGCGACTGGTTGGCGTCGCCGACGAATTCGACGGTGAATTGGTCGGGATGCGCGCGCGCCCAGTCGAGCAGATGACGCGATTCGCCGTCGAGTAGTTCGGGGTGCGAGAGCGTGATGTGCGTGGCGGAGTTGGCCATCGGCGAGTCGACATAGATTTTCAGCGGCTGGAGGCGCCGGCGGCGGACAAGATCGGCGAGGATGTAGATGACTTCCTGTGTGCGGCCAACGGCAAAGGCGGGAATGATGAGGTTGCCACCCTGTGCGCGGGTACGCTCAAAGGCAGCGACGATTTCCTCTTCGGTGCTTTCCAGCGAACGGTGTTCGCGGTTGCCGTAGGTTGATTCGATGAGCAGCGCGTCAGCTTCGCCTGTTGGCATTTCCGGGTCGCGCAGCACAGGCCGATCGAAAACGCCAAGGTCGCCCGAAAAAATGATCCGGCGCTGCCTGCCGCCGTGATTGATGATTGCTTCGATCCATGCTGAGCCGAGAATATGCCCCGCCTCGTGGAAGCGGATACGGATTCCTTCGGCCGGCTGCAACCATTCACCCAACGGGATGCATTTGAGGAGTTCCAGCGCGCTGCCGGCTTGTGCGACCGTATACAGCGGCGGCGTGACACGCATTCGCACGCCCCTGTCCTTGCGGTGCTGGTGGCGGAGTTGCCATTCGCTCTCTTTTTCCTGAATGTGCGCGCTGTCGGGCAGCAGGATTTGCAGCAGATCGACGCAGGCCGGCGTGGCATAGACCGGACCGCGGTAGCCGAGTACGGTGAGGCGCGGCAGCAGTCCGGAATGGTCGATGTGTGCATGGGTGATCAGAACAAAATCGATTTGGCGAACATCGAAGCCAAAATCCAGCGCGGCAATGTTCTTCGCATGCGCCTGCGCGCCGCCCTGAAACATGCCGCAATCGACGAGGAAGCGTATTTTCCCCGTGTCGATAAGATAGCTGGAGCCGGTTACTTCTCCGGCCGCGCCGAAAAATCCGATACGCATGGTGTTTTCCTCCTTGAAGGGCAGAGAGAATGAACGTTTGCGGGAAAAGATGCAAGATGCAAGTCATGAAAGCGCACGGTTATTCCCCGCAACAGGCGGATGTCGACCAGAGATTCCGGTAATTGATCTGGTCGGCGAGCAGCGCTTCCGGCACATCAAGGAAGTTTCCGTAAACAACCGTCAGATAACAGCGCAGCGCGGCGATATTCACCGTTGTTCCATAGTGCAGGCAGGTCGGCGATTCGATGCGGGCGCTGGCAATGCGGCATTCCGCGTCTTCGTGCGTTTGCAGCCGGTGATGCGTCCGTAACGTCTCGATCAGCGGCGATGCCTGCGCCGGAGTGCCGGTGTAATCAGTCATGGCATGGATGGCCATGTCGGCAGGAATGCCCTGGCTGCGTGCAAGAAAGTAGTTCATGACGCGGGGGGCGGCTTCGCTGATCTGGATGCGCATTGCTCAGTCCGTCAAATTGACAGCCCCCTATTTTGTACGGCGTGCAGTATCTGCGGCAGACGCAAAATGGTGTCGCGGTCTTTCTGCTTTTCGCCGTCGCTCAAGGTTTCCCAGGCGCTCAGTGAAGGGTGACGTTTATGTATATCGTCGCGCTTTTCGCCATATTGCCAGCCGTTGAGGTAGCGGTGGGCGGCCCAGCGTTCGTGCTCGACCATGGCCAGCGTCTCGATTTCCTGGGGGCTGAATTGCAGGTCGGCGGGAGACTGGATGACTTCCGGCCTGCCGGTCAGCAACAGTTTGTAGATGATGTGATCGGCCTGCGCGCGATTGGCATCCT
>CALHZD010000008.1 GCA_938040985.1 uncultured Propionivibrio sp.
CAATCGTCCCAACATTCACGTGCGGCTTCGTCCGCTCAAATTTCGCCTTTGCCATAGCCGATACCTCACTAAAAATTAAGAAACCACAATGCAAAACCGTGGTGCCCATGGGCAGGATTGAACTGCCGACCTCTCCCTTACCAAGGGAGTGCTCTACCACTGAGCTACATGGGCAACTAACGCCACCTAACCTATTGCCTTCAACATCGTTGATCGCCTGGAGCGGGTGAAGGGAATCGAACCCTCGTCTTAAGCTTGGAAGGCTTCGGCTCTACCATTGAGCTACACCCGCAAAAACAAAAAACCATCAACTCGCTAAAACCGTTGCCTTTACCGCTATGCTGAAACAGTATCTTTGGTGGAGGGAGAAGGATTCGAACCTTCGAAGGCAGAGCCGACAGATTTACAGTCTGTTCCCGTTGACCGCTTGGGTATCCCTCCTATTTAGAATCGCTCATTCTCGTATAAGAGTCGGAATTTGTCAAACACTTATGCTTACAAGCACATTATGAATGATTGGTTTCGTATCAAAATATTTAACGCGTATCTTTTAGCCTCTGCCGAATAGCGCTTTTCCTGTATTCTGCAACCTGCCATACATTGACTCAATCAAGGAATTTCATTGACCGCGCACAAGTCGCCATTCCGTGACGAGAAGCCGCCGGAAACGACCGGCGCTAGCACTAACGTTTCTTTTTTATTCCGCCAACTGGCTCTACAGAGCGCAGCCATTATTGCCGTACTGTCTCTTGCATGGCCCTATTTTGGCCTGCGCAACGAGCCTCTCCCTTGGCCCGAAACTGCACTGGCCATCGGATTCATCGCTTTTCTCTTTGCACACATGAGCAGGCAAGGATTCATTTGGCAATTTCTTCATGCTGCATTCTTCCCTCTGCTCTGGCTTATTTACTGAAAGCCGCGAACAGATCCGCGCAAGCAGGCAGCCTGGATATCCGCATGGCGACGGTCGACAGCACGAACGAAACAACGGTAGCAACCCGTACAAGCGCCTGGTCCCATCCGGACGGCCATGCCCCCAATTTCATTCTCTGCGTGTATTTAAATAACGCATAGTCGTTGTAAATCGGCGTCATTCTGCCAAGCGCGCGCGCTGGGGCTGAACAGCGCATATTCCTGACTATCCGCCAAGGATTGCCTGCCAAACACTTCCAGCAAATGCCGCAAATGACCGGGTTGCGGCAACATCGCCCCAAAGTACAACACCCAGTGTTTACGGGCGATCAACAGCGTCGGAAAATTTTCGACATCCAGATCGCCCACAGCGTCAGCCTCGTCTTCAATATCCAGCCAACGGAAAGACATTTCCGGAAACGCTTTGCTCACCTCGGTAAACACCGGCCGATACTCGCGGCATGTGCCGCACCATTCAGCGCACAGACAAATGACCCGGAACTCCGCATCCGCCGGCACAGGCGCTCCGGACGCCGCAAGTCTATCCTCACGCGCCGCCTTGTCTTCGTCTGCATCTTTGTCTATTTGATAGCGCAAGCGATTTCCCACAACTTTTCTTTCATCGACCCGTCAGACACTGGCGCCCAGCAGCATCTTCATCGGCTGTTACCCGGACGCCATCGCTCATTACACCGGCGAAAAACCATGACGACAGGCATTTGAACCGCCTGCTGCGGCAATCGTATTGCGTCTGCACAAGCGTCGACAGATAAATAGGCAACACTGCCCCCTCCCAACTCCCCGCATCAGATATCTCATCGTTTTGCGGCGCATTCCGGCGCATCAGATGTCGCAAGATCGCCTTACTGCCATCACGCTGCACGGCCGCCGCATCATCGGCATAGACGCGCACGCCATCCTCAAAGCGTCCGATCTCCCGCCACGCCGCGTGTATTGGCGAGGCCGGCGCCGCAGCCAAAAAACCGCACGGCGCCTGGCGGACCAAATAAGTAAAAATGGCGGACAATGGCTGCATGCGCCCTATTTTAGCCGAAGGTTCAAGCCCGCTCCGGCAACCAGAACAGCGAATGTTTGACCCAGCGAGCGCCGCCGGGAGATACTAAGCGCCTTCATAACAGCCGCAGCGCCGGCTTTACCCATTTCTCCATTTTCCCCGCTTCGACAGCCCGAACCCGACCCGACAATGAACGACATTCCCGTCCTCGGAACCGCCCGCTTTCCCTCACCGCTCACGTATTTCGTCAGCGATCAAGCGCGCGTGCTTTCCTCGCCCATCATCACGCCCGGCGCGCCGCCGAGCGAGGACATCCGCCTCGAAATCGCCGGCCCGCGCGAAAAACTGTTTTTCGATCCGCGAACCACGCGCGCCGCCATCGTCACCTGCGGCGGTCTTTGTCCGGGGTTGAATAATGTGATCCGCTCACTGGTTCGACAGCTGTACCACGGCTACGGCGTCCGCGAAATTCTTGGCTTTGTCGGCGGCTACCAGGGGCTCGACCCCTGGCGCAGCGCAGAACCCATTCCGCTCACGCCAGACTTTGTCGACGATATCCACAAGGACGGCGGTTCGGCGCTGAAAACCTCGCGCGGACCGGTCGATACCAGCATCGCCGTCGACAATCTGATCCGGCGCAAAATCAATATTCTCTTCGTCGTCGGCGGCGACGGCACACAGCGCGGCGGGCTGGCGCTGCTCAACGAAGCCCGCCAGCGCGGCTACGCGCTCTCCGTCGTCGGCGTGCCAAAAACCATCGACAACGACGTCCCCTTCGTCTCGCGCACCTTCGGCTACGTCACCGCCGTGCAGGAGGCCACGCAGGCGCTGATGGGCGCGCATACCGAGGCGCACAGCGTGCATAACGGCATCTCGCTGGTCAAAATCATGGGGCGCCACGCCGGATTCATCGCCGCCGGCGCCACCATCGCCAGCCAGGAAGTCAATTTCACGCTGGTGCCGGAAGTCCCCTTCGTTCTGGAGGGCGAAAACGGTTTTCTGGAAGCGCTTAAAAAGCGGGTTCTCAAGCGCGCGCATGCGGTCATCCTTGTTGCCGAGGGCGCCGGGCAGCACCTGATCACCGGCGGCAAGGACGAATATGACGCCTCCGGCAACCTCAAATCCAAAGACATCGGCCTGTTCCTGCGCGAACGCATCGACGCCTATTTCAAACAGGAATGCATCCCCTTCACCCTGCGCTATATCGACCCCAGCTACCTTATCCGCAGCGTCCCCGCCTGCCCGGAAGACGGCATCATCTGCGACTTCTTCGCGCGCAACGCCGTCCATGCCGCCATGGCGGGCAAAACCGGGCTGGTCATCGGCCATCAGCACGACGTATTCACACATGTACCCACCGAACTGCTGACCGGCCAGAAAAAGCAGATGGATCTCAACAGCCCGGAATGGCACGCCGTACTGGCGACGACGGGGCAAAACTTCGCCGTCTTCCCCGGCTGAACCATTCGCGTGAGCGCGTTGGTCAAACGGCGGATCAGCCGGCAGCGCTGAGTGTTTTCCTACAGCCCCTTCGGAGCCCGCGTAAACAGGGCATCTCCGGGCGAGCGCCCGGAAACCCGCGCGGATAAAGGGTTTCCAGGCATGCGCCTCTGAAACCCGTATCAATCAAGGGCCGGCGGTCACCCTGCCCGGAGACGCCCTGTTTATAAGGACTTCAGAGCATCCCCGCTGAGATGCCCTATTTACGCGGGTTTCAGGGCAGTCCCTCGGAGACGCCCTATTTACGCGGGGTTCAGGCCCCCTCGGAGACGCCCTAAATACAAGGGCTTCAGGCCAGCTCTTTTTATGGCGGCTCGCCTTTGTCAACAGACAAGGCGGCGCGCCGCTCAGGACATCCGGTACGGCAGGCTTATTTTTGTAAAAGGAAGCCGTTATTTCTCCGGTTTATATTTTTTGATGCCCTGAGCCCCTTGTATTTAAAGGGCTCCAGCGCATTTTATGTTTTCTGCCTTGTTTCCAGGCGTGCGGGCGTGCCGTCAAGGCAGCAATAACAAACGCAGTCCCAGGCCGAGGAAAATCACGCCCGAGACGCGGTGCAGCCAGACGCCGGCGCGCGCATGGCGGCCAAGCCACTGCCCAAATGCGCCGGAAAAATAGCCGAGCAGGCTAAAGATCACGCAAGCCTGCACGGTAAACAGCCCGCCCAGCACGGCCGTCTGGGCGGCAACCTGCCCGCGCCCGGCGTCGACAAACTGCGGCAGAAACGAAAGGAAAAAGATCACCACCTTCGGGTTGATCGCATTGACCAGCGCGCCTTTGGCAAAAAAGCGCGCGACGGAATCCGCCGCGCCCGATAGTGACCGGGTTTGCGCGGCATCCACGTTGCCGCGATGGCGCAACGCCTGAATGCCCAGCCAGACCAGATACCCGTCGCCGCACAGTTTCAATGCGCCAAAAGCGGCGGGGGACGCGGCGATCAGCGCGCTGACGCCGAGTGCCGCCAGCAGCGTATGGCTCAGGCACCCGAGCGCGCAACCTATGCCGAAGGCCGTGCCCTGCGCCCGCCCGTGCGACATGCCCAGGCTGATGACCATCAGGTTATCCGGCTCGGGCGAAAGCGTAATCAACACCGCCGCCGCCAGAAACGCCATGCATTGATCCATGCTGACAGGCATCTCCCAACGCTCCTTTCCAAAAATCAAGGCCTAACAACCAAAACAAACGGCGGACGCTTGCGCCCGCCGTCAAAAACCCGCTGCGCCGCATCAATTCACGGCGCGCTGTGGCCTTGCAGATTGCAAGATAGCCGTTCCGCCAAAAACCGATCGGCTGCTACTTGAAAATTCCGAAAGGTTTGCCGACAGGCAAAAACGGCCGGCCGAAGAAGGTATTGAGCACCACCGCCGAGGCGCCGTAGAACGAAAGCAGCGAGGTCGCCAGTTCCGCGTATGCGCCGATCACGTGGGTCGTATGCGGCGCCACGCCGAAGGCATTCAGCGCCAGCGCCGCCAGCAGAATGTCGATCATGACCATCGTAATGAAGATCAGCTTGCTGACCTCCATCGCGCCCAGTGTCATCATCACCGAGAAAATCAGGTAGCCGAGGAAGGCAAAGCCCAGCTGCTTGGTATCACAAGCCGCCGCCAGTTCCGGGCCGAACACGCCCATTTTCATCATCCAGGCCGTCGCTACGGCATACCAAAAGAAGGCATACGCGCCAAACACCGTGCCGCCCCAGATGTTCTCATGCAGAAAGTCGAGAATGCAGGCGATTAACTGCGCGGTCGCGCCGAGGAAAATGGCGTAGACGATCACGAAAGACAAGCCGGTGGTAATTTCCAGCTTTTGCGACGCGGCGACGAATGTCACCATCGCCAGGCCGAACAGACCCAATGCCGTCGGATTGGCAACGGCGATTTTGACATGCTGTGTTTCTGCGGAACCTGCGGTACTCATTGGCACTCTCCTGAATATAAGTGTCAAGCAACGTTGTCGAACCGCCCATGGGCGCTCCACTCACGATCATGCGCAGATATCAGGCACGACCGATTGCGGATTGACGGGCGGAGGGCATCTTTCCAAATTCCGTCGAGATAAAGAACGGCCGCGCATTCTCACATAGTGAAAATGCCCGTTTCAATCTCGGTTTTCCGCAGTCAGAAACGGATGCGGAAAAGGCCACGGAAAAGCACCCGCCTGCTAGAATTCTCACCTTCCCGAATTCCCCGAAGCCTGCCGCCGGCGCTGCATATCACCTTGTGCCGGCAAGACAGCTAAAGCAATGGGGGAATTCTCTCCAGGCCCGCAGCCGTTTTCTCGGGCGCCGCCGGATTTTCCGGATCTTTCGTGGATTTTTTGTGGAACTTGTCTCGCTCATTCAGGCGCTGATTCTTGGCATTGTCGAAGGTTTGACCGAATTCCTGCCGATCTCCTCGACCGGCCATCTGATCCTTGCCGGTGATCTGCTCGGTTTCAACGACGCGCGCGGCAAACTGTTTGAGGTCGTCATCCAGTCGGGCGCTATTCTTGCCGTCTGCTGGGAATACCGCGTAAAAATCGCCCAGGTGCTTACCGGCCTGCCGCACGAACGCGCTGCCCAGCGCTTTGCGCTCAACCTGTTCATCGCCTTTCTGCCGCTCGCCATTCTCGGCCTGCTTTTCAAGAAAACGATCGAAGCCTATCTCTTCCAGCCCCTGCCGGTCGCACTGGCGTTCATCATCGGGGCATTTATCATCCTGTGGGCAGAACGCCGCCCGCATCGCGTACGCATCGAATCGGTCGATGACCTCTCGCCCACTGACGCCCTCAAGCTGGGCTGCATGCAGGCGTTGGCGCTGATCCCCGGAACGTCACGATCAGGAGCCACGATTATTGGCGGTCTGTTTCTGGGGCTGTCGCGCCGCGCCGCCGCCGAATTCTCTTTTTTTCTCGCCATTCCGACGCTGTTCGCCGCGACACTGTACAAACTTTACAAGGACTGGGCGCTGGTGCGCCTGGACGACATTGGTTTGTGGAGCGTTGGCTTTATCAGCGCCTTTGTTTCCGCCTTTCTTTGTGTGCGCTGGTTGTTACGCTTTATCTCCAGCCACGACTTCACTCCGTTTGCCTGGTATCGCATCGCGTTTGGCTGCATCGTGCTGCTGACCTGGCAACTCGACCTGATTGCCTGGAGCGCCTGAATGTCCTCAATGTCTTCGATTCTCTACCTGCATGGTTTTGCTTCCTCCCCCGCATCCTGGAAAGTCCGCGAACTGTCCAACGCTCTCAAGGCACGCGGTCAGGGCTACCGGCTGATATGCCCGGCGCTTTCGACCGTACCCAACGAAGCCATCGCGCAGGCCGAAGCGATCATCGAAAGCCGCGTCGGCCCCTTGACGCTAATCGGCAGCTCGCTCGGCGGCTATTACGCCACCTGGCTGGCGGAAAAACATCTGCTGCGCGCTGCGCTGATCAATCCGGCCGTCGCCGCGCCGGCTTCGCTGGAAAAATACCTCGGCCCGCAAACCAACCTGCACACCGGCGCGCCGTTTGAATTCACCGAGGAACACCTCGCCCAGCTGCGCGCGCTTGAAGCGCCGAAAATCACGCCCGGACGCTACTTCCTGATGGTCGAAACCGGCGATGAGGTGCTTGACTACCGTAAAGCCGTCCAACGCTACGAGGGATGCAGGCAGGCTGTCTTTGAAGGCGGCGACCACAGCTTCACCCGTTTCCCTGAAATGGTGCCGCAACTGCTTGAATTCTGCGGGTTATAATTTGCCGATGTACGTATTGTTCGAAGAGGACGGCAGTTTCAAGACCGCCACCATCATAGCCGACAACGACACTTCGTTGCAGGTCGAAGCGGCATCCGGCAAGCGCCTCAAGGTCAAAGCGGCCAACGTTCTGCTGCGCTTCCAGACGCCGGCGCCGGGCGAACTGCTGGGCCAGGCCGAGGCGCTGGCCGCCGACATTGATACGCTCTTTCTCTGGGAATGCGCGGGCGAAGGCGAATTTGCCTTTGCCGAACTGGCCGACGAATACTTTGGCGATAACGGCAGCAAGGCCAGCGCAACCGAAGCCGCGGCATTATTGTTTGCCCTGCATGCCGCGCCGATCTATTTCCACCGCAAAGGCAAAGGACGCTTCCGCAAGGCACCGCCCGACATCCTGGCCGCCGCGCTCGCCGGTCTGGAAAAGAAACGCCAGCAGGCGCTGGCCATCGAACGCATGGCGAACGAACTCGCCGCCTTCACCTTGCCTCCCGAATTCCCGCCGCTGCTCGATATGTTGCTCTACCAGCCCGACCGCAACCGCAGCGAAACCAAGGCACTCGAAGCCGCCTGCGTCCGGACCGGACTGTCGCCGACATGCCTGCTGGCGCGCTGCGGCGCAATTCCCTCGCCATACGCCTACCATCTGCGCCGTTTTCTTCGTGAATATTTCCCGCGCGGCGTCGACTTTCCCGCGGCACAGCCCGAAATCGACGCCGTCGATGCCTCACTTGCCGCCCTGGCGGAAACACTGCCGCGCGCGGATGTGCGCGCCTTTTCCATCGACGATGCGGCGACCACCGAAATCGACGATGCGTTCTCGCTGACGCCCTTGGCGGAAGGCGGCTGGCGCGTCGGCATCCACATCGCCGCGCCGGGACTGGGGTTCGCGCCCGATTCGCCGCTCGGCGCGCTGGCGCGCGAACGCCTCTCCACCGTCTACATGCCGGGCGACAAGATCACCATGCTGCCCAATGCGCTGGTCGAACGCTTTACGTTGCGCCAGGGGCACGACTGCCCGACGCTCTCGCTGTATCTCACCGTTGCACAGGATTTCTCGATCACGGCGCACGAATCGCGCATCGAGCGCGTACCTGTCGTCGCCAATCTGCGGCACCACGATCTGGAACCCCTGTTCAATGCGCAGATGCTCGCCGCCGGGCTGGGCGACTTTCCTTTCGCCAGCGAGCTGAACATCCTCTGGCAACTGGCGCAGGCTTGTCTGGCGCGGCGTGGAAAAACCGCCGCCGCACAGGGAGACCGCGATTATTCGTTCCACATCGAAGGCGACTTCGCCGATGCGCAGGCCTGCCACGTCACGATCACTGAGCGGCCGCGCGGCAGCCCGCTCGACACGCTGGTTTCCGAACTGATGATCGTCGCCAACAGCCTATGGGGAAGCCTGTTTGCAGACAATGGCATCGCCGCCATTTACCGTGCGCAAAGCGCCGGCAAAGTCCGCTTGACCACGGCGCCGCAGGCGCACGAAGGGCTTGGCGTCGCACAATACGCCTGGTCATCCTCGCCGCTGCGCCGCTACGTCGACCTGCTCAACCAGTGGCAGCTGATCGCCTGCCTGCGCGGCGATCCGCCGCCGTTCAAGCCCAAATCCGATCTCCTCTATGCCGCCTTGCGCGATTTCGAACTGACCTATGCCGCCTATGCCGATTTCCAGCGCACTATGGAACGCTACTGGTGCCTGCGCTGGCTGGCGCAGGAAGCGCGCACGACGATCGACGCCACCGTGCGCCGCGACGAACTTGTCAAACTCGACGCCCTGCCGCTGCTCCAGCGCATCGCTTCGCTACCGGCGCTTCCGCCCGGCAGCCGCGTCCGCCTCGACATCGACGCCAGTGACCTGCTGACGCTGGCGCTGACCTGCCGCTACCGCGAGACCCTGGAAACGCCGTCCGACTGCGCGAGACAAGACGAACACGACACGGGTAGTACGATAGACGACCCACCGTCACCCGAACAAACAACATGGGAGCTGCAAAAACCTCCTGTGCTCCTCATGGAAACCGCAGACGTCTGAAGTGAACGATATGAAAACCGCGCCTCAAGAACCCACGTTCACACCGCCCTGGCAGCAGCCAGGCGCCAACCCGTACCTATGGTTTGGCATTGGCGCATCATTTGTCCTGCACGCCCTGGCGCTGGCAGTCAACTTCACCTACCCGGAAGCTTCACGCGCCTTCCGCGACAATGCGCTGGAAATCATTCTGGTCAATAGCAAATCCGCACGGCGGCCGACCGACGCCCAGGCGCTGGCGCAGACCAACCTCGATGGCGGCGGCGATACCGACCAGGACCGCCGCGCCAAAACGCCGCTCCCCGCCTCGAGCGAGGAAAAAGCCGGCGACGACATGGAGCAGGCCCAGCAGCGAATCCAGGAACTGGAAGCGCGCCAGCAACGTTTATTGACGCGCACACGCAGCAAGCCGATTGCGCCGCCGGCCAAGACGGAAAAAGAAGCGGAAGCGCCTTCGACGCCGGCCGCCGCGCCGATCAGCGGCCGCGACCTGGCTAACCGCGCGCTGGAAATGGCCAAACTGCAAGGCGAGATCGCCCGCAGCGTCGACGCCTACAACAAACGCCCGCGCTTAAAAACCGTCGGCACGCGCGCCAGCTACTATCCGCAGGCCGCGTTCCTCGACGCCTGGAAGCGCAAGGTCGAACGCATCGGCACGCTGAACTACCCCTCGGCCGCCAAGGGCAAAGTCTATGGCTCGGTCACTGTCTGGGTCGTCCTCAAGCGGGAAGATGGCGCGCTCTACCAGGAAGTTGAAATCCGCAAATCCTCGGGCAGCCCCGTCCTGGACAAAGCCGCCCAGCGCATTGTCACCATGGGCGCCCCCTACGGCCCGATTCCGCAAGGCGCAGACGAGCGCTTCGATAACTTTGGCTTCGCCCGCACATTGACCTTCACCCGCGGCAACCAGCTCGAATCGCGGGAAGCCCAATAACGCGGAAGCTTGCCGCCAGGCTTCGGCTCCAGACTGCCATGACCGATCGATACTGTGTTTTCGGCAACCCCATCCGTCACAGCCAATCGCCGCGCATCCATACCGCCTTTGCCCAACAGACCGGGCAGGATCTCCGGTATGAGGCCATCCTCGCGCCGCTCGACGATTTCGCGGGCAATGTACGGGCATTCATTGCCGCTGGCGGCAAGGGCGCCAACGTCACCGTACCGTTCAAGCAGGCGGCCTGGCGGCTTGCCACGCGCCTGACGCCGCGCGCGGCGCTGGCCGGCGCGGTCAATACGCTAAGCTTTTGCGACGGCGAAATCCTCGGCGACAACACGGACGGCGCCGGTCTCGTGCGTGACCTTATCGACCACCTCGGCGTCTCCCTCACCAGCTCGCGCATCCTGATGCTCGGCGCCGGCGGCGCAGCGCGCGGCGTCTGCGGCCCGCTGCTCGAACAACGCCCGTGCGCGCTGACCATCGCCAATCGCACCGTCGCCAACGCCAAGGCGCTGGCCGAACGTTTTGCCGCGCAGGGCGCCATCACCGGCTGCGGCTACGACGAACTCGGCGGGCACTCGTTCGACCTCGTTATCGACGCGACGTCGGCAAGTCTGAATGCCCTTATGCCGCCGTTGCCCAGCGGGTTGTTCGCCGCCGGCAGTCTGGCCTACGCGATGATGTACGGGCTGGCGCAAACGCCGTTTCGCGCCTTTGCCGAACAGCAGGGCGCGGCGCGCTATGCCGACGGCCTGGGCATGCTGGTCAGTCAGGCGGCGGAATCTTTCTTTGTCTGGCGCGGCGTGCGCCCAGATTGCCGTCCCGTCATGACACAGCTGCTGGCGGCGCAATGAGCCGCGGCACGACACGCCTGCTTACCCTTGTCCGCTGGTTCAAACGCGCGCTGCTCGCCGTGTTGACGCTCGTGCTGCTCTACGAAGGCTGGCTGTTCGGCTGGGTGCTCTGGTGGCGCACGATCAACCCTGACATGACGCGCTTCATGGAACTTCGACTCGAGACGCTGCGCGTCAACGATCCCAAGGCGACATTGCAGCAAGGCTGGGTTGATTACGAACGTATTTCGCCGCATCTTAAACGCGCGCTGATCGCCGCCGAGGACAGCCGCTTCATGCAGCACGACGGCTTCGACTGGGACGGCATCGAAAAGGCGCTGGCGCGCAACCGGCGGCGGGGGAAAATCGTCGCCGGCGGCTCGACGATCAGCCAGCAGTTGGCTAAGAATCTTCTGCTGACGCCGGACAAAACGCTGTGGCGGAAGGCCCAGGAAGCCGTCATCACGCTGATGATCGAGACGACGTGGAGCAAGCGCCGCATCCTGGAGGTTTATCTCAACGTTATCGAATGGGGCAACCGCGTCTTCGGCGCGGAAGCGGCCGCCTGGCACTACTTTGGCGTTTCCGCCACGCAACTTTCGGCGGAACAGGCGGCGCGGCTAGCCGCCATGGTGCCACGACCACGCTATTTCGACACACACCGCACATCGCCGATACTGGCCGCACGCAGCGAATCCATCCGCCGGCATATGTCCGCCGCGCCGATTCCATAGGACACAGCAGCTTCCTTTGCCAGAATGTTTTTCTGACCCTTTCGCCCCCTTTTTAAAGAGGGCTGCTCAAAGGCTGAGGGGTTTTATGTTTTTTGATGCCCTGAAGCCCTTATATTTAAAGGAGCTCCGGCAGATTTATGTTTTCTGCCTTGTTTTTAAGGGTTTCCAATGGGGTTCTGAAACTCTTAAAAACAGGACATTTCCGGAGTGGCGCCCGCAAGCTCTTTATTTACGGGCATCTCAGATGCACCTGCCCTAAAGCCCTTTATTTATAAGGGTTCCAGAGGCTCCTGCCCGGAGCCTCTTTATCCATGCGGGTTCAACGGTACACCCTGAAAACGCCCAATCCACGCTGGCTGCGGAGGAAGTACTGCGAAAGCGTCAATAGCGG
>CALHZD010000009.1 GCA_938040985.1 uncultured Propionivibrio sp.
GGCTGGCGGGCAGCCCCTCTGAGATGCCCTGTTGACAAGGGTCTCCGGGCATCCCCTGGCGGCCCGCACCTGCTGCAAGCAAGTACGCTTGATTGCAGCGATTACGCGTATTAGTATGAAACGCAAAGGAGATTCCAGCAATCGCCGCCAGTCGCATGATTCAAGCCCGCGTTCCGAGCGATATTCAAGACGCTGCAAACCAGGTCATTCAGGCTTCCGGCCTGACTGTGAGCGACGTGGTGCGCGCACTTATGACCCGGATTGCGCAGGACCAGAGCTTCCCACCGGGCTTGTTCCAGCCCAACGCTGAAACGCTTGCCGCCTTCGATGAAGTTGAGCGTGGCAATCTCAAGCGTTTCGATTCCGTTGATGCGCTCTTTGCCGATCTTCATGCGGAAGATTGAGCCAACAACCGTATTCAGGCGGGACTTCAAACGCGAAAGCAAAGGCCGGCATAGAGATGCGCTGACACCGACTTAAAGCGGGTCATCGCTACGCTTGCCGCTGACATCCCTCTCGACGTGAAGTATCGGGACCATGCGCTGACAGGCAAATGGAAAAACTATCGGGATTGTCATGTGCGGCCTGACCTGGTGCTGATTTATCGCTTCATTGACGGCGATGGCTCCGATGCGAATCCTGATCTGCTGGTGCTAGCCGCGGCTTGGGTCGCATTCGGAACTGAATTGGTGAGATCGGTCGCGTAGGTTGGGCGCTTTGCGCCTAACAAACTGTCCGCATCACATATCGGGCATCGATGCACCCCTGCCCCGCAGCCCGCGTCAACAGGGCGTTTCCAGGCACCCCCTCTGAAACCCGCGTGGATAGGGCATCTCCGGGCGCCCTACCCGGAAACCCTTATAAATAAAGGGCTGGCGGGCAGCCCCTCTGAGATGCCCTGTTGACAAGGGTCTCCGGGCATCCCGTATTAACCTGCATTTGCAGCCAGCGCAGTTTTCAGCGCGGCGGCGAGTGCAGCGGACAGTGCGGCGCTGGCCTGCGCCGGATCGGGCTGGCCGCAGATGGCCGAAACAACAGCGACGCCGCGCGCCCCCGCGGCAAGGATTTCGGCGCAATGCAGCGAACTGATGCCGCCGATCGCCACGACCGGCAGCGCCGTGGACGCCGCCAGCTCACCCAAGCCGGCGATGCCCAAGGCCGCGCCCGCATCCGGCTTGGTGCCGGTCGGAAACACCGGCCCGATGCCGAGATAGTCGACGCCTGTGGCCGGTACGGCGGCCAGCTCGGAGAAATCCGAGACCGAGACGCCTAACAGTTTGTTCGGCCCGATCAGGCGGCGCACGTCTGCTGCCGGCAGATCATCCTGGCCGACATGCACGCCATCAGCGTCGGCGGCCAGCGCCACGTCGACCTGGTCGTTAATAATCAGCGGCACGCCGAGCGGCGAGAGCGCCGCCTTGAGTTTGCGCGCCGTTTCCAGCCACTGTTTCTTCTTCCAGTGCGGCGCACGCAACTGCACGGCCGTCGCGCCGTTTTCCGCCGCCAGCCGCGCGGTTCGCACCATGCCGTCCGGGCTGCCGCACAGATCGGGGTCCAAGACCAGATAGAGCGAAAGATCGAGCTTTTTCATACCGTTCGCCCCCGCAGGGTTTCCGCATCGAGGCGGTACAGCGCATCGAGAAAAGCGCCCTTAAACGAACCGGGGCCGTCGCTTTCCGCGGCCGCCCATTCGCCGCACAGCCCGGCGATGGCGCAGGCGGCGGCGACGGCATTGAGGCGGTTCGTGCAGCTGTGCGCACCGGCCGTCAGCGCCGCCACCAGCGCCGAAAGCGCACAGCCGGCGCCGACTACGCGCGTCATCAGCGGATGACCCCACGGCGTCGCCCAGACGGTTTCGCCGTCGGTGATGTAATCCGTCTGACCGGTGACGGCGACGATGGCACCGCTCGTCCGCGCCAGTTGCCGGGCGGCGTCAATGGCCGCTTCCGAGCGGGCGAGGGTATCGACGCCGCGCCCGGCGCTCTTCGCCACATCGCCGCCCGCCGCCTCTGCCAGCGCGAGGATTTCCGAAGCGTTGCCGCGAGTCGCCGCCGGCCGGCTCGCCAGCAGCTCGCAGCAGAACTGCGTGCGATACGCGAGCACGCCGACCGCCACCAGATCGAGCGTCCACGGCACCTGCGCACGAACCGCCGCCGCCACGGCCAGGCGCATCGCGGACAGCCGCGCCGGATAGAGCGTGCCGACGTTGATCAGCAGCGCGCCGGAGAGCGCGGCAAACGCGGCGACTTCCTCTTCCGCAACAATCATCGCCGGCGACGCGCCGGCCGCCAGCAGCACGTTGGCGCTGATTTCCTGAACGACTTCGTTGGTCAATAGATGAACGAGCGGCGCACTGGCGCGAAAGCGCGCCAATTCGTCTGCAGCGATGGATAACGGCAGAATTTCCGGCATGGCTGATCTCCCTCAAGACATGAATGGCGGCAACGGCGCCAGTATAGTCGAAGCGATTGACCTCCCGGCCTCCCATCAGCGCCTGCTTTCCACACTCGGAAGACCGTATACCTTGCGGTACGGGCATTGCAGAAGCCGCGTGCAGACGGCACGACGCGCAGCGGCCCGATCGCCTTGCCTTGCTTTTCTGCTTTTTTGCCTTTTCTCGTCTTGTCTTAACGCTCGCGGCCGCCCTGCCGCCGCGCCGGCGGATGCTTCCCCATCCCTTCCGGCATCGCTCTGAAAACGCTTGTCCGCGCCGGCTTTCGCACGTCTTTCGTACACCACCCACGCTGCCTTTCATGCCGCCGCCGTCGGGCAAGACAAGCTTCGTCGCGTGCGCTATGCTGTCATTCAGCGCAGCCGGCGTGCCGAAGAAACGCGGCGTCACCACGACAGCCCCCGGCGCACCGAACGACACCATCGAGGAATCTGATGAACCCGCTGACCACACCGCCCGCCGCCCGCCCGGCGGCAACCCCGCCGATGCGCCTGTGTCTCGTCCGCCACGGCGAAACCGACTGGAACGCCGAGCAGCGGATGCAGGGGCACCAGGATCTGCCGCTGAACGCCTGCGGACGCGCCCAGGCGGAACAGGCCGCCCACCAGTTTGCCGGCCTGCGCGCCGACGCCATTTACAGCAGCGACCTACAACGCGCCTGGCAAACGGCGCAGCCGATCGCGGCGGCGCTGGGGCTGACGCCCATCCCCCTCACTGCCCTGCGCGAACGCAACTACGGGCGCTGCGAAGGCATGGTGCGCAAAGACGTAGCGGCGATCTATCCCGAAGATGCGCGCGCGCTGCGCGAGCGCCTACCGGATTACGTACTGCCCGGCGGCGAAAGCCTGCGCCGGCACCGGCAGCGCATCTACGACTGCATCGACGCACTGGCTGCAAAGCATGCGGGCGAAACCGTCGTCGTCGTCACCCACGGCGGCACGCTCGACCTGGCCTACCGCCGCGCCAACGACATTCCGCTGGAAAAGGCGCGCGATTTTCCCATCCCGAACACCGGCATCTGCTGGCTGGAGATTTTCCCCGGTGCGCCCAATGTTCCCAGCACTCCCAGCGCCTGGCGCATTATCCGCTGGGCCGACACCACGCACCTGGAACGCGGCGCCCTCGAAGTTTCTGCCGACTTCTAAACCCGCGGCAACAAAAAACATTCCCCGGCATCATCGCCGCACTCGCGCGAACAGTCTGCGCCGTCCTCCGGCGGCCTTGTCCGCAAATACACGGCTGCGCGCCGGACTGGAATAAAGTTTCTGTACGTGTCGGCGGCACATCGCTCCGGCGTGTTCTGCTGATTGTGTTTTCCGGTTGCTTTCAGTTGCGTTTTCGGCGGCTTCCGCCACTACCGGTCGCTTTCAGCGATCCCGGCTCTATTTCCGGCGGCGCACATCCCGTTTATGGCCTTCACCCCAAACGGGAAAACCGCCGTCAGCATGGGCATACGGCATCCCGCAACCTTAAACGCGCCGCGCAGACCGGGCCGGCCGAAGCCCCCGAAAGAATGGGGCCGGCGCATTCAGTGGCCGCCCGATTGGCCGGCCTCTTGGCTGGCCTGGAAAATCGCCGTCATCGCCTCCGCCGCACCGGCAGGAATATGCCATGAGACCCGGTGGCTCAGGAAGGTGTGCGCGGGGTTGATCTCGACCGTCGGCGCGCCGCGCTGCACGGTGCGCAGAACCGGCTCGGCGATGTAGGGAAAAACCGCCGTCGTACCGATGACGAACACCATGTCGAAGCCAGTATCCAGTTCGTGGTAGAGGCGGCTGATCGCGCGCTCCGGCAGCATTTCGCCGAACAGCACGACATTGGGACGGACGATGCCGCCGCACTGGCCGCAGCGCGGCGGTATTGCGGTATCGGCGGTATCCGCCGCCGCGCCGCACTGCGTGCAGTAGCGCTCGGCCAGCGTGCCGTGGATTTCGATCAGGTTGCGGCTGCCGGCCTGGCGGTGCAGCCCGTCGATATTCTGCGTCAGCACGACAACTTCATGGCTGTCATCAAGCGCAGCAATGGCACGGTGCGCGGCATTCGGCGCGGCGTTGCGGCAATTGCGCTCAATCTGCGCCAGGTACTTCCAGGTAATCTCCGGCCGCGCGGCAAAACAGGCGCCGGACAGCGCCTCCTCAATGGACATGCCCTCCTCGGTCGCCTCGTCGTTATACAGCCCGCCGACGCCGCGATAGGTCGGCAGCCCAGAGTCGGCGGAAATCCCGGCGCCGGTGATGAACAGAACACGCCGCAGCGCACGCAGGCGCAGGCCGATGTCACGCAGGGCGACGGTAGTTTCGGCAGACAGACTCATGGCAGACTCCTCTTTGGTTTAATACATCACACGCGCCCTCCGGCCTGTACGCAGCAGCGCCGGTTGTGGGATTGTGCGGGATTGCCGATCGGCGCGAATGAACGCGAACGACGGATCCGGCGGATATTCCGCATAGGCCGCCGAGACGCCAACGGGCAAAGCATCCGGTAACAAAAAGACGCGGACAGAATGAAACACGCGGCGCAGAAGGCGCGGACAGCGCACCCTGCCTGCGGGAGAGCCGCACAAAATAAGCGAAGCGGGCAGCATCCGGTGACGTGCGCCGCATCCTCTGTCTCTCACGTCTCTTGTGTCTCTCGCGCATTTCCCAACACGCGCAACGCACTGCACACGCGAGGCGCGTCAGGCGCGCCAGGTATGCCAGACACGGTACGGCGCTGCGCCGCTTCCATCCCCCGGCGGACGCTTTTCCCGGCATTCCGCTCACGCCTGGACCCTCGACTTGCGCCGCCACAAACCGCCGGCGGAGAAGGCGTTCCAGCCCCACTTCAGCCAGTCAAGCAGCGACCAGGCCAGCCAGAGCGCCCAGAGCAGCATCAGCCCGCGATAGACCAGAATCGGCAGCGTCAGCATCCAGACACCGGGGGGCGTCGCCTCGGCGCGGTCGAGATACCAGTTGAGGCGGAAGGCGTGCGATCCATTGCCGACCACCTGCATGTCCGGATAACCGAGCAGACCGCCTTCGACGATGGAAAACAGCGTGGAAAGCATGACCAGCGTCAGCAATACCAGTCCGATCTGGCGCAGGTTAAACGGCCAGTGCGACAGTCTGGACGACATCCGCGCCTGCCATCTGGCCGCTTCGCTTTCCCCGGCAGCCGCGTGAATCGCCGGATTGAGCGGCGCGGCGGCGCTCTGCCGCGCACGCCAGCCGAATACGGCGAACCAGCCGATGACAATCAGCGCCGACCACCACGACGCCTGCGTCAGACCAAGCGCCAGCAGCAGCCACTGCCACGTCCTGCGCAGCGGCCAGCTTGCGTCGCGGGCGCTGAAACGGCCGATCAGCACAGCGGCGACCAGCAGCACCAGCAGCTTGCCCCAGAACAGAATGGCCGGCCCGATGCCCGGCCCGACAGCCAGCAACAACCAGCGGTCACGCGGCAATTGCAGCTGCACGCGGTGATTGACGCTGTCCTGGCCGAGATCGACGCGCTGTGTTGCGTAGCGCAGCGCCATGTCCTGCTCGGCGCGCCAGAGGATTTCGACGCCCTGTTTGCCGGGCGCAAGCGGCAGCGTCAAACGCTGGCCATCCAGGCGAATCGGCTGTGTCTTGCCGTCGATGGCGACGCGCTGCAATACCGCGCCTTCCGGCAAGGTAAGCGTGTGATCGGCGCCGCGGCTGCTACGCAGTGAGAGGCTCAGGTGATAATCGCTCGAACGCGCGCCGGCCGTCACCGCCAGCGCCGAAGTGTCGATGGTCAGCGTCCGTCCCGGCGCCGGTTGCGGCCGCGTGATCGACAACCGCAAGGTCTCGCCCGGCCAGGGTCGGAAACTCAGGTCGGCATCCTGCGCGTCCGTGCCCAGCGCCACCGGCGGAAAACCCTGGGCGTCGACGTGCCAGAGCGGTGAAGCGCTCATCATCCAGCTTTCAACCCAGGCGTCGGTTTCAGGCGCCGTCAGCGTCAGCGCATCGTGCGGCGCCAGGGTCGATACCCAGCCGACACTGGTCGCCTGCGGTGCCAGGTTAACCTGTGCCTGCCCCTCTTTAACGACGATACCCGCCGTCGTCACCGACTCGCCCGGTAGCAGCGGCACCTGCACGACCACCGGCGCACCGGGCGGCGAAACGCGGCGCACGGTCGTCTCCACGCGCCAGTTCAGATCGAAAAACAAGCGTCGTTCGACGCGCAGGAACGGCGGCAGCACGGCGGCATCCTGCGCGTTCTGCGCTTCCTGCCTGCCCCGCGCCGCCCGGGCGGCATCGGCCGCACTGTCTTTTTCGGCGCGACGGGAGAACTGGAGGGTATCGGCAACGCCGGATTCTTCGGATATGCCGGCCACCTCCCAGCCGTCGGCTTGTACTTCGACGCGGCGCGGCCGCAGCGGCAAAGGCAACTGCACGACATCGGCGGCCGGCAGAACCCCGAACAGTTCGACGCGCGAACGCCCTGCCGGCGCCAGCAGCCAGGCATTTTCGTTTTCGGTATAGACGTAAGCCGGTTTGCCGTCGATGCGCGCCTCACTCGCCAGCCATTGCTTGACGCCACCCGGCAGCGGCAGCGCCACGTCGCTCACTGCCTCGACATCGAGGATCAGACGCAGGCTGCCATCTGCCAGATGAACGGAAAGGCGTGAAATATCGGCGCATTCCGGCAGGCATTCGGCTGGGCGCGTGAGTTTTTCACGCAAGGCGTCGAGCAGCGCCTTGTTCGGCAGTTCCGCCCGCGCCGGCCCGCTCAGTCCGGCGGTCAGCACGAGGCCCAGCACGACCAGCAGTACGGCGGGCTGAATGCGCCCGGAGTGTGCATACTGCGCCACAGGCGACACGCCTTCTTTCCGCGCGAAGCCGCCCAGCCAGCCCCAAGACCGGCCGCCGCCCCGACCACCCATACCGCCTGTTTTTCCGGCAGCGCGCGGCACCAGATCAAGAATGCGCGCCAGCAGACCGGCCAGCAGCGCTAGGCGCAAAACGACGAGCAGCTTATTGGCCAGCGGCGAAAGCAGCCAGAGATCGAGCATCTGATCCTGGGCAACGGGGCCATTCCACGTCAGCGAGTGTACATTCCAGCGCCAGTTGGGCAAGCCGTTACCGGTCTGTACCTTGGCGTCCGGGTCGGCAATTTGGTAGACATTGCGTTTGGCCGCCTGCATCGGGGTTTCGTGCTGACGGGCGCGCATCGCACTCTTGGCGGCCATGCTGCTGGAAGAAGCGGCATGGCGCGGCGCGGCAGCCATTTTGGCTGGCACTTTCTCTAACTGGACCGCCTCCGGCGCGGGCATCGCCATCACCTGCGGAGCTTCGCGCGCATCTATGGCTTCTTCCTGAACGGCAGCGTCCTCATCCTCCCGCAGAGCGTCCATTTCATTGCGGGAGTACGGCTGCGCCGTTCCGGCCTGCGCCGTGCGCAAACCGTCGCCTTCCAGCACGGGGTAGAGCGCCATCCGCACCTGATCCACGGCAAAGGAGAGTAGATGCAGCGTCAGCAGCAATGCACCGGCGCAACGGATGAAATGCATGCCGCGTTTCATGCGCCCTTCCGGCAGCACGCGATACAGCGCCACGGCAGCGATCAGCAGCAGCCAGTCCCAGGTCGGTGCATCCGCTTCCTGATAGACCAGAATCATAGCCAGCAGCGCCACGGCGCCCCAGCCCACGCCCCAAAGGCGGCCGGCCGCCAGCGCAGTCAGCATGACCAGGAAGAAATCAAGCAGATTCCATTGCGCCAGCCAGGCGCCGCCGGCGCGATCCACGCCCGATGCGTGCAGCAGCCGCCAGCCGGCGGGCAGGTTCAGCGTCATGTTCAGACGCTCGGCGTCGTGCTGCCAGCCGATGGCGCTAAAGCGGTGCGGCGCGCCGGAAATTTCGCTGTCGGCGCTCATGGTCAGCTGGCCGCGTTTGCCCTCGACGCCCGCCGTGTCTTCCGCCTCGCCGCTGCGCGTAATCAATTGCGCCTCACCGTCGATATCGACGCGGCCCAGCTTGGCCGGCGCGGCAACCTCCAGCCGCCGAGCGCGGCCGATTTCCCCGGACAGACGGTCGCTGACGGTCAGCGTACCGCCGTCGAAACTCAACCATGCCTGACGTTCGAGGCTCAGGCGATCCGGCGCGGGGTCACTGTCGCCGCGACGGATTTCCTTGAGCGTCAACGTTTCGCCGGGGCGCATCAGATAACTGGGCAGACGCCGCCATTCCATAGGCAGATCGGTCTGCTGCGGATCGACAGAAGCGACGCCTTCGACCGTTGCGCTGCGAATCGACGGATCGGCCTGGAAGACCCAGGCCTCCTCGTCGGCCAGCAGTGGCGCCTCGCCCGTCGAGGTGGCTTCCGCATTTTCCGTACTCTCCGTATTTTTCACCGCATCGGCCGGCGGCTCGCCCGGCCTGTTCTCTTGTTCGTTTTGTCCGCCTTGTTCGCTTTGCCCATTGTTGCGGTTATCCGCTGTATCGGCCTGACCAGCAATCTTTTCTTCGCCGCCCTCGCCGGCCAGCGTCAGCGCCTTGACCGCGCCCGGATAGCGGGCGATCAGCGTGATGTCCCAACGGCCTGCGCGCGCCTGCACGCGCAGGTCGCCCGCCTGCGTCAGCGCCGCCGGCAAGGGCGAGCGCAAATCCTGCGGCAATGCGCCGGGCAGCAGGATGCGGCCAAGCGTCAGCTCGCGCGCCTTGCCGGAAACGTCGAGCCGGATGCGCGTTTCGACGGTGACGGGAACTCCGTCGGCCAGTTTGCGATAAACGCGAATTTGCGCTTCGTCGCCCGCTTCGCGTTCGCTGCGGCCTTGTAGTCGGAGCTGGTTGTCCTCATCGCGCACCGGCCGGGCAACGATCTTGCCGTCGATTTCCAGATGCAGCAGCGCGGCGCGCGCCGGCAAAGCGAGCAACTCAGGCATCGCCCGCCAGGCAAGGCGACCGCTGAGGCGGTGGCTGCCTTCCTCCAGGCGCACCGAAGGCACGCCGCCGCGGCCGATCACAACCGCCGGCTTGCCGTCGACCTGCACGTCCTGCGGCCAATACCGCGTCTCGCCGGGTAGTTCGACCCAGCTAGGGCGATAGACGCGCCAATACTGGGCAAAGGCAGCGCCCCGGCTGTCCGCTTTCAGTTCAAGCGCGCCCGGCCAGACGCACTGCCGCGGCGCATCCTGATTGAACAGATGCGGACAGGCGGCGTCGGGAACCTCATCGAGCGCCCACGGCACCCAGGTTTTGAGCGGTTCGGGCACGGCGGCGCGCGGAAAGTCGGAGGTTTCCGCCGACTCCGCCGCTACGGCATACGTACAAACGCAGACACACAGGCAAAAAGCCAGCCGGCATATTTTTTTCGCCCAAACGGGCCAGTCAGTTTTCATCATCGGTTCCATCGTTATCAGGCCGTCATGGCCGTATTAATGCGGTAAGCGTATACCGCCTTGCGCAGCGAGGCAAACCTTCGGCGGAGCGCTGCATCTATCGTTAAACATCTAAAAAATCGTCACGGCGTTGCGTCGCCTTGCCGTACTCCCTGTACTGTCTGCGGCGGCGCGCCTTGTTACACTTTTTTATCTATTCAACTATATCAATGAGCCGGCATCACCAGCCGCCAGGCAGCGCGAAAGCGCCGCCGGCCGGCCAATCTGCCGCAAAAGCCCACCGTATCGGCGAAATTCCCGCCATCACGAGCATATCCGGCGCTTATCCTGCCGTCCGCCACGAGGTTTTCCCCCGCGCATTCCCTCAGTAGCACAGGCTGTTGTTACTACCCATGCGGATATGGCCGGCCATAATGATGCGCGGTACGCGCACGGGCGCGAGCATTTCGCGCGTATGAATGTCGTAGCGAAAAATCTGCGGCAACTGCTCGTCGATCGCCACCAGCGCCGTCTTGCTGTCGCCCGTCACCCACATGTCCACGACCTGCGCGCGAAAGCGGAACAGCTTGCGCTCGTCCGGATCATCGAACGACTGGAACAGCAGCCCCTTGTCGCCGCCCAGCAGCCACGTGCTCTCCAGCCAACCGCTGCGGATGATGCGCGGCGAAAAATCAACGCGGAAGCGTTGCGCTTTGGCGGCGTCCTGCTTGAGGTCGAAAAGCGCGACATTGCCTTCCACGTCAGCAAAAATCACGCGCTGCGTGTTAGCGTCGATATAGGGCATGATCATCGGCTCGTTGGTCGTGCCGACGGTGCGCATGGGGCCGGTGGAATGCAGCGCGTCCGTTTCCGGAAAATAGATCAGCCCTTCCGATCCGTCGTCGACGGTCAGCGCGAGCAGATGGTCCTCCGGGCTGGCGACGCCGATGCCGAAGCCGGCGCGGCTTTTGATGCGGCGCGAGAAGTCGATTTCTTTCCACAGCGGTTTCGTTGCCGCTTTTTTTGCCTGCCCGCTTTTTGCATTTTTTACATCTTCGGCGGCATTGAGGTTCCTCGCCGCCTGGTCGAATCGATGCAAAAAAATGCGCGGGCGTTCTTCATCGAGAATCCAGAACGAACGGCTGAACGAGCTGAAGAGCAGCGAATAAAAGGTGTCGAGCACGGTCTGGCGCTGCGGCGAATCGAAACGCCGCGAAAAAATATGCACGGAAAAGTCTTCGTAATCGATCATGCCGACCCGGTCGCGCAGGCTGACAGCGAGCAGTTTCGACTGCGGCACGAAGAAAATCTGGTAGACCGGCGCCGGCAGCCGCAGGAAGCGCTTTTCGCGCGTCGTCAGGTTGAACAGGCAGATGCCGGACACTTCCGGCGAACCGATGGCCATCATGGCGTCGTCGCGCGCCATTTCAAAGACGTGCGGGCGGAAGCCTAAATCCAGGGTCTCGATGTAATCGCCGCTGACAATATCGACGATGCTGATGAAATTGGAGAATTTGTCGGCGACAAAGGCATAGCGGGTCGGCGACTCGTTCAGCGCCACCTGCCCGGGTTTGAGCTTGACGCTATCGATATCCGCCCAGCCCGGCGCGCCGAATGCGCCCGCGCCGGGTAGCGCCAGCAAGGTGCCGCTCGCTGATAAAAGAAATTTCCGCCGCTTCATTTTCATCCTTCCAAAAATCCGCTCTGAATAGAACGGCTTCCTTTGCCGAAATACGGCGTTGCCGTGTTGATCTGGCCTTGCCGTACTGAGTGTACTGCTTGCGGTTTGACCGCCTTGTCTTTGGCAAAGTCGAGCGATAGCGGCTTCCTTTACCAAAATACCGCGTTGGCTCGTCTTACCGTACTCAGTGTACTGCTTGCGGTTTGACCGCCTTGTCTTTGGCAAAGTTGAGCCGCTATTTGAGCTTGTGGAGTTTTCTCTGAAACCCATAAAAACCGGGCAGAAAACATAAAATGCCCGGAAGCCCCTTAAATACATGGGCTTCAGGACGTCAAAAAACATAAACCGGAACACCGTGCCCGACTAACCCTCTGAATCCGCGCGGATAGGGCGCTTCCTGGCAGACGCCTCTGGAACCCTCGTAGATAAAGGAACTCAGAGCATACCCCGCTGAAATGCCCTGTTTACAAGGGCTTCAGGGCATCCCCCTTGGAAATGCACGCAAATAAAGAACTTGCGGGCATACTTCTCTGAGATGCCCTAAATACGCGGGCTAGCGGGCAGGCGTCCTGAAGCTAAAAAAGAACTACTAAAGCATGTGCGCTGACTTCCACCTACG
>CALHZD010000010.1 GCA_938040985.1 uncultured Propionivibrio sp.
CCGCTTGGCGGCGGGCTTGATTAACTCGCTTACGCTCGAACAATCAAGCCCTTGCTTCCGCCAAGCGCCCCGCGCTGGCGGCTGCGCCTAAGGGGGTTTGGGTGCTCCGTGCTTACTTATCTAGAAAGTGTGTTTGCCGAAAAGTGCCGCTAGAGTCAGCGTAAACAGGGCATTTCCCGGTACCTCCTCTGAAACCCGCGTAGATAGGGCGTTTGCGGGCAGGCACCTCCGGAGCCCTTATAAATAAAGGGATGCCCGCTAGTCCGTGTATTTAGGGCGTTTCAGAAGGGCTACTCGGAAAACCTTATAAATAGACCATCTCAGAGGAGGTGCACGAAACGCCTTTATCCACGGGCGTTTCAGAAGGGCTGCTCTGGAGCCCTTGTAAACAGGGAGTTTCAGCGGGGTATGCTCTGAGTTTCTTTATTCACGAGGGTTCCAGAGGTACCTGCCCGGAGCGCCTTTATCCATGCGGGATTCAGAGAGGTATGCCCGAAAACGCCCTATCCGCGCGGGCTTTAGAGGGGCGCTTGTTTTAATCTGGCGTTTGCTGCGTGTGGGCGATGACGCGGCGGGCGAGCATATGAATCCAGTCATCGCGTTCGTTGAGGCAGGGGATGTAGTGAAATTCGCCGCCGCCCGCTGCAAGAAAAGTCTTTTTGCCTTCGATGGCGATTTCTTCCAGCGTTTCCAGGCAATCGCTGACGAAGCCGGGGCAGATGACATCCACCCGCGGCGTGTGCGCTGCGCCCAGTTCCGCCAGCGTCTCGGCCGTTCTCGGGCTGAGCCATCTGCAATAGCCCGGATAGGACTGGAAGGCGATCCGGTAGTGTTCTGCTGATAGCCCGAGTTCGTGCGCGAGCAGTGCGGCTGTTTTCAGGCATTCGTCGTAATAGGGGTCGCCGCGCTCGATGGTTCGGCGCGGTACGCCGTGGAAGCTGATGACCAGGCGATAAGCGGGGTCGGGCTGACCTTCGCGCATCCAGTGTTCGCGGACGCTGGCGGCGAGCGCCGCAATGTAGCGTGGATCGTCGGCGCGGAGGCGGAGTTTGACGAGTTTCGGCGGGTTTTTTACGCGCGCTGCCCAGGTTTCGGCGGCGTCAAACACCGTCGCCGCCGTACTGGCGGCGTATTGCGGGTAAAGCGGCAGCAGCAGGATGCGCCGCGCGCCCTGGCGGTGCAGGCGCGCCAGCGCCTCGTCCAGCGCGGGGCGGCCGTAACGCATGGCATAGGCGACGGACATCGGGTATTTGGCCGCGCCGAGAAACCCGCGCAGGAGCTTGGCCTGTTTTTCGGTGTGAATTTTTAGCGGCGAGCCTTCCGGCGTCCAGATTTTTTGATACCTTGCCGCCGAGCGTTGGGGGCGGACATTGAGCACGATGCCGTGCAGCAGCGGCAGCCAGAGCAGGCGCGGCAGGATGACGACGTGCGGGTCGGAGAGAAATTCCCTGAGGTAACGGCGCACCGAGGCCGCATCTGGCGCTTCCGGCGTGCCGAGGTTGACCAGTAGAACGGCCGTGCCGG
This sequence comes from uncultured Propionivibrio sp., assembly GCA_938040985.1. Classification (GTDB taxonomy): domain Bacteria; phylum Pseudomonadota; class Gammaproteobacteria; order Burkholderiales; family Rhodocyclaceae; genus Propionivibrio. The sequence goes on from CALHZD010000010.1 coordinate 1,525, forward strand.
CTAGGTCGGCCGCATTCGCCGCGCCGGCGGCAGCGCGGCCGGCCGCGTGCGTGCGGGATTCGTGCAGACGGGATTCGGCGCGGGAAGAAAGGCGGGGCATGGGCGATCGTCGGGCGCCGTCAGGAGGCAACCTGATGGGTCAGCGCCGAGGAGAGCAGTTTGGCCGTGATGTCGACGATGGGGATGACGCGCTCGTAAGCCATCCGCGTCGGGCCGATGACGCCGACCGAGCCGACGACCTGGCCGCCCACTTCGTAGGGCGCGGTGACGACGCTGCATTCGTCGAGCGGCGAGAGGCCGGATTCCCCGCCGATGAAAATCTGGATGCCGTCGGCGCGCAGCGAAACGTCGAGCAATTGCATGAGGGCGGCGCGCTGTTCAAACAGGTCGAACAGTTCGCGCAGGCGCTTCATGTTTGAAGAGAGCTCGGCAACGTCGAGCAGATTGCGTTCGCCGGAAATGACATAGAGCGGGTCGGAACGGTGCAGCGCCTCATCGCCGGCGGTGAGAGCGGCGTCCATCAAATCCTGTAGATCGCTACGCAAGCGGATCAAGTCCTCCTTAACGCGGTCGCGGATGTGCTCGAACTCATGGCCGGCGAAATACTGGTTCAGATAATTGGTGGCGGTGACGAGTTCGGCCGGCGAATAAGAGCGTTCGGTGAACAGAATGCGGTTTTGCACGTCGCCATCGGTTGTGACGAGGATCAGCAGGATGCGCTTTTCGGACAGGCTGACAAATTCGATATGCCGGATTTTCAATGACGTGCGCCGCGGCGTCAGGACGATGCCGGCGAAATGTGTGAGTTCGGAAACGAGCAGTGAGGCGTTGCTGATCAGGCGCTGTGGCTGCGAAGGCTGCAACTGGTCTTCGATGGCGTGGATTTTCTCCGTTTCCAGCGGTTGCGTGGTCAGTAGGCGATCGACGAAAAAGCGATAACCGCGCGGCGTCGGCACCCGTCCGGCCGAAGTATGGGGGCTGGTGACGAAGCCGAGTTCTTCCAGATCGGCCATGACATTGCGCACCGTTGCGGCGGACAAATCGAGTCCGGAATATTTCGATAACAGGCGCGAGCCGACCGGCTGACCGTCGGCAATATAGCGTTCAATCAGGGTCTTGAGCAGGGTGCGGGCGCGCTTGTCGAGCATGGCGGCGATTCTACAAAAAGACAGGGTAGGGCGGAAGATGCGTTCCGCGCGGATGCGGGGAGCGCAATGACAAAGATCATCGCATCTGCCGCTAATCCCAGGATGCGGGGCCACAGGAAGACGGCGAGCGGGTGAACGTGCCCAAAATTCGTGACGCGCGGATGCGGGAAGTGCGGCAAGTGTGGCACGCGGCCTTCGACGCGATGGGCGGATTCGAGCAGGATGCATGATGCACGAATGTGGGAAATGCGGCGCGGCGCTTGACACGGGGCAGCCAATGCACGGTCCAGCGGCCAGCTTGCCTGGAAAGGACGGCTGGCGCGTGCGGGCGCCAGGCTCCGTGTCATTCCCCGTGTCAGGCCGCTCACCCGTCCATCCCCTGCGGCTTAAATTATCGGATCAGTTGTTTATGCCGTGCGAGCGCAACGATGCCCGGACGGAAGGTTTCGAGAAAATTTCCTCATCGACGCCCTCGTGAGGCCGCTATCCGGCAGCCATCCGGCAAGCCACTGCGCGCCTGCCGCCGAATTTTCCGGAATTCATTGCCATCGCCCAAGGCGCTCAAGGCCGACTTCGCGTTCTCGCCGCGCCGTCGGCAAATCAAGCCTTGCGAATGCATTATGATGAATTTATCACCTTGTCTGATCGGGAGCGCGCCATGAATCTGCCTAATCATCTGCCGAATCGTTCTGCCTTATCCGCCCTGCCGACGCTGGCCGGCCTGAGTGATGCCCTTGCCCGCGGCGAAATGACGCCGGATACGCTCATCGAGCGTGCGCTACAGCGCGCGCAGGATGCCGACTGCGCGCACATCTTCTGCACGCTCGATGCCACGCGCATCCAACAGGCTGCCGCGCAGGCAACACAGCGGCGGCAGGCCGGGCAGGCGCTAGGCGCGTTCGACGGCATTGCCGTTTCGTGGAAGGATCTCTTCGACCAGGCAGGTGAAATCACAGGCGTCGCCAGCCTGACGACCCGGGACGATGCGCCGAAGCTGCGCGACGCCCTGTGTGTGGCGCAGCTCAAGGCGGCGGGCATGATCGCTTTTGGGCGAACCAATATGACTGAATTCGCCTTTTCCGGGCTGGGGGTAAATCCGAATTTCGGCACGCCGGTCAACGCCTGGTCGCAGGGAGAAGCGCTTGCCCCGGGCGGTTCCTCGGCCGGGGCGGCGTTGTCGGTGGCGCGCGGCATCGTGCCCGTGGCCATGGGGTCGGATACGTCCGGCTCGGTGCGCATTCCCGCCGCGCTCAATGGCCTGGCCGGTTTCAAGCCTTCGTCGGCGCGGGTATCGTGCATCGGCGTCTGGGCGCTGGCGCCAACGCTGGACAGCGTCGGCCCGTTGGCCCATACCGTCGAGGATATCTGCCTGCTGATGCGGCTGTTGGCGGTGGATGCCGATGCGGCGCCGGCGATCATCAGGGCGGTCGTGCCGGACGGGGTATGGACCGAGGACGTCGAGCCGCAGATTCAGCGCGCGTTTGAACATAGTCTGGTACGCCTGAAGCAGGCGGGGGCGGAAATCATCCGCAAGCCGCTGCACGCGCTCGATAGGGTGGCCTCGCTGTTTAGTGAATATGGCACGCTGGTTGGCATTGAGGCATGGCATCTTCATCAGGAGGCGCTGACGCGGGCGCACCTGATGGATGCGCAGGTGGCGAAGCGCTTGCAGGCCAATGCCGCCTATCCTCTGCAAAACCTTTCCCGCTTGCTGGACTGGCGGATGCGCCTGCAACGGATGCTGGCCGAAGAACTGCAAGGCGCGCTGCTGCTGATGCCGACGACGGCGATCGATGCGCCGCCCTTGCACCAACTGGAAGAAGACGAAGCGTTTTTTGTCAAAGCCAACCGCCGGATGCTGCGCAACACCATGGCCTGCAGTTTTCTCGACCTGCCCGGGCTGACTTTTCCGACAGGCATCAACGACAACGGACTGCCCGCCGCGCTGCTGGTCAGTGCGGAAAGCGGCCGTGACGAAGCGGTGCTGGGCGCGGGGCAGGCGATGGCGCGCTGGCTGACTGGCGATCAGCCTTTGAACGAAAAACGGTAGGGGCGTCGGCGCATGCCGCCTGCCGCATTGCCAAAAAGAGGCGCCCTGAAGCCCGCGTGGAGTGGGCATTTCCGGGCATGTCTCTCTGAAACCCGCATGGATAGCGTGTTTCCCGGTGGGTGCCTCTGGAACCCTTATAAATAAAGGGCTGGCGGGTAGGATGCTCGGAGATGCCCTGTTTACGCGGAGTTCAGAGCGTCCCCTCTGAAACGCCCTAAATACACGGGCTAGCGGGCTAGTCTTTCGGCAGAACCTGAAAACAAGAATTGAAAGGATTGTTTGACTGTAGGTGCTGGCTCCGCCCGCAAGGCTCCTCTTGATGCCGTTGCGCTGAGCGGCAGCGCGCCCCGCTGACTTTCTTTGCCTCGCCAAAGAAAGTCAGCAAAGAAAGGCGACCCCGAGGCGCAGAAAACCCCTTGTCGCGGGTTGCTTGGCGGCGGGCTTGATTAACTCGCTTACGCTCAAACAATCAAGCCCTTGCTTCCGCCAAGCTGCCCCGCGCCTGCGGCTGCGCCTAAGGGGGTGTAGGGTGCTTCGTCGTTATTGAATAGGCGAAAGAATATGCCCGCAAACCCGCGTAGATTGGGCGTTTGCGGGCAGGTACCTCTGGAACCTTTATAAATAAAGGGCTACAGAGCATCCCCTTCGGAGATGCCCTAAATACGCGGGGTTCAGGGCACCCATATTTGAGACACCGCTAAATATAGCGGCTCAACTTTGCCAAAAGACAAGGCGGCAAGCCGCTGACAGTACAAGCAGTACGGCAAGGCGAGCCAACGCCGTATTTTGGCAAAGGAAGACGCTATCAACTCCCTCGGAAATACCCGTAAATAAAGGGGCTCCGGGCATCTCATTTGCTGATTGCTTTATACTTGCCGCCCGAACAGCCGACAGACATTCCGGCAACATTTTGCGGAATCCGCTGTCGATAGAATCACTTTGCCTCCGATCGCGGGGGCTTTATTGAAAGAGAGCGAAGGATTTTTGATGCCACCTGCACACACCGACCGTAGCGCCGAACTCCAGGCCTTGTTACAGGAGCGCCTGCTGATTCTCGACGGCGCCATGGGCACGATGATTCAGCGCCACAACTTGCAGGAGGCCGACTATCGCGGCGAACGCTTCCGCGACCACGCGCGCGACCTGAAAGGCAATAACGACCTGCTGCTGCTCACCCGCCCCGACATCATCCGTGGCATCCATGCCGATTACCTGGCAGCCGGCGCAGATATTCTGGAAACCTGCACGTTCAATTCGAACGCCCCCTCACAGGCCGATTACGGATTGCAGGCGCTGGTTTATGAACTCAATCTTGCCGGCGCACGCCTGGCGCGCGAAGTCTGCGACGAATTCACCGCCCGGAACCTGGCCAAGCCGCGCTTCGTCGCCGGCGTGCTGGGGCCGACCTCACGCACGGCATCCATCTCGCCAGACGTGAATGACCCCGGCTACCGCAACATCAGCTTCGACGAACTGGTCGCCGCCTATACCGAAGCCATCCGCGGGTTGACGGAAGGCGGCGCCGACCTCCTGCTCGTCGAAACCGTCTTTGACACGCTCAACGCCAAGGCCGCGCTCTTTGCCCTGGAAAGCTTCTTCGAGCACGCCGGCCGGCGCTGGCCGGTGATGGTTTCGGGGACGATTACCGACGCGTCCGGACGCACGCTTTCGGGACAAACGCCGGAAGCCTTCTGGAATGCGCTTCGCCACGTACAACCGCTGTCTTTCGGTTTTAACTGTGCGCTCGGTGCGAAAGACCTGCGCCCGCATGTGGAAACCCTCTCCCGCCTGTGCGATTGTTTCGTTTCGGCGCACCCCAACGCCGGGCTGCCCAACGCCTTCGGTGGTTACGACGAGACGCCCGAGCAGCTTGCCGCCGAAATCGCCGACTGGGCGCGCAACGGTTACGTCAATATCGTCGGCGGCTGCTGCGGCACGACGCCGGAGCACATCGCCGCCATCGCCCGCGCCGTAGCGGACATTGCACCGCGCCGGCGGCCGGTCATCGCGCCGAAGCTGCGCCTGTCGGGGCTGGAAGCGTTCAATGTTGATGCCGAATCACTGTTCGTCAATGTCGGCGAACGCACCAACGTCACCGGCTCGAAGGCCTTTGCCCGCCTGATCCGCGAAGCGCGCTTCGACGAAGCCCTGGCCGTCGCCCGCCAGCAGGTGGAAAACGGCGCCCAGATCATCGACATCAATATGGATGATGCCATGCTCGACGGCATTGCGGCGATGGATCGTTTTCTGAAGCTGATCGCCGCCGAACCGGACATTGCCCGCGTGCCGGTCATGCTCGATTCTTCCAAATGGGAAATCATCGAAACCGGGCTGAAATGCATCCAGGGCAAAGGCATCGTCAATTCGATTTCGATGAAAGAAGGCGAGGCCGCTTTCATCGCACACGCCCGCCTGGCCCGGCGTTATGGCGCGGCCGTTGTCGTCATGGCCTTCGACGAGCGCGGCCAGGCCGATACGTATGCGCGCAAGATCGAAATCTGCGAGCGCGCTTACCGGCTGCTGACCGGCATCGGCTTTCCGGCAGAAGATATCATCTTCGACCCGAATATCTTTGCCATCGCCACCGGCATCGAAGCGCACGACAACTATGCGGTCGACTTCATCGAAGCCTGCCGCTGGATTCGCGTCCATCTGCCGCAGACACAGATTTCCGGCGGCGTCTCCAACGTCAGCTTCAGCTTCCGCGGCAACGACCCGGTGCGTGAGGCCATCCACACGGTATTTCTCTACCACGCCATTCAGGCTGGGCTGTCGATGGGTATCGTCAACGCCGGCATGCTCGGCGTGTATGACGATCTCGACCCCACCCTGCGTGAAAAGGTCGAGGACGTGGTGCTCAACCGCTCGCCGGAAGCGGGCGAACGGCTTGTCGAATACGCGCAGCAGCTCGCGCGGACAGCGACATCCGGCCCGGCGAAAAACGCTGCGCCCGATCTGGCCTGGCGCGCGCAACCCGTCGAGAAGCGGCTTGAACACGCGCTGATTCGGGGCATTACCGAGTTCATCGTCGCCGACACGGAAGAATGCCGCGCCGCGCTCGCCGCCGCCGGCCGGCCGCCGCTGGCCGTCATCGAAGGCCCCCTGATGGCCGGCATGAATGCCGTCGGCGATCTGTTTGGCGCCGGCAAGATGTTCCTGCCGCAGGTGGTCAAATCGGCGCGCGTCATGAAACTGGCCGTCGCCCATCTGGTGCCTTTCATCGAGGAGGAAAAACGACGTACCGGCGCGGCCAGCAAGGGCAAGATCGTGATGGCCACGGTCAAGGGCGATGTACACGACATCGGCAAAAACATCGTCGGCGTCGTCCTCGGCTGCAATGGCTACGAAGTCGTCGACGTCGGCGTTATGGCGCCCTGTGAAAAAATCCTGCACACGGCGCGCGAGCACGGCGCACAAGCCATCGGGCTATCCGGCCTGATCACGCCCTCGCTGGAGGAAATGAGCTTCGTCGCCAGCGAAATGCAGCGGCAGGGCATGAATGTCCCGCTGCTGATCGGCGGCGCAACGACGAGCCGCGCGCACACGGCGATCAAGATTGCGCCGAATTACGAAGGTGCGGTGGTCTACGTGGCCGACGCTTCGCGCGCCGTCGGCGTCGTCACGCGCCTGCTGTCCGCCGAACAGTCGGCCGCCTACCGGCAGGAAATCGCCGATGATTATGCGCGCGTGCGCGAACAGCATGCGCAGAGAAAAGGACTCAAACTCCTCACGCTCGACGCAGCACGGCAAAACCGTTTCGTCTGGAACGCTGACCCCGCTTACCATCCCACGGCGCCCCTCCGGCCGGGGCTGCACATCCTGCGCGGCGTCGATCTGGCGACGCTGGCCAACTTCCTCGACTGGGGACCGTTTTTCCAGACCTGGGATCTGGCCGGCGCTTTCCCGAAGATTCTCGACGACGCCATTGTCGGCGAAACGGCGCGCGCGGTTTACGCCGACGGGCAGTCCATGCTGGCGCACATCATCGAAGGCGGCTGGCTGACGGCGAATGCCGTCTTTGGCCTCTATCCGGCCAACGCTGTCGGCGACGATATCGAAATCTACACTGACGAAACGCGCCAGCGTTGCCGCATGGTCTGGCACAACCTGCGCCAGCAGCACGACCGGCCGACGCGCCAGCCAAATTACTGCCTGACCGACTTTGTTGCCGACAAAGGCACGCCGGACTGGATCGGCGCGTTCGCCGTCACCGCGGGCGTCGGCATCGAGAAAAAGCTGGCCGAGTTTGAGGCGGCGCACGACGATTACCACGCCATCATGCTCAAGGCGCTGGCCGACCGCCTAGCCGAAGCCTGCGCCGAATGGCTGCACGCGCGCGTGCGCCGCGAATATTGGGGCTACGCGCCCGATGAACGGCTCGACAACAGCGCGCTGATTCGTGAGGAATACCGTGGTATCCGCCCGGCGCCCGGCTACCCCGCCTGCCCGGACCACACCGCCAAGGGCGCATTGTTCGCCATGCTCGACGCGCCCGGCAACGCCGGCATGACGCTAACCGAAAATTTCGCCATGTCACCGGCCGCCTCGGTTTCCGGCTTCTACCTCGCGCACCCGCAGGCGCGTTATTTCGGCGTCAGCAAGATCGCCGCCGACCAGCTTGAGGATTGGGCCAAACGCCAAGGCATGAGCCTGGATGAAGCCAGACGCTGGCTCGCACCGCTGTTGTAAACAAACGGTAGAATAAAGCCCATGAGCCTCCTTCTACTGCCAGAGTTCATTCGCAAGTATTATGAAGTCCATGAATGGAAGCATGCATGCGCCATCCTGAAGCAGGACTTTCCGAATGAATGGAATGACATCTGTGATGTATTGACCGATTTTCGGCTGAAAAAAAGCTGGCTCACCGTCGGCGGCGGCAGAAAGTCCAAGGTTGCCGATGCTCTTGATAGCGCATTGGGACAGCGTGGCTGGCAGGAAAAGGCTTTCGACGCTAAATTTGTCGTCGATCAAAAAAGCCTTGATGCGCCAACCCATAAAGTTGACTGTTTCAAAAACCGTATTGCGCTTGAGATCGAATGGAATAACAAGGATCCTTTCTTTGACCGCGACCTGAATAATTTTCGCCTGCTATTTGACCTACGCGTCGTCAGTGTTGGCATCATCGTAACTCGTTGCGACGCCTTGCAGGGAATTTTTGACGATCTTGGGCGCGGTCTGTCCTATGGCTCATCGACTACGCACATGAGCAAGCTGTTGCCAAAAATACACGGAGGCGGCGGAGGCGGTTGTCCGCTACTGGTCTTCGGTATCAAAAAAGAGCTCTACGATGAGGATCGCTGATCATGTCTGCCTCTAGTGATTTTTTACATTCGATTAATGGCCAGTTCGGTGCCATTTTGGCCGATCCTCCGTGGCAATTTCAGAATCGCACCGGGAAAATGGCGCCGGAACACAAACGGCTTGCACGCTATACCACCCTATCCCTTGAAGAAATCAAGGCCATTCCCGTTGCCTCGGTTGCTGCGTCGGCAAGCCATTTGTATCTCTGGGTCCCCAATGCCTTACTCGCGGAAGGGTTGGCGGTATTGAACGCTTGGGGATTTACTTATAAATCTAATCTCATCTGGCACAAAATTCGCAAGGATGGTGGCCCAGATGGACGCGGCGTTGGTTTCTATTTTCGTAACGTCACGGAGCTCATTCTGTTCGGCGTGCGTGGTAATTTACGCACCTTGCCACCCGGACGCCGCCAGGTCAATTTCCTCGCCACGCAAAAGCGCGAGCACTCACGCAAGCCCGATGAACTATACGAGATCATCGAATCGTGCAGCCCAGGACCGTACCTGGAGTTATTTGCCCGCCACCGACGCGATGGCTGGACTCACTGGGGGAACGAGGTTCCGGATACGGTAGGTGAAACGATACGGGGCAAGCAAAGACAGGGCGAAAAAAAACAAACTTCCCTTTTTCCAGAAAGCTTTTCATCCAGCGGTATGACTGGGCATATTGATCCGGTATCAATGTAACGTGGATTTTAGCCCGCCATGCAAACCGAGCATACTTCGGTCGACCTCTCGCCCTTCAACACGCTGTCCTTGCCCGGCCGCGCCGCGCGTTATCTGAAGATCACCGATCCGGCGCAGTTGAGCGCGCCGGACATCGCCGGTGCGCGGCGCTTCGTGCTGGGCGGCGGCAGCAACCTGGTGCTGACCGGCGACATCGACGGCCTGGTGCTGCACATGGCGATCGCTGGCAAGGCGAAGACGGGCGAAGACGCCGAGGCCGTCTACATCACCGCCGGCGCGGGCGAGCGCTGGCGCGACTTCGTGCAATGGACGCTGGCGCAGGGCTGGCCGGGGCTGGAAAACCTATCCCTGATTCCCGGCACGGTCGGCGCCGCGCCGGTGCAAAACATCGGCGCCTACGGCATGGAAGTCGCCGAGTGCATCCACGCATTGACGGCATACGACCTAAATACCGGCACAGTCCGCCGGTTTGACCGCGCCGCCTGCCGCTTCGCCTACCGCGACAGCGTTTTCAAACAGGAAGGCTGGCATCTTGACGGGCGCTTTGCCATCACCGAAGTCACTTTTCGCCTGCCCAAACGCTGGCGGCCGAACATCCGCTACGCCGGCATCGCCGAAGAACTGGCGGCGCAGGGCCTTGACACGACTGCGGCAACATCCGCCGATACGCGCCGTTCCCCCACCCCGCGGCAGATTGCCGACGCCGTGATCGCCTTGCGCCGGCGCAAACTGCCTGATCCGGCCGTCCTGCCCAACGCCGGCAGTTTTTTCCAGAATCCTGTCGTCACTGCGGCCGCCGCAGCGGCGCTGTGCGCGGCGCATCCGGGCCTGCCCGTCTATCCGCAAGCGGACGGCCGGGTCAAGCTGGCGGCAGGCTGGCTGATCGAACGGGCCGGCTGGAAAGGGCGCCGCCTTGGCCCCGTCGGCATGTATGCGCAGCAGGCGCTGGCGCTGGTTAACCACGGCGGCGCCAGGGGGCGGGACGTGCTGGCGCTGGCGCATGCCGTGCAGGACGACGTGCGGCGAATCTTTGGCGTCGAACTGACGCCCGAACCGGTGTATCTGCCGGATATTGCCTTTAACACCCATCAGACACACGAAAATGGCACGCTGCAAGAAAAAAGCAAAGAACAGCGATCCTAGTCTGACTGCGTGAACGGCGCCTGGTCGGTACATCGATTGCGGTACATTTGTTTTTCCGAAGGCATTTCTCCTCCTGCAGGTCTAAAGATCGGCTGACGCCGGGCATGGGTCTGCCGGGTCGGTAAAAACACCGCCATTGCCCATGCTTCGGCCGGCTGGAAAAACGGCTGCATCGAACGAGGAGAATCCGCTAGAATTTTGCGCTTGGACGATCAATGAGATTTGCAGAAACGACATGCACGGAAAAATGGCGTTGATTACCGGCGCGGCAAAGCGGGTGGGGCGGGCCATCGCCAGCGAGCTGCACGCCGCGGGCGCCTGTGTCGCGGTGCATTACCGAAGCGCCGCCGGGGCTGCCGAAACGCTGGTTCGGGAACTCAATGCCGTGCGTCCCGGTTCGGCCTGCGCGGTGGCGGCCGATCTGCACGCGGCAAAAGCCCCGGAGCAGCTCGTCGAGGCTGTCATCGCCCGCTTTGGCCGGCTCGATGCGCTGGTCAACAACGCATCGACCTTCTTTGCAACGCCGCTGGGCAGCATCGACACCGCCGCCTGGGATGACCTAATCGGCAGCAACCTGAAGGCGCCGCTCTTTTTGACGCAGGCGGCCGCTCCCTATCTGCGCGCGGCGCGCGGCGCCGTCGTCAATATGACCGACGTGCACGCCGAACGGCCGCTGGCCGGCTACCCGCTGTACTGCGCCGCCAAGGCCGGGTTGCTCGGCCTGACGCGGGCGCTGGCGATTGAGCTGGCGCCCGAAGTGCGCGTCAACGCCGTGGCGCCTGGCCCGATCCTCTGGCCGGAAGCCGAAGAAACCTCCCATACCGGCACACCGTCCGCCCCTTCCTTTTTCCCTTCCTCCGCCAGCGGCTTTGATGCTGATGAGCGGGCGCGCATTGTCGCCCACACCCTGCTCAAACGCACTGGCGAAGCCGGCGACATCGCCCGGACGGTGCGCTTTCTGCTGGCCGAAGCGCCTTACATTACGGGTCAGGTGATCAATGTCGACGGCGGGCGCACGGCGCATCTTTAGGCTTGCCGCTCCGATGCTCAGCGATTCCTTTTCCAAATCGTGCGCCAGCGCCATATGCGTCATATGGCCGTTGCACCCATTCCATCACTCCTTTTCAGTTGTCGAGGTTACGTGGAACATTCAAACACCCTGAAGCGGCTGTCCAAAATACTGGAACGCCAGACCGGCAAGGCGATTGCCGATTACCAGATGATCGAAGCGGGCGATACGGTGCTCGTCTGCCTCTCCGGCGGCAAGGACTCGCACGCCCTGCTGGCGCTGCTGATGGCGCTGCAAAAGCGCGCGCCCATCGACTTTCGCCTGATCGCGATGAATCTCGACCAGAAACAGCCCGGCTTTCCGGCCGACGTACTGCCGAAATATCTGGCCGGGCTCGGCATCGAATACCGCATCATTGAGCAGGACACCTACTCGATCGTCAAGGAGAAGATTCCGGAAGGCAAAACCACCTGCTCGCTCTGCTCCCGCCTGCGCCGGGGCGTGATTTACCGCATCGCCAAAGAACTGGGCGCCAACAAGATCGCGCTCGGCCACCATCGGGACGATATGGTGCATACGCTGTTCCTCAACCTGCTGTTCGGCGGCAAGCTCAAGGGCATGCCGCCCAAGCTGCTGACCGACGACGGCACGCACATCGTCATCCGCCCGCTCGCCTACTGTAGCGAGCGCGACATCGCCCGCTATGCACGCGGGATGGCCTTCCCGATCATCCCCTGCAACCTGTGCGGCGCGCAGGACAATCTGCAACGCCAGAGGGTCCGCGCAATGATGGCCGAATGGGACCAGCGCTACCCCGGCCGCACCGAGTCGGTGTTTACCGCCATGCAGAATATTGTTCTCTCCCACTTGGCGGATACGACGCGCTTCGATTTCAAGGGGCTGCGGGTCGGCAAGCCGCCGGCCGCCGGCGACGGGGCGGCGCTCGACGAAGATCCCTTTGCGCCGGCGCTCGCCGCTCTGCCGCGCGATTTTCTTCCGCTGACGCCGTTGCCGGCAGGCTCCGCTCCATAGAAAGCCCAAACCATGAACACGCACGGGAACGCCGCAAACTCACTGCTGCTGATCGGCATCGACGGCGACGATTGCCCGGCGGACAGCGCCATGCAGGCCGCCGTCGCACATTGCCGCAGACTGACCCTGCGCTGCATCGAAATTTTCGGCGGACGCACGCTCACCCCGCAATCAGCGCAGATCATTGCCGTCTTCAGCTCGGCCAACACCGCCTGCCGGGCGGCGCTCGTCATCCGCGAAAAAAACGCCGCCCTGCTGGCGGCCGAAAGCGGCCGCACGGCGCCGGTGCCGGGCATCCCGGTCATCTGCCTCCAGGCGCGCGAATACGTCAGCTGGCAAACCGGCAGCTTGCTGATGGACAAGCTTTCGCCCATCATCGACGCCCTGATGAAGGGCGAGGCCGCCGGACGCATGCATATCGACACGGACACGCTCAAGGCGCTTTCTCCCGACTTACAGCGCCATTTCCAGCCGGAAGTTGATGCGCCGGCGCATCGCCTGCCGGCCGGCCGCCGTTTCTACCGATACCTGGCCGCCTGCGATGCCGAAGCCACCGAGACGGCCGCGCCCGCAGCCCAGGCCGCTTCCCTCGTTGTGGCGGCGCAACCGCCGCGCGCGCAGATGCCCGTTCCCGCCGCACACGACACGCAGCCGGCCGACCCCATCCAACTCTGCCTCACCCACGCCGGCACGCGCATCGTGCTCGACGGCGACCGACAAACCTTCACCATCGGCCGCAACCGAAGCTGTCATCTTTGCATTACCGGCGCCAACATCTCGCGCCTGCACGCCTGGATTCACGAAGAAAGCGGACGCTTCATCCTGCTCGACCAAAGCACAAACGGCACCTTCGTCAAAATCGGCAGCGCGCCGGAAATTTATCTGCACCGTCAAGAAATCGTCCTGCGCGAAGCGGGCCTCATCGGCCTCGCCGGATCGACGAAGGACCCTGCCACCCCGCAGATCGCCTTTCAGGTCAGCCGCGCGGGGTCATAACCGCGAAGCCGCCCGGCGCATCACCGCTTGCCGGTCAATGCGCCGTCAGACAGCGTCCCGCACCCCCCGTAAACAGTGGGTTGCAGGGCAGCGCCTCTGCATTTCTTGTAAATACCGGGCTTGCGCTCGATCCTTCCGGAACGCCCGTAAATACTGGGCTACGAAACACCTCCCTCTGAACCCCCCGTAAATACTGGGCTGGCGGGTAGCCTTTCCGCAAACGCCCAATCGACGCGGGCTGCGGGGTGGCAGGCCGGAAACGCCCAATCCACGCGGGCTACCGGGCAGGCGGATTGATCAGGATGATCAGCCCCTTAGCGGCCGTCCTGCCCGTCGCAGAGCGCCTGTTGCTGGCGGCTGATGAATTCGCCCATGCTGTCGATGCCGCGTAGCTGGAGGATGTGGTTGAGCACGGCCACTTCGAGCAGCACGGCAAGGTTGCGCCCCGGCGCGACGTGAAAGGTTACTTTCCCGACCGATACGCCGAGAATTTCCTGCGATTGCGCTTCCAGCGGCAGACGCGGGAGTTCCTCGACCGCGACCTGCCGTTGCAGGTGTACGATCAGCCTGAGCCGCATTTTGCGGCGGGCGGCCGCTTCGCCGAAGAGCGTCCGGATGTTGAGCATCCCCAGGCCGCGCACTTCAAGGTAGTCGCGCAGCATCGGCGGGCAGCGCCCTTCCAGCGTGTTCGGTGCGGTATGCGAGAGGTCGACGATGTCGTCGGCCACCAGGCCGTGGCCGCGCGAGATGAGTTCCAGCGCCAGTTCGCTTTTGCCGATGCCGGCATCGCCGGTAATCAGTACGCCGATGCCGTAAACATCCATGAACACGCCGTGCATGGATACGTTGTCGGCAAGTTCGCGCGCCAGATAGAGGTGCAGCGCGTCGATGACCATCGAGCAGGGCTTTGACGTTACAAACAGGGGTGTGCCGTGGCGTTCGCACAGCGCGGTGAGCATTTCGGACGGCGGGTAGCCATCGGCAACGATGATCGCCGGCGGCCGGGCGGCCATCATCATTTCCACCTGACGCCGCCAGTCCGCCTCGCCCACCCGGGCGATCCAGCGACGCTCGGCGTTGCCGATCACCTGAATGCGATGGCTGTAGATGAGGTTGAAGTGGCCGACAACGTCGGGGCCGAAGACTTCGTGATCGGCCAGTTCGACTTGACGGTCGACACCCTGCGCGACGATCCAGCGCAGGCCAAGTTTTTCGGCATGTTCGCGGTAGATTCCGGCAATACTGAGCGAACGGGCGGCGCTCATGCCGGCGCCTCCCGGCAGGCAAAGACCGCGCGCACTTCGTCGATGGACGCCGCCGCCTGCAAGGCCTCGCGGCTGGCGCGATCGGAAAATAGCCCGGCCAGTTCGGCCAGGATCTGTAAATGCTGTTCCGCCGCCTGCTCAGGCACGAGCAGGGCGAAAAGCATGGAAACCGGCAGACCGTCCGGCGATTCAAAGGGCACCGGCGAGGCCAGGCGGATGAAAGCGCCCTGCGGCGCTTTGAGCCCTTCGATGCGCCCGTGCGGAATAGCGATGCCCTGCCCCAGCCCGGTCGAACCGAGCCGTTCGCGAGCGAGCAGGCTGTCGAAAACGACGCGCTGGCCGATGCCCTGGTTATTTTCAAAAAGCAGGCCGATGTGCTCGAACACCCGCTTTTTACTGGTTGCCTGAAAATCAAGCAGGATATTCTCTGGTGGCAGCAGGCGGGAAAGAGGCTTCATGGGAATGGCTGTCTGCAATAAAAAACGATGAGAATCCGGCTTTGCCGGTTCCGGGTTCCGGGCGCTGCGCGCTGTTGCAGGCGCGGCGCCCGGGCGCCGTGCTTCTTAGTTCACGTTCGCCTTTTGGCCGCGATGATTCTGGAGTTTTTCTTTATAGCGCTGGATCTGGCGGTCCAGCTTGTCGGCCAGCGCATCAATGGCGGCGTACAGATCGGCTTCATCCGCCTCGACATGCACATCCTTGCCCGGCATACGGACGGTCACCTCGGCGCGCTGCTTTAGTTTTTCCACCGACAGGATCACATTGACATCGATCACATGGTCGAAATGGCGGACGACGCGCCCGATTTTTTCCAGCGCATAATCATGAATCGCCGGGGTAACTTCGATATGGCGTCCACTGATTTGCAGGTTCATGCGTGACTCCTTTCTTTTCATGTTACCGGCCGCTAGCGGCCGCCTCATGCCTTGCGGACGACTGGAGCGCACCCCGCAAGGCGCATTGAAACCACTCCCCAATTCAACAATCCAACCGGCGCCTGTCCGGTACGCCTGCGCGTACCTAAAGCGCCTTTCTCAGCTTGACGGGCGGAATCCCCAGGGCTTCCCGGTATTTCGCCACGGTTCGCCGCGCCACGACAACCCCCTGCTCGCCCAGCAAGTCGACAAGCTGGCTATCGGAGAGCGGTTTTTTCACGTCTTCGGCAGCGATCAGCTGCTTGATCAGCGCCTGGACGGCCGTGGCCGAACAGGCGCCCCCCGCATCGGTCGCCACATGGCTGCCAAAAAAATACTTCAGTTCAAAGATGCCGCGCGGCGTCGCCATATATTTCTGCGTCGTCACGCGCGATACCGTTGATTCATGCAGACCAAGGAGATCGGCGACCTCGCGCAGCACCATCGGCCGCATGGCGATCTCGCCGTGGTCGAAAAACTGCCGCTGGCGCTCAACGATCGTTTGCGCCACGCGCAGAATGGTGTTGAAACGTTGTTCGACATTCTTGATCAGCCAGCGCGCTTCCTGTAGCTGTCCAGCCAGCCCGGAACCACGCTGGCCGGAGAGAATCTGCGCATACAGGCTGTTGACGCGCAGGCGCGGATAGGCGTCGGCATTGATGCTCGCCGTCCATTGTCCGCGCACCTTGCGCACCACCACGTCGGGCGTGATATAGCGCGTATCGGCCGTATCGTAAGGCGCGCCAGGACGCGGATCGAGGCTGCGGATCAGTGATTGTGCCTCGCGCAAGGCGTCATCGTCGCAGGCAAGAAGTTTCTTCAGTCTGGCGAAGTCGCGGCCGGCCAGCAGGTCGAGATGGTCACGCACGATGCGCAGCGCCAGATCGCGCGTTGCTCCGGCCGGGCGCAGATCCAGTTGCAGCGCCAGGCATTCGCTGACATTGCGCGCGCCGACGCCCGCCGGTTCGAGGCGCTGAAGCCGGCGAAGGGCAATCTGCAATTCTTCCGGCTCGATTTCCAGTTCGGCAGGCAAGGTTTCGGCCACATCCTCCAGCGACATGGTGAGATACCCGCCTTCATCGACGGCATCGACCAGGCATTGCAGCAACACACGATCGCGTTCGGAGAGTTTCAGCAAGCCGACCTGCTGCGTGAGATGTTCGCGCAGCGAAATCGGGGCGGCCTGAATGTCCTGGTAATCGCCATCATCGTCATCGGGCGAGCTGGGCGGCCCCGAAAAATGCGGTTCATCGGCCTCGCCAAACCAGCTTTCGCCGTCATCGGCAAGGGAGGCCGGCAGGCTGTCCTCACCGTCCCCGCCTGCCGATTCCGGAACATCGTGCGTATTGCCCGTCCCATCCGGAATTTCCCCGTCTGCGCGCGCGTCATTGCCCTGATCATGGACGCCGGGCAGCGTAGCGTATTCGTTTTCCGCACGCTCGAGCAGCGGATTTTCCTGAAGGAATTTTTCCAGCTCCTGCTCCAGTTCCAGCGTAGAGAGTTGCAGCAGGCGGATCGACTGTTGCAACTGGGGCGTCAGCGCCAAATGCTGTGAGAGTTTGAGCTGTAGGGACGGTTTCATAAAATGATCGGTAACGTGTCGTCCGCCCGGACGATCGGACCGCGCGATGGCCGGATCAGGCCGGGCTGGCCATCGGTAGACCGCGCGGCGATTTACAGGCGGAAATTCTCGCCGAGATACACCTTACGGACGTCTTCATTATAAATGATTTCATCTGGCCGGCCGGCCGCCAATACCATGCCGTCATTGAGAATATAGGCGTGATCGCAGATGCCGAGCGTCTCGCGCACGTTATGGTCGGTAATCAGCACGCCGATGTTGCGCTCCTTGAGGAAGCGGATGATTTTCTGGATGTCGAGCACGGCGATCGGATCAATTCCGGCGAACGGTTCGTCGAGCAGAATAAAGCGCGGCTGCGTCGCCAGTGCGCGGGCGATCTCGACGCGCCGCCGCTCGCCGCCGGACAGCGCCGCCGCCAGACTGTTGCGAATGTGCCCGATGTGCAGCTCTTCGATCAAATCGCCGGTGCGGCGTTCGACCTCCGCCGCCGAGTGCCCTTGCAGCTCTAGAACGGCGCGGATATTCTCCGTCACGCTCAGCTTGCGGAACACCGAGGCTTCCTGCGGCAGATAGGAAATTCCCATGTGCGCGCGGCGATGGATCGGCAGATGCGTGATCCGTTGACCGTCGATGAGCACCTCGCCGCCATCGCAGGCGACCAGCCCAACCACCATATAAAAGCAGGTGGTTTTACCGGCGCCGTTTGGCCCCAGCAGCCCGACGACCTCGCCGCTGCACACCTCAAGCGAAACGCCCTGCACGACTTGGCGTTTTTTGTAACGCTTGCGTAAATCCTGCGTCGCCAGCGTACTTTGCGCGCGGATCGGATTCTCGGCAGGATCGCCGCCGGCATGGCGATCAATGTGGCTGTTTTCGGCTTCGTTCATGCTTTATTCTTCGTCAAAATCCGCGCCCAAGACGCGACGGATGGTTTCGCCGGAAAATCCCCGGCGCATCAGAAAGCGCACCTGCTTCGCCCGTCCGGCGGCATCCTGCGCCGGCGGCAGCGCACCGAACCGGCGCTGCCACACCTGGAGCGCCCGCGCGACTTCATCTCCGCAGGCGGCCAGCGCCGTCTCGACCAGCGCGGCGTCTACGCCACGGGCGCGTAGTTCCTGCGACAGACGCCTGTTGCCATAACGCGCGCCGCGCGCATTGAGGCGCGCTTCCACATAACGCGCGTCGGAAAGCAGCCGGCGCGCTTCCAGATCGTCGAGCAGCGCCGCCAGCGCTTCGTCCGACCCGGCGTATGCGACCAGCTTGCGCGCCAACTCGGCGCGGGAATGTTCACGGCGGGCCAACATGCCCAGCGCCCGTGCGCGCAGGCTGACGCTGGAATTCGCTGTATTCGCCGTATTGCGCCCGCGGTCAAGGCGCCTTGCGGCATCTTCCGGCGGCGCCTCGATGCTGGTTTCGTCACCGCCGATCCCACGTTCGGCGCCGTATTCGGCCTTGCGCCCGAATCGGCGGATTTTGCCTGCCTGGCGCACCCCATCTTGGCGTGCTTTTTCCTGACACATCGGCATCTGGCCCGTCGCGGCGCCTTGCCTAGGCCCCATCCGCCTGCGGCAAGGGCACATTGACGGCAGCGCGGATCTTCGCCTCGATTTCGCCCGCTACCTGCGGATTGGCGCGCAGATATTCGCGCACGTTGTCTTTACCCTGGCCGATCTTTTCGCCGTTATAGGTGTACCAGGAACCGGATTTTTCGATCAGCTTGTGGGTCACGCCCAGCTCGATGATTTCGCCCTCGCGCGAAATGCCTTCGCCGTACAGAATGTCGAAAATCGCTTCGCGGAAAGGCGGGGAAACCTTGTTCTTGACCACTTTGACGCGGGTTTCGTTGCCAATCATCTCATCGCCCTTTTTGATGGCGCCGATGCGGCGGATATCCAGGCGCACCGAGGCATAGAACTTGAGCGCATTGCCGCCGGTCGTCGTTTCCGGGTTGCCGAACATGACGCCGATCTTCATGCGAATCTGGTTGATGAAGATAACCAGCGTATTGGTGCGGTTGATGTTTGCCGTCAGCTTGCGCAAGGCCTGACTCATCAGACGGGCGTGCAGGCCCGGCAGCGAATCTCCCATATCCCCCTCGATTTCCGCCTTGGGCACCAGCGCCGCCACCGAGTCGATGACCACGACGTCGACACTGCCGGAACGCACCAGCATGTCGGCGATTTCGAGCGCCTGCTCTCCGGTATCCGGCTGCGAAATCAGCAGATCGTCGAGCTTGACGCCCAGCTTCTGCGCATACACCGGATCGAGCGCATGCTCGGCGTCGATGAAAGCCGCCGTTCCGCCGAGTTTCTGCATCTCGGCGATGACCTGAAGCGTCAGCGTCGTCTTGCCGGAAGATTCCGGACCGTAAATTTCGATGACCCGCCCGCGTGGCAGGCCACCGACACCCAGCGCAATGTCAAGACCGAGCGAACCGGTCGAAACCACCTGCAAATCCTTTTCGACGCTGCCCTCGCCCATTTTCATGATCGAGCCTTTGCCGAACTGCCTTTCGATCTGGGCCAGCGCCGCGGCTAGCGCTTTTGCCTTGTTATCGTCCATGGCGTGTCCTCTTCATCCTTTTCGTTCCTTCGTCCTTTTCGTCCATCTGAATGATGCCGTCCGTCGCCCGAATTGCCCGGCAACCAGGCGAAACAAATACGGCCGGATTATCGCACGATGCCGGACAGGCACATGTGCGGAATACGCGATCTTTATATACCAGATAACTGTAATTATATACAGCCTTTGCCCGTAAAAACCAATCATACGCACTGCTTATGCGCTCATGACGCCGACCGCACTATCTTCAGGTTCCGCCAGCAGGCCGCTCAAGGCATAGGCCACCGCCTGCGCCCGCACCTGGGCGCGCGTTCCAGGAAAACGGCGCGTGCTGACGCGCAATGCACCGCTCCGCGCCGCCCAGGCAAAACAGACCAGACCGACCGGCTTTTCCGCCGAACCGCCGCTCGGCCCGGCCACGCCGGTAATTGCCAGCGCAAAATCAGCGCAGCTGTGCGCCAGCGCGCCGGTGGCCATGGCTGCCGCCGTGGCTTCGCTGACCGCCCCGTGCACGGCCAGCGTTTCCGCATCGACGCCGAGCATCTCCTGCTTGGCCGCGTTGGAATAAGTGACGAAACCGCGCTCGAACCAGACGGAACTGCCGGCAATCGCCGTCAGGCATTGCGCCACCCAGCCGCCGGTACACGATTCCGCTGTCGCCAGCCGCTGTCCGCGTGCGCCCAGCATCTCGCCCACACACGCAGCCAGCGCTTCAAGCGCCGCCTGGGTAGGCGCGGAAACAGGCATAGGATCGGCGTCCGTCATGTTTTCCCTCCTCAAACTCCGAAAAATTGCACGATGGCCAGCACCAGAATCGCATAACAGGCGGCAAACAGATCGTCGGCCATGACGCCAAAAGCATTCTTCACCTGCGTATCGAAATACCGGGCCGGTTGCGGCTTAACAATATCGAAAAAGCGAAACAGCAAAAATGCCGCGCCCTGCCATGCCCAACCCGGCGGGCAGCAGAGCAGCACCAGCCAGAACGGCACAATTTCATCCCAGACGATGCTCCCGTGATCAACCGCGCCCAGATCGGCGCCTGTTTTCTGCACGGCCGGCACGCCGAGAGCAAAGCACACAGCCAAAAGGCCCACCAACTGCGCATCGCCCAGCCACGCCCGCAGCGGCAGGAACAAGGCCCAAGCCAGCAGCGTCCCGACCGTCCCCGGCGCCAGCGGCGACAGGCCGCTGCCAAAACCGCAGGCGACAAAATGCGCCGGATGCGAGAACAGAAAACGCAAAGACGGCGCTTTTCGGGGCGGGGTATCAATGCCGGACATATCAATGCATGCCTTTTAACCGTTGAAAACAAGGAAAATAAATCCCGGCGCTCATAAAAACAGATCCAGAAGCGACGACAATATTACAAACAATATTAAACAACACTGCACTATTCTAATCTCCCGCTTCTGCCGAGATTCCCTACGATTTAACTCATCTGCAATTATCTTTAAAGATTCTTCACTTGGTTTGTAATCTTCCAACCGATCAGGCAGAAATCTCACCCTTTTCCCATCTTTCATATTGGCGCTATTTTCTGAAATATGTTTTGCAGCCTCATTATATGCATCAGAAAAGCGTGGATCCCAATCATACTGGCGCCCTGTGGCTTTTTTCCAAAGCGATCTAGCCACCATTTCAATCGTTTGTGGCTCCTCGCATTTACTATTATAATTTAATGCAATAGAAATATTAAAATAATTATCCTGAGTATGCACCAGACCTAAATAAACAAGCATTCTCCGCATCCAGTGTTTTTCCAATATAGATTGGTTATTTTTAACATGAAAATATAAAGTATAGTTATACGAGCCAAATTTACCTAAATGGAGCGCAAGACAAATACCAAAAACCTGATGCCAGGGAATAAAACCCCATCGAGGTGTAAAAATACCATCCTGGCTCAGCTCACACGCAGGTTTTCCCAGATAAGGAATAAAACTAAAAGAATACAGAATTGCTATGGCCAGTATGCAAACACTTACTAATATAATTTCCCAATTTACTGGATTTGATGTCATTCTATTGTATATCAGTATGGGCCCCATCATAATAATAAATAAACAAAATAGAAATATGCTGGGAAGTTTTTCAGCATCAGTTTTTAACACTTTTCCAGTAGGCCAGGAACTGGCTTCCAGTATAAGGTTTATTTCCTGTTTTGCTTTTTGAATATGTCTTCTTTTTCGCTCCTTTAAATATTTTTTATCTAAAATATTTGCACATATAATTATTACCAAACCCAAACCAATAGCGATAGCAGCCATAGTTATATCGCTATAGACTTTTGCTATTCCGACACCAAGTATTAATATCCCTGGCAATAATAACAACATAATTATTACACGTAACATTTCAGTCAAATAATAAATAAAAGTTGGTTGATTCGGACAATTTAGATACTTAAATCTTTTAAATTAACGACTTATCATAAACTGCAACGTTGCATTAACCAATAAGTGTTTATATTCTGCCGTCAGAATATACGGGATTACCTAGAATTTCATACGTGCTTTACAAGGCGGGATATCGATGCCGGACATATCAATACACTTTAGCAATGTTGAAAATAAAGAAAACGAATCCCGCACTTATAAAGAAATCACCTTCAAAAATAGCCATAATAGCGTGGCCAACATTCCAAATATCGATAGTCTAGCTAACCAATTAATTCGGGATACATGACGACAAAGTTCATTTTCTATTATCTTGAGATCTCTGAGATTTTCCTCAAATTTCTGCTCCCAATCATGCATGGAGTCATTCTCTTGCACATCCATATTGATACTGTTTTCTGAAATACGTCTTACCGCATCATTGTACGCATCAGAAAACCATGGTTTCCAGTCATACTGGCGCCCCGTGGCCTTATTCCAAAGCAATTTGGCTGCCGCTTCAATTGTTTCTGGCGTCTCGTATTTACTACTACTATTTAATACAATAGCAATATTAAAATATTTGGCCTGGGCACGCACCAGACCTAAATAAACAAGCATTCTATGTATCCAACGTTTTTCTAGTATAGACTGGCTATTTTCAACATGAAAATATAAAGTGTAACGACGCAAATCAAACCTATCTAAATAAAACGAAAGGCCAATACCAAAAACCTGATGCCAGGGAATAAAACCCCATCGAGGCGTAGAAAACCCAGCCCGACTCAGCTCACACACAGGTTTTCCCAAATAAGGAATAGAATTAAGAAAACACAAAACCGCTATGGCCAGTACGCAAACACTCACTAATATAACTTCCCAATTTACCAGAGTTGATGTCATTTCATTATATATTAGTATGGAGACTATCAAAACAATAAACAGACTAAATAGAAACACACCAGGAAATTGTTTAGTACTAGTTTTTAATACTTTTTCAGTAGGCCAAGAACCTATTTTCTTCAAGTTTTGTATTTCTTCGGCCACTTTCTGAAAATACTTCTTTTCTCGACTATTTAAATATTTTTCATCTAGAATCTGTACGCATATAATTATTCCCAAACCTAAACCAATAGTGATAGCAGCCATAACCATATCGCTATAGACTTTCGCTATTCCGATGCAAATCATTAACATCCCTGGCAATGATAACAACATAATTATTATACGTAACATTTCAGTCAAATAATAAATAAAGGTTGATTTGGACAATTTGGATATTCAAGCTTTTTAAGTTATCAGCTTATCATAAACTGTAGTATTGCATTAACTAATAAGCATTTATATTCTGCCATCAGAATATACGGGATTACCTAGAATTTCATACGTGCTTTACAAGGCGGGATATCGATGCCGGACATATCAATACACTTTAGCAATGTTGAAAACAAAGGAGATGAATCCTGCGTTCATGAAAAAAACTTCTTCAGAAGTGACAATAATATTACAGTCAATATCAAACAATACTGCGCTATTCTATCTATCCGCTTCCGCTGAAATTCTTCACGATTCAATTCGTCAGTAATTATCTTTAAAGATTCTTCGTTTGATTTGAGTTTTTCTAGCAAATCAAGCAGAATCTTATCCTCTTGATCGTCTTCCATATTGACGCTGCTTTCTGAAATACGCTTTACCCCCTCACTATACTCATCAAAAAAGAATGGATTCCAACCATGCGGCCGCCCTGTAGCCTTTTCCCAAAGGAATCTGGTCATAATTTCAATCGTTTCCGGCGTCTCATGTTTACTATGTAATATAATAACAATATTAAAATCATCGTCTTGAGTACGCACCAAACCCAAATAAATAAGCACTCTCCGCATCCAGCGTTTCTTCAAAATAGACTGGCTATTTTTGATGCGAAAATCTAAAGAATAATGACACGAGCCAAATATGCCGGTATGGGTCCAAAGATGAATACCAAGAACTTGATGCCAGGGAATAAAACCCCATCGAGGCGTAAAAAAGCCATCCTGACTCAGCTCAAATGCTGGCTTTCCCAGATAAGGAATAATTCTAGAGAGATACAAAACTGCTACGACCAGCATGCAACCACTTGCTAATATAATTTCCCAGCTTACCGGATTTAATGTCATTCCTTTACGTATCAGTATGGGGCCCATCACGATAAAAAACAGGCTAAACAAAAACATACCGAGATCTAGTTCAGAGTCGGTTTTTAACACTTTTCCAGTAGGCCATGAACTTATTTTCCTCAGTTTGTTCCATTCTTGTTTCATTTTTTGAGTATGTCTTCTTTCTCGCTCCTGCAAATATTTTTTATCTAGAGTATTTGCATATATAATTATCGCAAAGCCCAAGCTAATAACAACAGTACCTATAGCCATATCGCGATAGCCTGTCGCCGTTCCGACGCCAATTATTATTATCCCCAGCACCAATAGCAATAATTTTTTATTTAGAACATTCACATGCCTGATTATTACCAAACCTAGTCCAACAACGATAGCAACCATAGCTATAGAGGTTTCGTGATTGCCTATCGCCATCCCGATGCCAATTATTATTAGTCCTGACAGTAATAACAATATACTTATTACACGCAACATTTTAGTTAAATAACAAATAAAGATTGATTGATTCGGACAGTTTAGATATTCAAGCCTTTTAAGTTACCGGCTTATCACAAATTTCTCGTATATTTTGCCTTTTCAAACTTCAAGCTGACTCAAAATGATCGAAACCCCGGCGTTGCGGCGTAACGCGCTGGCCGTCGGCATCGATAAGATTCACCGCGCCGGGTACATCATCCTGCCCAACTGCGCCCCCCTGACCGGCCGCGCTTACCTGCCCGATCCGCCAGAGCGGCAGGTCGAGCCGCGCGGCAAGTGCGGCAAGCGCGGCGCGCCGATCGGGCGCGGCCGTAAAAGCCAATTCGTAATCGTCGCCGCCGGCGAGCTGGCAATCACGCGCCAGCACCGGATCGGCCCCCGCCGGGAGGCACGGCAGGTGCGCCATCCACACGTCGATGCAGCAGCGTGAACGCTCGGCGATATGGCCGACATCCGCCAGCAGACCGTCGGAAACGTCGATCGCGGCGTGCGCCAAAGCGTCCTGACGCAAGGCCAGCCCCAGCTCGACGCGCGGCAGCGGCCGCTGCAAGGCGTCGACGCAACGCTTCGCCAGCGCGGCAGGCAACGCCGTGCGGCCTTGCAGATGCGCCAGCCCCAGCGCCGCTAGCCCCGGCTGACCGGACACCCACAGATCATCGCCGGCCTGTGCGCCGTCGCGCCGCAAAGCCGTGCCGGCGGGGGTTTCGCCAATGGCCGTGACACAGAAGTTGAGCGGCCCGCGCGTCGTGTCGCCGCCGATGAGGTCGACGCCATAACGCCCGGCGCAGGCAAAAAGGCCCTCGGCAAACGCCGCCAGCCAGGCTTCGTCGGCCTGCGGCAGACTGCCGGCGAGCAAAATCCAGCGCGGCCGCGCGCCCATGGCGGCGAGGTCGGAAAGATTGACCGCCAGCGTTTTCCAGCCCAGCTGGCGCGGGTCGGTCTCCGGCAAAAAATGCGTGCCGGAAACCAGCATATCGGTCGTGATCGCCAGTTCCATGCCCGGTGCGGGCGCGATCAGGGCGCAATCGTCACCGGGGCCGAGCGCGGCCTGCGGCGTCGGGCGGGCAAAATAACGGTCGATCAGGGCAAATTCGGAGCGTTTTTCAGAGGTCATGGCGCGATGTTATACGATTCGGTCACGGCTCAGCATCCAGCCCGAGGATTGACTGGGAGGGCGGAGCGCGCCGGCAATGCGGCATTCTGCCGGTCAGGAGAAATACAGATCGCTGGCGGATCGTCGGGCAGAACGAAGGCGCGGCAACGCGACACCCGCCGGCTGAGAGGCCGCTCGCAAGCCCAGAATCCACAAGGCTCCCGGAGACACCTGCCCGGAAACCCGCGCATTGACGGCTTTTCCGCCAAGGCTGTTCGGTAAGGCGGATGGAGAGGGCGACGCAGCGCTCCCTGCCCGCAAGCCCTTTATCCACGCGGATTCCAGAGACACATGCCTGCAAACCCTTTATCCATAAGGCTTTCAGAGGCGCCTGCCCGCAAACGCCCTAAATACACGGGCTTCAGCGGGGCGTTCTGCACGTTCGGCACGTTCGATACATTGGGCGCGCCCGGCACGTCCTGCGCATCCGATACGTTGGGTACGAATAACTGACAGATTGGCGGGGGAAGACGCCTCGCCGGTGTGCAGCACCTCGCCGGCGGAGAGGCCGCTCGCAAGCCCAATATCCACGCGGGTTCCAGAGACCCCTGCCCGCAAACGCCCTAAATACGCGGGCTTCAGCGGGGCGTTCTGCACGTTCTGCACGTTCGATACATTGGGCGCGCCCGGCACGTCCTGTGCGTCCGATACGTTGGGACGTTGGGTACGAATAGCTGACAGATTGGCGGGGGAAGACGCCTCGCCGGTGTGCAGCACCCGCCGGCGGAATGGAAATACGGATCGTCGGGTAGAGCGAAAGCGCGGCAATGCGACACTTCACCGGAGGAGGAGCCGTGTGTAAGCCCGCGTATTAAGTGTTTTTCCGCCAAGACTGCTCAACAAGGCGGATGGAGAGGGCGACTCCGCACCTGCCGGCCAATCCGCTATTGCTGATGCGGGGATTTCGATGACTCCGGCTGCCCTTACCCATGCCCGCCAGCCCGCTATTCATGGGGATTCCAGAGGCGCCTACCCGCAATCCCTTTATCCACGCGGGTTCCAGAGCACCCTTCCCGCAATCCCTGCATCTACGTGGCTTACGGAGAGACATGCCAGCCAATCCGGTATCCATGCGGATTCTAGATAGGTCTGCGCGTAAGCCCATAATCCACAAGGCGTCCGGAGGCCCCTGCCCGCAAGCCCAGTATCCACGCGGGTTCGAGAGACCCCTGCTCGCAAACGCCCTAAATACGCGGGCTTCAGCGGGGCGTTCGATACGCCGGGTGCGCGGGGTAAGGTCGTTGCCCAGCCTGGCGGTTTTTCCGTGCGCGGATGTGCTGGGTGCGTTGGACAGGGATCACCGGCGGGCAGGCGGGCGATCTTTTACGCACCGCCCACGCCGTAGGGTCAGGGCTGGCGGGCGACCGGTTCGTTCTCCGGGTTGGCCGCCGTTTTGGCGTTCTCGGCGTTCTCGACACGCTCGGCCGTCCCTGGTTGATCGGGCGCTTTTTCCGACGCTTTCCCGAACGCTTTTCCGGGTACCTTCCCGCCGGTCTTGCCGGCAGCGCGGCGGGCATTCACCTCGGCCGGGCGCAGTTTGGCAGCCAGCCGGTCGAGCACGCCGTTGACGTATTTGTGGCCGTCCGCGCCGCCAAAGCCTTTGGTCAGTTCGATGGCTTCGTTGATGATGACACGGTACGGCGTTTCCGGGTTGTTGCCCAGTTCGTAAGCGCCCGCCAGCAGAATGCTGGCCTCGACGGGCGAGAGTTCGGCAAAGGGGCGGTCGAGAAATTCCTGCAATTGCGCCTGCAACTGGGTCTCCTGCGCAAGCACGCCATGCAGCAGTGCGGAAAAGAATTCGCGGTCGGCCCGGCCAAAACCTTCGCTGTCGCGCAGATGCGCTTCGATGGCCGCTTCGTCGTTTCCGGACAGACGCCACTGGTACAGGCCTTGCATGGCGAACTCCCGGGCGCGGCGGCGTGGCGAGCGGGCGGCCGCGCGGCCAGACGGGGCGGATGGGCTGGATGGGCGGTTCGGGCAATTTTTTGCCGCGCCGGGCGGCGTTTGGCCGTGAGGCGCCGCCTTTGCATCCTGCGCGTCCTGTGTATCCGGCATCGTCTGCCCTTCCGGTATACGGCCGGGCGTATGCATGTCGCGCATGTCATTCATGCCACTCGTGTCACGCGTGCCGTTCATGCCGGTCTTTCGTTGATGGCGCGCAGCAGATGGGCCATCTCGACGGCGGCGCGAGCGCAGTCGGTCCCTTTTTCGCGCGTGCGCGCCTGCGCCTGCGCGTCAGTTTCGCAGGTCAAAATGCCGTTGGCGACCGGGATGCCGGTATCGAGCTGCACTTCCATGAGGCCGCGTGAGGAATCGTTGGAAACGACCTCGAAATGGTAGGTTTCACCGCGCAGCACCGCGCCCAGCGCGATCAGCGCGTCGTAGCGGCGGCTCTGCGCCATGCTTTGCAGGGCCAGCGGAATTTCCAGCGCGCCCGGCACGGTGGCAATTTCGATATCCGCATCGGATAGCCCCAGCCGCCGCAATTCTTCGACGCAGGCGGAGCGCAGCGCCTCGCCGATCTCCGGATTGAAGCGGCTCATGACAATGCCGACGCGCACGCCGCCGCCTGTCAGATCGTTCGGATACTCAAAAATGTCGAATCGGGGCATGGTGCGTCCTTCAAAAACAGATCAAAACAGTCGGTTGCAACCGGCCTTAAGCGGCCGGCGCCGACGATGGCGGCAATGCATCCGCCTCGCCAGGCCGCGTGATGTAGCCGGTGACCTCCAGGCCAAACCCAGCCATGCTCGGGATGCGGCGGGGGCTGCCCAGCAGGCGCATTTTGCGCACGCCGAGATCGCGCAGAATCTGCGCGCCGATGCCGAAAATGTGCGGGTCCCAGCGCGTCGCATGCGTTTCGCGCGGCGTTGCCTGCGCCTTCAGGATATCCGCGCCACTTTCCGGGCTGCGCAGCAGCACGATCACGCCCGATTCGCTGCGCGCCAGCAGATGCAGGGCGTCGTTGAGTGAAAAAGTATGGCGGCTGTTATCGAGATCGAGAAAATCGAGCACGCTGAGCGGTTCATGGACACGCACCAGCGTTTCCCTGTCCGGCGCGATCTCGCCGCGGGTCAGCGCCAGATGCACGTCGTTGGCGGCGCGGTCGGCGTAGGCATGCAGGATAAACTCGCCGTACACCGTCCGCACCGGTTTCGAGAAACAGCGCTCGACCAGCGTCTCATGGCGGCTGCGGAACTCTATGAGATCGGCGATCGTGCCGACTTTCAGCCCATGACGCGCGGCGAATTCAAGCAGGTCGGGCAGGCGCGCCATGGTACCGTCCTCACGCAGCACCTCGCAGATCACGGACGCCGGCTCCAGGCCGGCCATCTGCGCCAGATCGCAGCCCGCCTCGGTATGGCCGGCACGCACCAGCACGCCGCCTTCGCGCGCGATGATCGGGAAAACATGCCCAGGCTGCACCACATCTTCCGGCCGGGCATGGCGCGCCACGGCAGCCTGCACGGTGCGCGCGCGGTCGTGCGCCGAAATGCCGGTGGTCACGCCTTTGGCGGCTTCGATCGAAACGGTAAAGGCGGTGTGAAAGGGGCTGCGGTTATCACGCGCCATCGGCGTCAGCCCTAGCTGGCGTGCGCGCGCCGCCGTCAGGGTCAAACAGACGAGGCCGCGCGCATGCGTCACCATGAAATTGATCGCGTCCGGCGTAATGTGTTCGGCGGCGATCAGCAGATCCCCTTCGTTTTCGCGGTCTTCCTCATCGACGAGGATCACCATGCGACCGTTGCGCAGTTCGGCGACGATCTCCTCGATCGGCGCGATGGCCGACGATACGCGGGCGGGCGACATCAGTGCGCCTCCTGGGAATTGTCGCCATCGCCGGCTTTGTCGGCATTCAGCATGCGCTCGACGTAGCGCGCGATCAGGTCGACTTCCAGATTGACGGCATCGCCGACATGGAGTTCGCCCAGCGTCGTTGCCGTCAGTGTGTGGGGAATCAGGTTGATGGAAAAATCCGCCGCCTCAACCGTGTTGGTGGTCAGGCTGACGCCATTGACGGTAATCGAACCTTTGCGCGCGATATACCGCGCCAGCGCCGCCGGCGCGCGGATGACAAGCAGGCGATTGTCGCCCAGCGCATCAAAGCGCAGCACCCGACCGACGCCGTCGACGTGGCCGGAAACAAGATGCCCGCCCAGCCGATCAGAGAGGCGCAGCGCCTTTTCCAGATTGATGGCGCCCGGTGCGGCCAGCCCGACGGTGCAGGAAAGCGTTTCCGGCGAGACATCGACGCTGAAGGTCGTATCCTTCATCTCGACGACGGTGAGGCAGACGCCGTTACAGGCAATCGAATCGCCGATGGCGACATCGGCCAGCTCAAGCGCGCCGGCCTCGATGGTCAAACGCACGGTTGATGCGCCGTCGTTACGCGGCGTCAAAGCAGTAATGCGGCCTATGGCCGCGATGATTCCGGAAAACATGGCAAGAGCGTTTCACAGCGATCAAAAGATAGCGGTGATTCTAGCATTGCCGCTCCACGCGCGTCCGCGCAGATAAAAGCGGAACGCCGCCCACGCCACGTCATCATGAACAAGGCTGCCCGCCAGCCCTTTATTTATAAGGGATTTAGAGG
>CALHZD010000011.1 GCA_938040985.1 uncultured Propionivibrio sp.
TGGCCGGGCCATATTCGGCGCCGGGGCAAAAGACGGCGATTTTTTCCGGAGGACGTGAGAGGTTCAGCGCCGCCAGCGTCGTTTTTTGCTGTGCCTGCGCCGAGACAAGACGCGGATTCGGTAAGGGACGGTGCAGGGGCGCGCCCGGCGCTTCGGCAAGCTGCGCGAAGCGCTCGACCATTTTGGGTAGCGCTGCCGGGTCGAGCGTGTGGCGTTGGTTAATGAGACCGTAACGCGCTTCGCCGGTGAAACCAATGCGGCGCGGAATGCCGGCCAGCCAGGGAATTAGCGCCGACTTGAGCGAGTTGGGCAGCACATAGGCGCGCCGGTAGCCGCGTGCCGATAGTTGGCGCGCCAGCCGATAGCGGGCGGAGAGGGCGAGTTCGCCGTGGGCGAATGGGTTGTCGATAATTTCGCCGATTTCCGGCATGCGGCGCAGAACAGGCGCAACCCAGGCGGGGGCGAGCGCATCGAGCGCGAGTTCCGGGGATTGCGCTTTCAGGCGCATGAACAGCGGCTGGGCCATGACTGTATCGCCAATCCAGGCGGGAGCGACGATTAGCGCGCGTTCATGAATCGGCGTCGGCATGGCGTAGAGGTGAAGGGGATAAAGAGTTCGCTAGAAAAAATCAATGAGAATTCATCAGGAAAGGGGCCAAGAAGGCGGATTGAACGGGAGCATCCTCCGATGTGTCATGAGACGAGTTTCCAGCGGCGTCATTGCGCCCCAGGCGTACTTCTCACATGGCTCAGGATGGCCCTGGGCTGCCGGGCGTTTTAGCCCCTGATTGATGGGCGCTCCGTCCGTGTACTGGTTGGGCGCTCATCAAAGCGCCCGCCGCAAGCCGCGTAAAAAGCCGAGCCGGAAGCGGGTTGGCCTCCGTGGATCTTGTTGTTCAGACGTAGCTGAGCCAGTCGGCATACTGCGGCAGACGGCCATTGACGCAATCGAAATACCGTTGTTGCAGTTGCGCCGTGATCGGCCCGCGCACCCCTTCGCCGATCTGGCGGTTATCAAGTTCGCGGATCGGCGTAACCTCGGCGGCCGTACCGGTAAAAAAGGCTTCATCGGCGATGTAAATATCGTCGCGCGTCAGACGGCGGGCGCGGACTTCCAGGCCGAGATCATTGGCCAGCGTAATGATCGTGTCACGCGTAATGCCGACCAGCGCGGAAGTGAGTTCCGGCTCGTAGAGCACGCCCCCTTGAACGATAAAGAGGTTCTCGCCCGAGCCTTCGGCAACGAAGCCGTCAACGTCGAGCAGCAGCGCTTCGTCATAGCCATCCTGGGTAGCTTCCATATTGGCCAGGATGGAATTGGCGTAAGTTGCGGCGAACTTGGCGCGCGCCATCGTTACATTGATGTGGTGGCGGGCAAAAGAAGCCGTTTTGACGCGGATGCCTTTTTCCATGCCATCGGCGCCCAGGTAAGCGCCCCACGGCCAGGCGGCGATGGCGACGCAAACCGTCGCTCCCTTGGGGGAAACGCCCATTTTTTCCGACCCATAGAAAGCGATGGGACGGATGTAGCCGGATTCCAGCCGGTTGGCGCGCACGACTTCCTTCTGTGCTTCGATCAGCGTGGATCTGTCGAAGGGAATTTTCATCATGTAAATGTGCGCCGAGTTGAACAGGCGATCGGTGTGTTCCTTGAGCCGGAAAATGGCGGTGCCGGATTCAGTTTTATAAGCACGCAACCCTTCGAAGACAGACAGGCCGTAATGCAGGGAATGCGTGAGAACGTGCGTATTCGCTTCGCGCCATGGAACGAGTTTTCCGTCTTTCCAGATAAAACCGTCGCGGTCGGCCATTGACATGATGTTTTCTCCCTTTGCTACAGATATGGCTGAAATGTCTGGATATGGATACAGAAGCCTCGCGTATGCCAGATACTGCAAACTTCTGTCGACGCCAGAAAGCAGCTATTTTAGCCGATTTCATGGTGGCTTGGCGGTAAAATGGCGCTTTCGGACCGACCACTGACCCATGACCCGGAATTTGCATGTGACCGTTGCCGCCATCGCCGAACGTGACGGCCGCTTCTTACTCGTCGAGGAAGAAACCGACGGGGGAATCCGCTACAACCAGCCCGCCGGGCATCTGGAACACGGTGAATCGCTCGCGGACGCCGTCGTTCGCGAGACGCTGGAAGAAACGGGCTACGCCTTCGTTCCGGAAGCATTGGTCGGCGTTCACCACTGGCATAAACCGGCCCGCGAAATGACGTATGTACGCTTTGTTTTTGCCGGTGTGGTAAACGGGCACGATGCGGCGCGGCCGCTCGATCAGGGCATTATTGCTGCGCACTGGCTGGATTTTCAGGAAATTTGCGCACTCGAACGGGATGGGCGCCTGCGCAGCCCGCTGGTCATGGGCGCTCTGGACGACTGGCGCGCAGGCCGGCGCTACCCGCTGGAGGCGGTGAAGTTTTACGGATGAAGCGACGGATTGCCGGATCACCTTATCGGGTCGATGCTGTGCGCGGCGCCGTAGCGAGAAAGCACTTTGGCAAAAATAGCGGCGGGCGCAACGGAGGTGGCGACGAATTGCAACGAATAGCGAAGGGTAGCGACAGGTAGCGACAAACAAGGCGACAAACGGAATGATGATGGATGAAAAACGTCATGGGTGAGAAAACGTATACGCAACTGCTGGCAGAAGCTCGTCAATACGTGCCGGCAGAGCTGCGGGAAGGGGACGGGCGCACGGTTGTCGTTGGTCTGTCCGGCGGCGTCGATTCCTCGGTCGCCGCGCTTTTGCTCAAACAGTGGGGCTGGCGCGTCATCGGGCTGTTCATGAAAAACTGGGAAGACGATGACGACGATGAATACTGCTCGTCGCGCCAGGATTTGATCGATGTCATGAGCGTGGCCGATGCGATCGGCATTGATGTTGAAGTCGTCAATTTCGCCAGTGAATACCGCGAGCGGGTGTTCTCGATTTTTCTTGATGAATATCAGGCCGGGCGCACGCCCAATCCCGACGTGCTGTGCAACTCGGAAATCAAGTTCAAGGCTTTTCTCGATCATGCGATGGGGCTGGGCGCCGAAAAGATCGCCACCGGCCATTACGCAGGCGTCCGCCAGGCGGACGCCGTAAACGGCGCGGACGGGAAATTCCAGCTGCTCAAGGCGGCGGATGCGACGAAGGATCAAAGCTATTTTCTGTATCGCCTCAATCAGGCGCAGCTCGCGCGCACGTTGTTTCCGCTGGCCGGGATGCGTAAACGGGATGTGCGCGCCCTGGCTTCCGCGGCAAAGCTGCACGTTGCACTCAAGAAGGATTCGACCGGCATCTGTTTCATCGGCGAGCGCCCTTTCAAGGAATTTCTGATGCGTTACCTGCCGCCGTGCAAGGGTGAGATTCGCAGCCTTGACGACGGGCGATTGCTGGGCGAACACGACGGGCTGACCTTTTACACGCTCGGCCAGCGTAAAGGATTACACGTCGGCGGCGTCAAAGGAGGCAAGGGCAGCGACACCGGCGATCATGCCGCCTGGTTCGTGGCCAAAAAGGAGATGGCGCGCAATATCCTGTATGTCGTGCAAGGGCACGATCATCCCGCGCTGCGGGCGACGGCGCTGCATGCCGGTCAGCTTTCCTGGATCGCCGGCGATCGTCCTGCGGACCGGCCGCAGACGGCGCATCCCTATACAGCCAAGACGCGCTATCGGCAGGCCGACGCCCCATGCGTCATCGAGCACATCGATACAGCGGGCTGCCGCCTCAGTTTTGCCGAGCCGCAATGGGCAATTACGCCGGGGCAGTCCGTGGTGATTTACGAAGACCGTATCTGTCTGGGCGGGGGCATCATTGCCTGAAATGTCTCAATACGACCGGCGCCATGATCATGATCATGGCCATCGCCACTGCCCACTGCCCAGTAGCCTGGCGTTGCCGCCGCTGCGCCTTGTGTTCATCAGCATTGCGCTGGCGGCAGTCGGTTATCTTGGTCTGTCGCTCTGGGCAGGCTGGCGTGAGGTTGCAGCGGCGGTGGCCGGCGCCGGTTTTTTCGTGATTCTCGGTTTGCTTGCGCTGTCTCTGGTCAACTATCTGTTTCGCTTTCTGCGCTGGGCGCGCTATCTGTATCTGCTCGATGCGCGCGTGCCGTGGCGCATTAATCTTGCCGCCTATTTTTCCGGTTTTGCGCTGACGACCAGTCCGGGGAAGCTGGGCGAAACCCTGCGTTCCGTGTTGCTCAAGCCGCGTGGCGTGCCGGTACCGGCCAGCCTCGCGGCCTTTTTCGCCGAGCGTGTTAGCGATCTGATGGCGGTGGTGTTGCTGGCCGGCATCGGTCTGTGGGAGTATGCACCGGCGCGGCCGGTTGTCGGCGGGGCGTTGCTCTTGGTTTTTACGGCATTGCTGCTGGCGCAGTGGCGCGCTTTGCTGCTTGCCGTCGAACGCTGGGCGCCGCCGCAGGTACGGGGCTGGGCGCGCCTGCTGGCGCGGCTGTGCGCCGTCGTGCTGCATTTTCGCCGCTGCTTTACATTGCCGGTCATGGCGATGGGGCTGACCTTGGGCATCGTTGCCTGGCTGGCCGAAGGCATCGGCTTCTGGTGGCTGCTTGCCGCACTGGGGCATCCGCTGCCGGTGGCGACTGCGCTGTTCGTCTACGCTTTTGCCATGCTGGTTGGCGGCCTGTCGTTTCTGCCGGGCGGCCTGGGAAGCAGTGAAGCGACGATGATCGGGCTGTTGTCGCTGTACGGTCTGCCGGAGGCGGCGGCGGCCACGGCGACGCTGATCTGTCGTCTGGCGACGCTGTGGTTTGCCGTTGCGTTGGGGGCAGTTTTTCTGGCAAGACAAAAAACGATGGGACCGGAATCATGAGTTTGCGTGCGTGGGGACGTCTGCCGGCCATGCCAGCGGCGGAAGAAATCTGGTGGAATGACCGCACTGCGGCGCTGCCGCCGTTGCCTTCCCTGGTTTCCGCTTCTGGCGGGATGCTGGCGTATGGCAATGGCCGCAGTTATGGCGATGTTTGTCTGAACAGCGGCGGCGCGCTGCTGCATACGCGCGGTCTTGACCGGCTGATGGCGTTCGATGCGGTCACTGGCGTGATGACCTGTGAAGCGGGTGTGCTGCTCTCCGAAATCCTCGAGGTGTTCGTCCCGCGCGGCTGGTTTCTGCCGGTGACGCCAGGCACCCGTTTCGTCACCGTCGGCGGAGCGATCGCTAACGACGTGCACGGCAAGAATCACCACGGCGCGGGGACGTTCGGTGGCCATGTCCGCCGCTTTGAGCTGCTGCGCTCGGACGGTTCGCGCCGCATCTGCTCGCCGCAGGAAAATGCTGAACTGTTTTCCGCGACGATCGGCGGCATGGGGCTGACGGGGCTGATCACCTGGGTTGAGCTGGCGCTCAGGCCCATCCCGAGTGCGTATGTTGAGGTTGAAAACACACGTTTTTCCAGTCTGGACGAATTTTTTGCCCTCAATGCCGAGGCCGAGGCAAAACACGAATACGTCGTTGCCTGGGTCGATTGCCTGGCGCCTTCGCTACGCGGTATTTTCATGGCGGGTGATCATGCGCCGGAGGGCGGTTTTGTGATGCGGGGCCAAACGCGGTTGGGCATACCGTTTACGCCGCCGTTCTCGCTGGTTAACCGCCTCTCGTTGCGCGCTTTCAATGCTGCGTATTACAACCGGCCGCTGGCCTTGCATCAGATCGTTCACTACGCGCCGTATTTCTACCCGCTCGACGCCATTCAAAACTGGAACCGCATTTATGGGCCGCGCGGCTTTTTTCAGTATCAGTTTGTTCTCCCGATGGCGGCGCGCGAAGCGGTCGGCGAGGTATTCAACGCGATTGCCGCCGACGGCCGCGGTTCTTTCCTGGCCGTACTCAAGACTTTTGGCGAGCGGACCAGCCCCGGCATGATGTCGTTCCCCATGCACGGCGTGACGCTGGCGCTCGATTTCCCTAATGATGGCGCCCTGACGCTGGCGCTGTTCCGGCGGCTCGATGCGATCGTCGAGGCGGCCGGCGGGCGTCTGTACGCAGCCAAGGATGCGCGCATGAGCGGTGATTTCTATCGCCGCAGCTATCCGCGCTTTGACGAATTCATGCGCCATGTCGATCCGGCCTTTTTGTCGGATTTTGCGCGGCGCGTGCTGTCATGACGGTTACAAGGACGATGGGAAGGCAAGCCATGCAAGAAAAAATCCTGATCATCGGCGCAACATCGGCGATTGCCGAGGCCGTTGCGCGTCTCTGGGCGGCGCGCCGTTGCGCGTTATTTCTCGTCGGCCGGCGGGAGGAGCGCCTGGAAGCGATTGCCGCCGATCTGTGCGTCCGCGGCGCGGCCTCGGTCGAGTGCTTGACGATGGATGCGTGTGACAGGGAACGCCACGCCGCCATGCTCGACGCGGCGCTGGCCTCGCTCGGCGGGCTGGATATTGCCTTGATCGCGCACGGTTCGTTGCCCGACCAGAAAGCCTGCGAGGCTTCCGTTGAGCAGACGCTGCGCGAGATCGAAAACAACGGCGTTTCGGTCGTTGCGCTGTCGACGCGACTGGCACAGTATCTGGCCGGGCAGGGACGCGGCTGCCTCGCCGTCATCGGTTCGGTCGCCGGTGATCGCGGCCGGCAGAGCAACTACGTCTATGGCGCGGCCAAGGGCATGGTCGATATTTTTTTGCAGGGGCTGCGCAACCGGTTGGCAAGAAGCGGCGTTCAGATCCTGACGATCAAACCCGGTTTCATCGATACGCCGATGACGGCGGCCTTTGCCAAGGGAGCGCTGTGGCGCACGCCGCAGGCGATTGCCGGCAATATCGTCGAGGCCGTCGACCGCCGGCGCGATGTCGTTTATCTGCCAGGATTCTGGCGCGTGATCATGTTTGTCATCCGCCATATTCCCGAATGTATTTTCAAGAAGCTGTCGTTGTGAGCCGCGTGGGTAAAGCGCAGACATGGGCGCCAATCCGGCCGGTGCAGCGGCGGCCGTCCGGTGAGCGGCGCCAAATACGCTTTTCCGCGAGGCTGCGCACGTGCCGTATCGTTACGGGCGCGTTGCTCTGATGCGGCGGAAAATCGCGCTGATCGTCGCCGTGGCGCTGGTCGGCGTTGCCGCCGGCCTGGGCGCAGCGGCGCTTTCGGCGTTAATTCACGGCGTTGAAATTCTGGCCTTCGGACAGGGAGAATCGGCGGCGCTGCGCATCGTGACCGACGGTACGACGCCTTTGCGGCGTTTGCTGGCGCTGATGGGCGGCGGCGTGCTGGTCACGCTCATCTGGTGGTGGCTGCAAACGCGCGGCCGGCCTGTGGTGAGCGTCGAAGCCGCCGTGGCGGCGGAAACGCCGGCGGCAGCGCGGCCGCCCTTCCTCGAAGGCCTCATCCATGCAGTGCTCCAGATTGTGGCCGTCGGTGTGGGGGCGCCCGTTGGGCGGGAGGTAGCGCCGCGCGAACTGGGCGCGCTGTTCGCCGGTCGCATCGCCGATGCGCTGAAAATCGATGATGAAATGCGGCGCGTGCTGGTGGCCTGCGGCGCGGCAGCCGGTCTGGCTGGTGTGTACCATGTGCCGTTCGCCGGGGCGATCTTTGCCCTGGAAATATTGCTTGGCGCGTTTACCGTGCGCAATGCGAGCATCGCGTTAGCCGTTTCGGTTATTGCCACCGCGGTGGCGCGGATCGAGGTTTCGCCCGAAGCGTTTTATGCCGTCGGCCAGGCAAGCGTTTCGATTCCTTCCGTGCTGTGGGCGGCTGTTGTGGGGGCGCTGGTGGGGCTGCCGGCTGAAGGCTTTGGCCGTGCGGTCAAAGAAGTTGAAAGGCGCCGCTGCCGGAAACTTCAGGTGCTCTGGGCAATGCCTTTGGCGTTTTTATTGAGCGGCATCGTGGCGATCTGGTTGCCGCAAGTACTGGGCAATGGTCGCTCGGTGGCGCAGACTGCGTACTGGGGGGCATCGCTCGGGCTATGCGCGGCGTTGCTCATCGCCAAGGCGGCCGTGGTTTTGCTGACACTGCGCAGTGGGGTGTTTGGCGGTACGCTGACGCCGGCGCTGGCGCTCGGTGCGGTCGCGGGGCTGCTGGCAGGCTTGCTGGTGCAGCCATTCTGGCCGTCCGTCGATCTGCTGACGGCATCCCTGGCAGGGTCGGCGGCTTTTCTGGCAGTGTCGATGCGTGCGCCTTTGACCGCGCTGGCGCTGGTGATCGGATTTACGGCGCAGTCTGCGCCGGGGTATCTGACCCTGGCGGCGGCCGTGGCTGCGGGCATGTTCGTCGCGGCGCTGTGGCCTGCGGCGCGCCGGCATAATTGATGCATTTGCCTGACGGCGAAAGGGGCCGGCGAGGGCGTGGGATAATGGACGCCCATCCAATGCCGGATTTACGAAGGAGGGCGATCTCATGAGCAATGCAGGCACTTTCCCCAAGGATATTTACACGGAACCGCAGGCCGATG
The DNA here is from genome assembly GCA_938040985.1 of uncultured Propionivibrio sp. Lineage (GTDB taxonomy): Bacteria > Pseudomonadota > Gammaproteobacteria > Burkholderiales > Rhodocyclaceae > Propionivibrio. The sequence continues at coordinate 8,399 of CALHZD010000011.1, forward strand.
TGCATACGCTGAAATGCCTGGGGCCGCTGACACGCATGGCTGGACTTTGGCAAGGCGAGCGCGGCATGGACGTTAAGCCCAAGGCCGAGGGGCCAAAGCAGCAGACTTATGTGGAACGCATCGAACTACAGCCGATCGATCCGCAGACCAATGGTCCGCAGCTGTTCTATGGTCTGCGCTATCACACGCACATCACCAAACCGGATCAGGTCAAGACTTACCACGACCAAGTCGGTTACTGGTTGTGGGAACCGGCGAACGGCACGGTCATCCACACCTTGACCATCCCGCGTGGGCAGGTGGTGATGGCCGGCGGCACGGTTACGCCGGATGCCGATGAGTTTGAGCTCACCGCCCGCTTGGGCGATCCGGTTTATGGCATTTGCTCGAATCCCTTTCTCGACCATGCATTTAAGACCGTCGAGTTTCGCATCCGGGTTCGGTTTAACGACGATGGCACCTGGTTCTACGATGAAGATACGGTCATGAAGATTCAGGGGCAGGCGGAATTGTTTCACCATACCGACCATAATGTGCTGACCCGGGTCGCTGAGGCGACGCCCAATCTGTTGGCGCGCGTCTGAGCGGTGATGGCAGGCAGAAAATCCCGTCTGGTACTGCAACGGTCAAAACGGAAAAGCCTGAGACAGGTGACTGCATAATCGGAGAAAAATGCGGAGGATGCCGTGCTCGTTAATTGTGTTGCCTATCTGAATGGGACGCGTCTGGCGGACATTGCCGTCGAAGATATTGGCCGTTACCTCGGTCAGCCGGGATGCTTTGTCTGGGTGGCCTTGTGCGATGCGACGCCGGAAGAACTGGAGTTCATGCGCAAAGCGTTCGGACTGCATGAACTGGCGGTGGAAGACGCCAGGCACGGCGAACAACGGCCAAAAATCGAGGAATACGGCGATTCGCTGTTTTCCGTCATGCGGTTGCTGGATTTTAAGGAAGGCGAATTCAGTGTTGGCGAGCTGGACGTGTTTGCCGGGCACAACTATGTTCTCTCGATCCGGAATAACAGCGCGCGGGATTTCCAGATCGTGCGCGAGCGTTGTGAACGCCAGGCGGGGTTGCTCAGGCAGGGCGCCGGATTTGTGCTTTATGCCCTCATGGACGCGGTTGTTGATCGCTATTTTCCGATCATCGACGCGCTGGAAATGACGCTGGAGGAAATCGAAGAGCGGATTTTCGAAAAGGGCGCGGCCAATGCCAATGTCAGGCGGCTGTATGACCTCAAGCATCAAGCCATGCAATTGCGGCATGCCGTTGCCCCGCTGCGGGAGGCCGTCGGAAAACTCTCCGGCGAGCTGGTGCCTGAGTTATGCGCCAATTCCCGCGAATATTACCGCGATGTTTACGACCATCTGACGCGCATCAACGCTTCCATTGACGCCATCCGTGAAACGATCGGCACGGCTATTCAGGTGAATCTTTCGATGGTGACCATCGAAGACAACGAAGTCACCAAGCGCCTTGCCGCCTGGGCCGGGATCTTTGCCATGGCAACCGCTTTTGCCGGTATTTGGGGGATGAATTTCAAGGAAATGCCGGAACTGGGCTGGGCATATGGTTATCCGATGGCGCTCGGCGTCATCGTTTCCGCCAGCGTCATTCTCTACATCCGCTTCAAACGCGCGGGCTGGCTGTAGCGGAAGTATCTATCCGGGAGCGGTTGGGCGGCGGATTATGCGCCGCCGTGTCTTTGGGCAAAGTCGAGCCGCTATTGGCGCTTTTGGAGCGCCCCCGAAATCCAAAAAAAACAGGGCAGAAAACATAAATTGCTCTGAGGCCCTTTAAATACAAGGGGCTCAGGGCATCAAAAAACATAAAATGGAACACCGTGCCCGACCAACCCTCTGCAACCCTTATAAACAGGGCATCTCCAGGCAGGCGCCCGGAAACGCCCTATCCACGCGGGTCTCGGAGCATGTGCTCTGAGATGCCCTGTTTACGCGGGTTTCAGAAGCGCCTGTCGGTGAATATGCTGCGTGTGGCCGCCGGCCGGCGCCGATCAGGCTTGCGGCACGGTGTCGATGAAGGCCGGGCGCTGCATCAGCTTGTCGTAAAGCCGGGCAAGGTTGGCGTACCGTTCACGCCAGTTGACTTCGGGCAGGCGGAATTCGAGATAGCCCAGCGCACAGCCGATGCTGACATCCCCCAGCGTGTACTGCTTGCCGATGCAATAGGCGCCGTTCCCCAGGTCGTTCGACATGTATTCGCAGCCGCGGGCGATTTTGCCGTACTGGCGGTCGATCCACTCCTGGCTGCGCTGGAGAGACGGGCGCTTGCGTTCAAGGAAAATCTGCGCCGCCGCATCGCAAATGCCGTCAGCCAGAGCGGCCCAGCGCTTGACTTCGGCGCGCTCGCGATTGGATTCGGGCATCAGCTTGTTGTTCGGGGCAACGCTGTCGATGTATTCGACGATCACGCCCGAATCGAACAGCACGGTCGAATCGTCGAGAATCAGGACAGGAACCTTGCCGAGCGGATTGATGTCCGGAACGCCGGACGTTGCGTCCCACGGCGAATCGATGACAAATTCGTAATCGATCTTCTTCTCGGCGAGAACGACTCGTACCTTGCGAACAAAGGGGCTGGTAAGCGTGCCAACAAGCTTCATCTTTTAGCGTGAGGGGCAAAAATGACGCGGCCGATTATAGCATCGGCCGCAAGGATTCTGCTCAATAGTGTGAAATAGTGCACAAATATCACGCCAATACAGGTCGCTGATGCTACACAATTTTGCCGGACGCACGTGCGCGGCCGCCACCGTTTCCGCTCAGGTACTCAGGTAGAATGGCGTCGGAACCGCACCGTTCGATCGGCGGCAGATGCGCTTCGCACCGGGCCGCTGCCTTATGTTTTGATAAAAATGACAGGAATACAGGAATACGAGATGTCCGAAATGTCTTTTCAACCCATTGTTGCGCTGTCGCCGCTGGATGGCCGTTATGCTGGCCGGGTTGACGCGCTGCGTGCGCAGTTTTCTGAATATGGCCTGATTCGCCGTCGGCTGGAAGTGGAAATCGGCTGGCTCAAGGCGTTGGCGGCCGAGCCGCATTTCGCCGAGATTCCGCCGTTTTCGGCACAAACCAGCGCAGCGCTCGATGCCCTGGTTGCCGGGTTTTCTCCTGCCCAGGCCATCGAGGTCAAGGCGATCGAGGCAGAGACTAATCACGATGTCAAGGCGCTGGAATACTGGATCAAAAAAGCCTTGGCCGATAACCCTGAAGTGATGCGCGTTGCCGAGTTCATCCATTTTGCCTGCACTTCGGAAGACATTAACAATCTCTCACACGCGCTGATGCTCAAATCGACGCGCGATGAAGTATTGCTGCCGGCGCTCGACCGCATCATCAAGCGCATGCGCGAGCTGGCGCATGCACACGCCTGCCTGCCGATGATGTCACGCACGCACGGGCAGCCGGCGACGCCGACGACGCTCGGCAAAGAAATCGCCAACGTCGTCGCCCGGCTCGATCGCGCGCGCCGCCGTATTGCGGATATCCGCCTGCTCGGCAAAATCAACGGCGCCGTCGGCAATTACAACGCGCATCTGGCGGCGTATCCGGACTTCGACTGGGAAGGCTTCGCGCGCTGTTTCGTCGAAGGGCTGGGCCTGGAGTTCAATCCTTACACCATCCAGATCGAACCGCACGATGCCTTGGCCGAGCTGTTCGACGCCTTCGCCCGCGTCAATACAATCCTGATCGACTTTGACCGCGACGTCTGGGGCTATATTTCGCTGGGCCTGTTCCGGCAGAAGCTGAAAGCCGGCGAGATCGGTTCCTCAACAATGCCGCACAAAGTCAACCCGATTGACTTTGAAAATTCGGAAGGCAACCTCGGCCTGGCCAACGCGCTGTTGCGGCATTTATCCGAAAAACTGCCGATCTCGCGCTGGCAGCGCGACCTGACCGATTCGACGGTGCTGCGCAACATGGGCGTGGCGTTCGGCTACACGCTATTGGCCTACGATTCGCTGCTGCGCGGCCTGGGCAAGCTGGAGGCGGACGCCGAGCGCCTGAATGCCGATCTCGACGCCAACTGGGAAGTGCTGGCCGAGCCGATCCAGACGGTGATGCGGCGTTACGGCGTGGCCAATCCCTACGAAAAACTCAAGGCGCTGACCCGCGGCCAGCGCGTCTCGCGCGAAGATATGCAGGCCTTCGTCCGCACGCTGGAGATTCCCGAAGCGGCCAAGACGGAACTGCTGGCGCTGACGCCGCAGACCTATCTTGGCAAGGCGGTCGAACTGGCGCAGCGTATTTGACGGAGGAAGCGCGCATGTCTGAAATACCGAAGTCGTCAGAAACGCCGACATCGCCGGAAGCGCCCGAGCTGCCTGCGCCAGCGGCCGGCGAAAAGGCGGGCGACGAAGCGACGGCCGCATCCGCCTCTAGTTTCACGGCCAATCTCAAGAAACTGCCGGGTATTTCGCATCTGGCGGCGATCGATCTGTTCGACGCCGAAGGCAATGCCGTAGCGCGCGTCGAAAATAAACCCGGCAGCCAAGGGGCGCTGGCAATCTACAACCATCTGGCGCAGACGTATGGCGCGATTACGCCGGAAGCGGCGCGCAAAGGGCTGGATTTGTTTGCAGAACATGCTGCGGACGCCCGCGCGCGTCCGGGCAAACATCCCAACATCGACCGGCTGCTTGCCCTGATCAAAGATAAAAAAACGTTGCGCATCAAGCATGTATTTGCGTTCTGAAGGCATGCCTTGCTGAACATCGAGAGAGGAGAAAATCCGATGAATATGACTCGACGACGCGCTCTCGGCCTCATTGCCGCTTCCGCATTGCTGGCGGCGTGCGGAAAATCCGTCAAACTGGCTGCGATCGCCCCCGGCAAAACGGTGCTCGCCTTTGGCGACAGCGTTACGTTCGGCACCGGCGCTGCGCCTGGTGAAGACTGGCCGTCGCTGATCGCCGCACAAACGGGGTGGCGCGTAATCAACGCCGGCATTCCGGGCGATACGGCCGAAGCCGGTAAAAACCGCCTGCCGGCCTTGCTGGCCGAGCATCGCCCCGATCTGGTGATCGTGGAAATCGGCGGCAATGACTTTTTGCGCCGCCGGCCGGATGAAGCGGTCAAGGAAGACATTCGGCAAATGCTGCGCGAAATTCGCCAGCAGGGCGCTGCGGCTGTTCTGGTTGCCGTACCGGCATTTTCCCTGATGAGCGCCGTAGGAAAGCCGGCGGACTCGCCGATTTATCAGGCATTGGGCAAGGAGGAAAAAATCCCCGTCATTGCGGATGTTTTTTCCGGCGTGCTTGGCCGGGCGGAATTGCGTGCCGACCCAATTCACCCCAATGCCCAGGGTTACGCGCGTATGGCGGCAGAAATGGCCGATCGCTTGCGGGAACTGGGGCTATTTTCCGGCAGCCGCTAGCGGATAAAAATTCGTGGCTGCCTATGATGGGTTTGACACTATGATGGAACGTAAAGCGCTTTCTGACCAAGCGTGAGCGTGTGAAAACATGAAAACACAGGAGGCTACTATGGAATTTGCATCGAAAACGGTTTTGGTCACCGGCGGCGGATCGGGCATTGGCAAGGCGGCGGCGCTGGCCTATGCAAAAGAAGGGGCGGCGGTGGCGCTGACGTACATCACCAGCGCGGAGGAAGCGGCCGGCGTGGTGCGCGACATTCAGGCCGCAGGCGGCCGGGCGCTGGCTATTCGGGCCGATCTGACACGGGAAAATGAGGTGGAAAAAGTGTTCGAGCAAGCCGAAGGCGAACTGGGAGCGCTCGATGCGGTATTTGCCAACGCAGGCGGCATCATCGGACGTCGCCCGACGACAGAGATGACGCTTGATTTCTGGCGCGAAGTCATTGATGTCAATCTGACGAGTACTTTTCTGACGGCGCGGGCGGCGTTTCAGCGTATG
>CALHZD010000012.1 GCA_938040985.1 uncultured Propionivibrio sp.
CTGGTGGCGTCACCATCAACAATGTGGCGCCGGCTGAGCTGAGCGCGACCAGCAAGCAGGCCGTGAACGGCAGCCAGCTGCATGCGTTGGGCAGCAGCACGGCCGCAGCGTTGGGCGGAACTTCTTCCTTTAGCCCGACAACCGGACAGGTAACGGCCGGCCTGAAAGTAGGCGGCACTAACTACACTAATGTACAGGATGCCCTGAATGCCGTGAACGTGACAGCCGGCGCCGGCTGGAACATTCAGGCCAATGGCGGCGCGACCACCACGATTGGCGGCGCAAGCGGCCAATCGGGCGTCAATGTCGTCAACGGCAGCAACACCAACGTCACGCTGACAGGCAATACGTTGAAAGTGGATGTGGTGAATAACCCGACCTTCAGCGGCATGGTGACGGCTAACGGCGGCCTGACGGTGGGCGCAGGCACGACGGTCAACATGGGCAATAATGTAATCACCAATGTTGCTGATGGCGTAGCGGATACCGACGCTGTCAACGTGCGCCAGCTGAACGCCGTTTCTGGCGGGATAAACAATGTTACAAAACTGGTGGGTGAAAACTTTACCAATCCAGACGGCACGAAAGCGCTGGACGTGTACGATGTGGCCGGGCAAACGATGACCGAACATACCGATGTGATCTCGGCGCTCAATCAGGTCAAGCGGGAAGGCACCAAGTATTCGCATACCCGCGATAACGGCGAGGCGCCGATCCTCGGGCCGACGAACGATTCGAGCGCGGGTGCGTTGGGTTCTACGGCGCAGGGCGTCAATGCCATTGTTGATGCGGAGGCTATCAACGGCACGGCGATCGGGCGGCGCGCCCATGTGCGTAAAGCCAAAGGCATCGCTATTGGCAACGAAGCTGTTGCAGGCGGCGAATCGGCCATCGCCGTGGGTGACGGCACGCAGGCGTTAGCCAACCGTGCGATCAGCATCGGTACGGGTAACGTGGTCAGGGGTGAAAACTCCGGCGCGATCGGCGACCCGACCATCATCAATGCAGCCAATTCCTACAGCGTAGGTAATAACAACACGATCGCCGCCGGTTCGCACGATGCGTTCGTGCTGGGCAACAACGTCACGGCCACCGCGGCCAATTCGGTGCATCTGGGTTCGGGCGCCGCGGCGCAGACGGCCGCAACGCCGCAGACGGCGGGCATGACGACTTACAACGTCGGCATCGTCAATGGAGTGGCGTATAACTACGCAGGCGGCACGCCGACCGGGGTTGTCACCGTTGGCGACGTCGGTCAGGAGCGACGCATCCAGAATGTCGCCGCCGGTCAGGTCAGCCCGACCAGTACGGATGCCATCAACGGTTCGCAGTTGTATCAAACCACGATGGCAATCAACAGCGGTATCTCCACGACAATCAACAACCTGTCCAACAAAATCGACGCAAACCACGATAAGGCCATGGGCGGGGTTGCCAGCGCGATGGCCTCGGCCGGGCTGCCGCAGGCTTATGTGCCGGGCAAGAGCATGGTTGCCATGGGCGCCGCCACGTATCAGGGGCGCACAGCAATGGCGCTTGGCGTATCGACGATTTCCGACAACGGCCGCTGGGTGCTCAAGGGTAGTGTCAATACGCACAATCACGGCACGCTCGGCGCAAACGTCGGGATGGGCTATCAGTGGTAAGCGTCGGGACAACGGAAAAATAACGGAGAAACAGAACATGCAAGCAATGAAACAAAAACAGGCGCGACGCCCCGTCATTTTGACGCCATGGGCGTGCTCGCTGGCGCTGCTGGTGACGGGGTGTACCTACGCGATTAGCGAAGGGCTGGATGAGCAGGGGCGCGCCACCCGGGTCGTTTTCCCGGAAATCACGCAGAATGAAGCGCTGGAGCGCGGGATTTTTCCAAACCTGGATAACCTGCGCCTGATCAAGCCCGGCGTGACCAAGGACGATCTGTACTATCTGCTCGGCGTTCCGCATTTCCGCGAAACTCACGGTGCGCGTGAATGGGATTACGTTTTCAAGTTCCATGAAGCGCAAGGCGTTGTGACCTGCCAGTACAAGGTGCTTTTCGACACGGCGATGAAGGGGCGCAGCTTCCACTGGAAACCGGAATCCTGCGCCGACCGGCTGAACGGGCAAAAGGATGTCTCCGCATCGGCTGAACCGCGCAGAATCCGCCTTAAGGCGGATGCTCTCTTCCCCTTCGGCAAGTCTGCCGAGCAAGATATGCGTCCGGCCGGTCGCCAGCAGCTCAACGAGCTGGCGACGGAGCTGAAGTCGCTTGATTCTTCGGCAAGAATTACCATTACCGGCCATACCGACCGGCTCGGCAGCGACGCCTACAACCAGCGGCTTTCGCAGCAACGCGCGGAAACCGTGCGCGACTATTTGGCCGCCAGAGGCGTTTCTGGTGCGCAAATGTCGGCGCAAGGCATGGGAGAGCGTCAGCCCGTCGCTGAATGCCGCGGCAAAATGGCGCGTAGTGAATTGATCGCCTGCCTGGAGCCGAACCGCCGCGTCGAGATCGAAGTGACCGGTGAAAAGCCGTTGCAGAAAACGGCTGGCAAGGAGTAATGCGGCCGCCCGCGCGTATACACCACACACGCTCACTTATTCACTCATGGGGTCTGCCCCTTGAGCGTTGCGATTCTTGGCTGGAATGAGTCCGCGTAATATAAGCGAGTGTCCGCAAATAAAACAGAGCCGACCGGCTCCGTTTTTGTTTCCTCTTTCCTGCATGTTCGGCGCCGATCAGACGTGGTGATCATCTGTAGGCAGCCGGTACCTGTTGACATGCCTGTTCCGCCGCATGCGCGCGGAGCGCATCAATACACGGGCGCGCCTTTGAGCAAGGTAGGAATCCACAGTGAAAAGCCCGGGAAGTAAGTGACGACGGCCATGACGGCGAACAGGGCGCCGTAGAAAGGCAGGATGCTTTTCATGACTTGTTCGACAGAAACTTCACCGATGGCGCAGCCGACGAACTGCGTGGTACCGACAGGCGGCGTATTGAGGCCGAGCGCACAGTTGAGCAGCATAACCATGCCGAATTGTACGGGACCCATGCCCATCTGAATTGCCAGCGGCAGAAAAAGCGGCGTACAGATGAGGATGGTTGAGGCCATATCCATGAAGGTACCGAGCAGGAAAAGGATCAGGTTGATCAGAAAAAACATGATGTAAGGATTAGTCGTCGCCGAGAGGAGCAGTGCCGCAGTCTTGTCCGGGATTTCGAGGATGGCCATGATGTACTGGAACATCGTCGAGACGCCGATCAGCAGTAAAACGACGCCGGTCGTCTTGGCGGCTTTGGCGGCGGCTTTCATCAGCTTGGACCAGTTCATCGTACGGTAGCCGACGAAGGTCAGCAGCAGCGAGTAGGTGACGGCGATGCCGGCGGCCTCCGTCGCGGTCGTGATGCCCATGATGATGCAGCAGAGAATGATGACGACAACAAACATGCCGGGTACGGCGGCAATAAATGAAGTCAATACGGCATGCCAGCCGGCAAAGGGGTGGAGTCGGGTAGAGCCGTCAGCCTGGCGCGGATAGCCTTCCTTTTTGGCGACCCAGTAGGCGGCGACAAGCATGCAGATCATCAAGACGATAACGGGCAGCAGGCCGGCGAACATCAGATCGCCAATTGAAGCCCCCTTGACCTGAACGTTCGAGCCGGCAAGCAGACCGGCGGAACTTGAGGCCGCGAAAGAGTAGATGATAAGGTTGTGAGAGGTGGGCATCAGCGCACCCGCCAGCGAGGCATGAGTGGTGACATTGACGGCGTAGTCGGCGCTATAGCCTTCCTTCTTCATCATTGGAATCATGACGCCGCCCATCGCCGAGACGTCAGCGACCGGCGAACCGGAAACCCCGCCGAACAGGGTACAGGCGACGACATTGGCCATACCGAGGCCGCCGCGCCAATGGCCGACAAGGGTTCGGGCAAAATTGACAATTTTTTCGGCGATGCCGCCGTGCAGCATCAGTTCTCCGGAAAAGACGAAAAACGGAATAGCAAGGAAGGAAAAAATGTTCATTCCGGAAATCATGTTCTGGAAAGCCAGTTCCAGTGGAAAGCCTTCAACCCAGTAAGTGGCCAGACAGCTTAGCGCAATCGAAAAGGCGACCGGTACGCCGAGCAACAGGAACAGCGTGAAGCTGATGCAGAGTACGGTTAGTGCCATGATGGGGCGACCTCCTTGCCAAGTGCCGAGGCGATCAAATGCTCGATCGAGAATAGGATAATCAGTACGCCGGAAACGGTGCCTGGGATGTACCGCCAGGCTTCGGAGATGTCCAGCGTCGGGATGCTGTTCGGCCAGACGGAAATGGCCATCATGGTGCAGCCCCAAGCAAGAGCGAGGCCGAAAACAATGGAAATAAGGCCGACAAGGTTGCCGATCCAGAATTGCCAGTTTTTCGGTAGCAATCCGACCAGCGATTCCATGCCAATGTGTCCTTCGTCGCGCACACCGGCAGCTGCACCAAACATAGCGACGTTGATGACCAGGATGAGCGCGGCCTGCTCTGACCAGGCGGGCGCATCGTTCAGCAGATAGCGCCAGATGACCGAGCCGACGACGACAACGACAATGCCCAGCAGGCAGGCGACCGCGATATACATCGCCCAGCGTGACAACCGGGCGTTCAGTGAAGTCAGACAGTCCATTACGTGTCTCCCATGCGCTGAATGTAGCGTTGCCCGGGTGGAAGCCCTCCGGCGCGGGATGCTGAAAAAACGTCGACGGGGCGCCGTCCCGGAACACAGGCGCCGCTTGCCGCGTTTTCGGCCGATTTACTTGGTATTCACGATATCCTGCACCAGTTTTTTGACTTCGGGCGTGGGAGAAAATTTATCCCATACCGGCTTGACCGCGTTGACGAATTCTTCTCTCTTCACGTCGTTGATGTAGGTTGCCCCCGCTTTGATGGTCGCTTCCTTGGAGACTTTTTCTTTTTTCGTCCATAGATCGACGTAGTAGGCAGTGGCTTCCTTGGCGGCGTCGCGGATGATCTTCTGCTCGTCTTTGCTCAGTCTGTCCCAGACCTTCTTCGAGAAGATGATGACTTCCGGCGCCATCACGTGCTGTGTTTCGCTATAGATCGGCGCGGCTTCATAGTGCTTGGAGGTTTCATAGGACGGGTAGTTGTTTTCCGCTGCGTCGACCAGGCCGGTTTTCAGTGCGGTGTACACTTCTGCGTAGGGGATCGGCGTCGGACTGGCGCCGATTGACTGGATGATGCTGACCCACAAGTCGGAAGGTTGGACACGGATCTTCATGCCTTTGACGTCGGCCAGTGTGCGCACCGGTTTTTTGGCGTAGATGGAGCGTGCGCCCGATTCCCAGATGGCCAGGCCGACAAAACCGTATTTTTCAAAGGCGGCGAGAATCTGTTCGCCCTGCGGGCCGTACATCGTCTTGCGGAAGTGATCGATGTCGCGGAAAATGAACGGGAAAGCAGGCACCATCGATTCCGGCACGATGGAGTGGAAGTTGGAAGTGTTAACGCGCAACATGTCGAGTGCGCCGATCTTGATCTGCTCGACCGTATCTTTTTCCGATCCCAGCGAACTGTTGGCGAAGACTTTGATGTTGTATTTACCGTTGGTTTTCTGACTGACGATTTCGCCCATTTTCTTGACGGCCATGACCGTCGGATAGTCAAGCGGGTGCACGTCGGCCGAGCGGAAGTCGCGCGCCTGTGCGGCTGTTGCGACAAAAGCGGACGCCAGCAGAACGGATAGGGTTTTCTTCAGAAACATGGCGTTTCCTCCTTGACGGAAAAGAAAAGTAGCGTTACAGGCAAAGTCGGCGTAGCGCCCGTCGGCTGGCAACTGATGCTTCAACTGCCTGCCGGCAGCCAAGCGCGATGAAAATATACCTTAAGCGACAAATATGATTCAAGGTGGTTTCACCATCTTTATACGCCTTTCGGCATACCTCCGGCACACCTTGTGATGCGTCATTGAGGACGTTCTTATGAGCGTTCACGCGAGGTCTTTTGCCGGGAATCCGGAGGGGCTGGTATGCCCGGTGTCGATGCGTCTGTGCAATCGGGTGGCGCTTGCCCTGTGTTATGCTTGGCTTATGCTTGAGTGCGCCAGTTTGCCAACGTGGTTTTTCGGCAGTGCGCAATCCCGGTGGTCTCACGTCTTGTTTCGGTTGCCCTGGTTTGTTGTCGCGCTGTCCCGAGGATGAAAGTGGCCGACAAGGCGTTTTGTGTTTTCTCATGAAAGGAGTGTGTCTATGAAAATGTCGGTATTGACGCTTCCGGTGTGCGCAGCATTGATTCTGGCAGGATGCGTGGACGGTCCGCGTCATCGCCCGGGGGGGCCGGAGATGCCTCCGCCCGGCCAACCGTCGAGAACGCCGCTCGCCAACCGGCCGGCCGCGGATCATTTCAGTTGCGAAAACGGACTGTCCGTGTATATCCGTAATCTCGGCAGCGACCGGATTGAGCTGGCATTGGATGACAAGCGCGCCGTTCTGACGCGCGCCGTTTCCGGCTCGGGCGTACGCTATGTAAGTTCCAGCGGTCTGTTTGGCAAGGGAGCTGAGTGGCATGCAAAAGCCAATGAAGGCTTTTTCGGCTTTGTTGACCCCTATGGCAATCGGGTCGAAACGTCCTGCCGCCTTGCGCCGCGCTGAATGCTAAAACGGCCGGGTGGCGCGGATGTTGGCGCGGCCGCCCGGCGTTGATGGAATCAGCTTTTCCTGCACTGCAAGACAAGGCGGCAGCGTCGGAGGAATTGAATTCATCGTTCCTGTGGTTTTAAGTTTTAATCCTTGTGAAGGAATGTTCTCATGCAAAATAAACCGGAATGCTATGTGGCGCATAAGCAGTTCGAAGAAGTCTATAGCGGTGTGCCGACCTTTATGGGGCTGCCCAGAGTCCACGATAAGCGTGATCTCGGCAAATACGATGTGATTTTTTCCGGAATTCCGTTTGAGGGAGTATGCACATGGGGCGGCCCGTCCGGTTGCGAACTGGCACCCAAAACGATCCGTAACGCTTCGATCCGCTATGGCGGTTATCTGCCGGAATTCGATGTGGACGTGTTCGATCATCTATCCGCGGCCGACTACGGCGACGTTGCCACGCAAAACGGCGATATCGAGGGAACGATGGCCAACATCGAGACGCGTGCGAAAGAATTGTGGGATGCGGGGGTTTTCCCGATTTCCTTCGGCGGCGACCATTCGGTGGCGTATCCGATCATGAAGGCGCTGGCGGAAAAACACGACGGAAAAATCGGCGTCATTCATCTCGACGCCCATCTGGACAACATGGATTCCTTTGGCGAATACAAGTACGCGCGTTGCTCGCCGCTGCGCCGGACATACGAACTTCCCGGCATCGATCCGAAAAATATCGTCCATGTCGGCATCCGCGGCCCGCGCAACAACCCGAAAGGCATGCAGGCGGCGCGCTCGGTCGGCGCGACGGTGATCAGCAGCTTCGAATGCAAGGCGCCCGGCGGCATCGAATCGGCTATCCAGCGTGCGCTCGACGTGGCCGGCAAGGGAACGAAAGCGATCTATGTTACGCATTGCAGCGATGCGCTCGATGTGGCACATAACCCAGGCGGGCCGGCCGATCCGTGCGGGCTGTCGACGTATGAAATGGCCCGCTTCCTGCGCGGCGTCGCCAGCGCCGGCGTGCAGGGCTTCGATTTCGTGGAAATCTATCCGCCCACCGACCCCAACAATGTCTCCAGCCATGTGTGCGCCTGGATGTGTCTATACGTTCTGAGCGGCCTGGTCGATGCCAGAAAACGCCAGGCGCGCTAAAACGAGGCCAATCCAATCCCTATTCAGCCCCGTCCAGCCCCTTTGGGAGTGCGTATGCAATATTTTGATGCCATTACCTTGTTTCTGATTCTGGTGCCGATGCCTTGCGTGCTGCTGTGGTCAGCCTATGACCTGTGGCGCGATGGAAAGGACGAATCATGAAATTCGATCCGATCTACATTACTTTTGTACTGTATCTGTGCGTGATGATGGCGATCGGCGTTGCCACGTACTTCCGCACCCAGTCCTACGGCGAATACATCATCGGCGGCCGTAGCCTGGGCAGTTGGGTGACGGCGATCTCGGCGCAGGCGGCCGATTTCAGCGGCTGGATCCTGATGGGCTTGCCCGGCGCGGCGTATGCGTCGGGGCTGGGCAAGTCCAGTTTGTACATCTGCATCTTCACCGCCATTTTTGCGATGATCAACTGGAAATACGTCGCCCAGCGTATACGCGTCTACACCGAGCAGGCGAACAATTCGCTGACGATTTCCAGCTATCTGGAAAACCGCTTTCAGGATAACAGCCGGTTGCTGAAGCTGGTCACTTCCGCCTTCATCGTCTTTTTCTTCACCGGCTACGTGGCGGCTGGCTTCGTCAGCGGCGGCGTGTTGTTTGAATCGCTGTTCGGCATCGACCGCATTACCGCCATCCTCATCGGCGCTGGGGTCATCGTCGGCTATACCTTTCTCGGCGGTTTCCTCGCCGTGACTTTTACCGAGCTGTTGCAGGGCTTCATCATGTTTACGACGCTGATGCTCACGCCGATCCTGTGCATCATCTCCGTCGGCGGCATGGAGCCGGTGCTGGCCAAGATCGCTGCGATCAATCCCGACATGCTGAGCGCGCTCAAAACGGTCGATTACAACCTCAAAGAAGGCGTGCTCTGGCAGACGACCGGCACGATCACCTGGATCACGGTGATTTCCGCCGTCGGCTGGGGGCTGGGCTACTTCGGCCAGCCGCACATCCTGATCCGCTTCATGTCGATCAAGAATCACCGCGAACTGGTCAAATCCCGGATGATTGCGCTGACCTTCGGCAATGTGCTGCCGCTCTACGGCACAATCATCGTTGGCCTGATCGGCGTGGCCGTCTACAACGGGCCGACGGCGCTTGCCAACCCGGAAACGGTGTTCATCACGATGGTCAAGGATTCATTCAACCCCTGGCTGGCCGGCTTCTTCCTCTCGGCGATCATGGCGGCGATCATGAGCACGCTGAGTTCGCAGCTGCTGGTGGCGGCCAGTTCCTTTGCCGAAGACCTCTACCGCAGCTTCTACAAGCCGCAGGCGACCGACAAGGAGCTGATGTTTGTCAGCCGCGCCATGGTGCTGCTCCTGGCCGTGATCGCCGTCTTCCTATCCTTCCGCGGCGGCAAAATCCTTGATCTCGTCGGCTACGCCTGGTCGGGCTTTGGCGCGGCGTTCGGGCCGGTTATCCTGTTCTCGCTGTTCTGGAAACGGATGACGCGCAATGCCGCTGTCGCCGGCGTTATCGCCGGCGGGCTGACGGTCGTGGTCTGGCCGTTTACCGGCTCGACGCTGTTCGACGTTATTCCGGGCTTTATCGTTGGTTCTATTGCCGTCTACGTCACAACCCTGCTCGACAAACCGGTGAGCCCGGCGGTAGCGGCGCTCTTCGAAAAGGTGCAGCAGGAAGTCGAAAAACGTCAGCACACCCACGCTTGAGTGTGGGAGGGGTGGACGCAAAGAATGTCACGCAACGGCGCTTTCTCTGGAAGCGCCGTTTTTTTGAGCGGCGATACGCCGGTAGACGAGGGCATGCGCGGAACCCGCATGGATAAAGGCGCCCCGGGCGCCTCCTCGGAAACCCGCGTGAATAGGGCGTCTCCGGGCATGCCCGCTGAGATGCCCTGTTTACAAGGGGCTCAGAGCGCCTCTCCGGGGATGCCCGTGGATAAAGGGCTTCCGGGCATCCCCGCTTGCCCCGCTGCCCGCGTCGCCCGCATCGCGCTGTCGGCCTATGGGAGCGGGTCGGGATTCGCTATAAAATGACCTACCCGGATTCCACAGAATCTGCGCCCGTCGTATGTTGGCGATAAACCGGAGGTGTCTCGATGAAACCCTTTATGAATGCCGATTTCCTGCTGCCCGACGCGAGCGCGCAGCGGCTGTACCACGAATACGCCGCGTCGATGCCGATCATCGACTATCACTGCCATCTGCCGCCGGCTGATATTGCCGGCGACGTCTGTTTCGAGAACATGGCGCAGGTCTGGCTGGGCGGCGATCATTACAAATGGCGAGCGATGCGCACGAACGGCATCGCCGAAGCCGACATTACCGGCCACGCGCCGGATTACCGGACTTTTCTAGCCTGGGCGCAGACCGTGCCGAAGCTGGTCGGCAACCCGCTTTACCACTGGACGCATCTGGAGCTGCAACGCTATTTTGATATTCACGAACCCCTGTCGGAAAAAACGGCGGCAAAAATCTGGGCCGAATGTAATGCCCGGCTCGCCACGCCCGGATTCGGCGCGCGCGCCCTGCTCAGACGGATGAATGTGCGCGCCGTCGGCACCACCGACGACCCGGCTGATACGCTGGAACACCACATCGCTTACGCCGCCGCGCGTCAACCCGGCGATCCCGTGATGGCGCCGAGTTTCCGTCCCGACAAGGCGCTGGCGGTCGATGATCCCGCCGCCTGGAATGCGTATTTGGAGCGCCTTGCCGCAGCAGCTGACCAGACGATCGACTCTTTCGCCGCGCTGGTCAGCGCGCTCGACAAACGCCATGCGGCCTTCCACGCGCTGGGCGCCCGCGCCTCCGACCATGCGCTGGTGACGCCGCTGGCAACATGGGCGAGCGCCGAAACGCTGGAAACTGTCTTTGCCCGCCTCAGGAAGGGCGAGCATCTCGCGCCGGAAGAGATTGACGCCTTCCGTACCGCGCTGCTGCTCGAAGTCGGGCGTATGGACGCCCGTCGCGGCTGGGCCATGCAGTTGCACATGGCCTGCATCCGCAACCTGAACACGCCGATGTTTGCCAGACTCGGCCCGGATACCGGATTCGACGCCGTGAACGATGCGCCGATCGCCGGTAATCTCGCACGTTTCATGGACGCCCTGCAAAGCGACGGCCTGCTACCCAAGACGATTCTCTACTCGCTCAACCCGAATGACCTGGAAACGCTCGGCACCATCATGGGCTGCTTCCAGGAGGGGCCGGCGCCGGGCAAGATCCAGTGCGGCTCGGCCTGGTGGTTCAACGACCATATCGAAGGCATGTGCCGGCAGATGATCAGCCTGGGCAATCTCGGCCTGCTTTCGCGTTTCATCGGCATGCTGACCGATTCGCGCAGCTTTCTGTCGTTCCCGCGTCACGAATATTTCCGCCGCATTCTGTGCGCGCTGGTCGGCGGTTGGATGGAGAATGGCGAAATTCCCGCCGATTTCGAAACGTTTGGCCGTATGGTGCAAGACATCTGTTACCGTAATGCTAGAGATTACTTCGCCATTCCCGGCTTGGCGCAAAATGAATGATTGCGTAATGACCCGAATTCCATTGATCGATTGACTCATTGACCGAAGAAAATCTGAAGGAGAAAACTATGCGTCTGAATGAAGCGAATCTGAAAAATCTGCCGACGGGAATGCAACAGCCGACGTATGACCGCAAGCAGGTTGCCAGCGCCATCGTGCATCTGGGCATCGGCGCATTTCATCGGGCGCATCAGGCGATGTTTACCGATGCTGTGCTCGCTTCCGGCGATCTGGCCTGGGGCATTGTTGGCGCCGGCGTCATTGCTGACGATATGAAAAAGGCGCTGCTGCCGCAGGATTGCCTGTACACGCTGGCGGAAATGAGTGCGGACGGGGAAAAGATCAAAGTCATCGGCTCGATCATCGACGTGCTCGGCGGCCCGGAGGACGCCGACAAGCTGCTCGCCAGAATGAGCGACGCGGGGACGCGCATCGTCAGCCTCACCGTTACGGAAAAGGGATATTGCCTTGATGTGGCCACCGGAAAGCTGTTGCTGCAGGCGCCGGCGATTGCCGCCGACCTCAAATCGCCCGCAACGCCCAAGAGCATCCACGGCCTGATCGTGCAAGCGCTCAAGAACCGGCAGGCCGCTGGCATCCTGCCCTTTACCGTGCTCAGCTGCGACAACCTGCCCAACAACGGCAAGCTGGCCAAGGCGGCCGTGCTGGCCTATGCCCGCGAGCTGGATCCGGCGTTCGCGCAATGGATCGAAGCCAACGTCCGCTTCCCCTGCACGATGGTCGACCGCATTACGCCGGCGACTACCGACGCCGACCGTGCGCATGTGAATGGTAAAACCGGACTGGAAGATGCCTGGCCGGTCGTCACTGAGGAATTTGTCCAGTGGGTCATCGAGGATGAATTCACGATGGGGCGGCCGGATTGGGACAAGTTCGGCGCCGTGTTTTCGGATGAAATCGAACGCTGGGAGAACATGAAGCTGCGCTGCCTCAATGGCTCGCACTCGACGCTCTCCTATCTCGGCCAGTTGACCGGCCGTGAAACGGTGGCCGATGCGATGGGGCTGAAACTGATTACCGACGTGCTCGACCCGCTCTGGGTGGAAATCCGCGAAGTGCTGCAGGCGCCGAAAGGCGTCGATACCGCCGCCTATGTGGATAGCCTCAAGCGGCGTTTCCGCAACCCGGCGCTCAAGCACAAAACGGCGCAGATTGCTTCCGATGGCTCGCAAAAACTGCCGCAGCGCCTGCTCGCGCCGCTGCGCGACCGAATCGCCAAAGGGCTGCCCTCGCCGGCGATCGCTACGGCCGTGGCCGCCTGGATGCATTTTGCCGTCAAGACCGCGCATACGCCGGGCGGCGCGCTGAACGACCCGATGTCGGATGAAATCCTGGCGCAGGCGAGAAAACGCACGGCCGCGGCGGATATCGTGGACGACCTGCTGGCGCTGGAAAAGATTTTCGGCGCCGACCTGCCGGCCAATGCGGCGTTTCGCACCGAACTGATCGGCAAGTTCGTCGAACTGGCCCGCAATCCCGCAGTCGATACGGCCGCCCAGATTCAGGCATGAAGACCGAAATCCCACCCCCTTTTACTTTGACGGAAGGACTCATTACATGGAAGCACGCGCAGATCTTGCCCTGATCGGGCTGGCGGTTATGGGCCAGAACCTGATTCTGAACATGAACGACCACGGTTTTACCATCGTCGCCTACAACCGCTCGACCGACAAGGTCGACCGATTTCTTGCCAACGAAGCCAAAGGCACCCGGGTCATCGGCGCGCATTCGATCGCCGAAATGGTCGCGCTGCTCAAAAAGCCGCGCCGCGTCATGATGCTGGTCAAGGCCGGCCAGCCGGTGGATGACTTCATCGAGCAGCTGATTCCGCACTTGGAAAAAGGCGACATCATCATCGACGGCGGCAATTCGCTGTTCGAGGATACCAACCGCCGCCAGAAATACGTCGAAAGCAAAGGGCTGCTCTATGTCGGCACCGGCGTATCCGGCGGCGAGGAGGGCGCGCGTCATGGCCCGAGCATCATGCCCGGCGGCTCGCCGGCGGCCTGGCCGTACGTCAAGGATATTTTCCAGGCCGTTGCGGCCAAGGTCGACGACGGTTCGCCTTGCTGCGACTGGGTGGGCGAGATGGGCGCCGGTCATTACGTCAAGATGGTGCATAACGGCATCGAATACGGCGACATGCAGCTCATTTGCGAAGCCTACAACATCATGAAGCACGGCCTGGGCATGAGCGCCGGCGAAATGCACGAAGTTTTCGCCGAATGGAATCGCGGCGAACTCGACAGCTACCTGATCGAAATTACGCGCGATATCCTGGTCAAGAAGGATGATGACGGGGCGCCGCTGGTCGACAAGATTCTCGATACCGCCGGCCAGAAGGGGACGGGCAAATGGACGGTCATCAATTCTCAGGATTTGGGGATTCCGATCACCCTGATGGCCGAAGCCGTCTATGCGCGCTGTGTTTCGGCGCTGAAGGATGAACGCGTATTCGCCTCAAGCCGGCTCGACGGCCCGCATCCGGCGCTCAGCGAGATCGCGGCGGATGCGGCGAAGAAGCAGGCGTTTATCGCCGACATCAAAAGCGCGTTGTATGCCTCCAAGATCGTCAGCTACGCCCAAGGCTACATGTTGATGCGCGCAGCGGCCAAGGAGTATGGCTGGAATCTCAACTACGGCGGCATCGCCTTGATGTGGCGCGGCGGCTGCATTATCCGTTCGCGTTTCCTCGGTAAGATCAAGGCGGCTTTCGACAAGGATTCGGCCCTCTCCAACCTCCTGCTGGACGACTATTTCCGGGAGGAAATCCGCAAGGCGCAGCCCGGCTGGCGCAACGTCGTCGCCCAGGCTGCGCTTAAGGGCATCCCCGCCCCGGCCTTCAGTACCGCGCTGGCCTTTTTCGACCAGTATCGCAGCGCCGTACTGCCGGCCAATCTGTTGCAGGCGCAGCGTGACTACTTCGGCGCGCACACCTATGAGCGCATCGACAAGCCGCGCGGCGAATT
>CALHZD010000013.1 GCA_938040985.1 uncultured Propionivibrio sp.
AATACGCGGGCTAGCGGGCATCCTTTCCGCGGCGCCTAAAACATAGCGGCTCGACTTTGCCAAAAGACAAGGCGGTAAGCCGCTGACAGACCATTCAGTACGGCAAGGCAAGGCCAACATGGCAACGCAGTATTTTGGCAAAGGAAGCCGCGATTCCCCAGTTTATGTTTTTTGATGCCCGGAAGCCCTTATATTTAAAGGGCTTCCGGGCGATTTATGTTTTCTGGCCTGTTTGAAAGGGTCTCAGGGCAGAATTTTCAGCGCGTCTCGCCACTTGCCAGCAGGTTATCGACGACTTCGGCCACGTCGCGCGACAGGTTCGGCGTCTGTCGAACCGCTTCTAGCGCGACGCGGGCATGCGCCTGTCGGCCGGCATCGAACCTGCGCCAGCGGTCGAAACTGCGCGCCAGGCGCGAAGCCACCTGCGGATTGAGCGGATCGAGTTTCGTGATCGACTCGGAGATCAATCGATAGCCGCTGCCGTCAGCCGCGTGGAAGCGCCGATGATTGGCGCCGAAGGTACGCAGCAGGGCATACACTTTGTTCGGATTGCGGAAATCGAAGGCCGGGTGCGCACTCAGCTCGCGAATGCGTTCCGCCGTCACGGCGCGGCTTGAGGCCTGTACTGCCAGCCATTTGTCGACGACCAGCGCTTCGTCCCGATAACGCGCGTAGAAATCGGCCAGCGCCTGCCCGGCAAGCGATGCCGGGCGGCGTTCGTCCGCTTCGTGCGTTTTCTGTTTTCCCGAAACCTCTGCCATCTCGCCCATCTCCTGCACCAACGTCGCCAGCGCGGCAAAACGGTCGGTCATGTTGTCCGCCTGGCGGTATTGCGTCAGCGCCAGATGCAGCCCCGCTTCACCGGCCGCCCCGCTGCGCTCGGCAAGATAGCCGAGGCATTGATTACGCAGGGCGCGCTCACCCGCGCCCCGCATGTCTGGCGGGCAGGAAGCCCGGTTTTCCCCGGCCGACAACGCTGCATAAACAGCCGAAAAATCCTCCGACAGCGCATCGGCCAGATAGGTGCGCAAGCCGCGCCGCGCCTGATATAGCGCTTCCGGATCGACCGTCGGCAGGGACTCTGCCAGCGTTGCTTCACTGGGCAGACTCAGCGCTTCGGCAACAAAACCGGCGCCAAACGCGGTGTGCCCGTTCAGCAGCCGGCGCACGGCCTCGGCATAAGCGGCAGGCCAGACGGGGGGGCGTCCGGCGGCGATCTGCGCCGTCGCCGCCAGAATCAGGCGGCTGGCCAGTCGCTGCCCGGCTTCCCAGCGGTTAAACGGATCGCTGTCGTGCGCCATCAGGTAAATCAGGTCGGTATCCAGATCCTCTTTATCGAGAATGACTGGCGCGGAAAAATCACGCAGCAGTGAAGGAATCGGCGGCGCATCGATGTTCTCAAAGACGAAGGTCTGACGATTCTCGTTGAGCAGCAATGTGCGCGCCGAACCCGGCAATTCGCCGTCGGAAGGATCGTACAGGGCAACGCGGATGGGGATCGGATACGGCGCGGTATCACTTGCGCGAATGTTGGACTGTGTAAAGTTCAGTGTGTAGCGTCTGGCTGCCGCATCATAGGCGCCGGATACCGCGACGCGCGGCGTGCCCGGCTCGGCATACCAGCGCATGAAACGTTGAAGATCGAGGCCGGGATTTTCTCCCGCTGCATCCGGCGTCTGTGCGGCCATCGCCGCAACGAAATCCTCACATGTCACTGCCTGCCCGTCATGCCGGCGGAAATATTCCTCCAGACCGGCGCGAAAAGCGGCGCGTCCGATCAGCGTCTGGATCATGCGCACGACTTCCGCCCCTTTTTCATACACCGTGGCCGTGTAGAAATTGTTGATTTCCACATAAGAGGACGGCCGCACCGGATGCGCCATCGGGCCGGCATCTTCAGGAAACTGCACGGCGCGTAACGTGCGCACGTCCTTAATGCGCGCCGTGGCGCGGTCATGCGCATCCGCACCGAACTCCTGGTCACGGAACACCGTCAGCCCCTCCTTGAGCGAGAGCTGGAACCAGTCGCGGCAAGTGACGCGGTTGCCCGTCCAGTTGTGGAAATACTCGTGGGCGACGACACGGTCGATATTCTCAAAATCGGTATCCGTCGCCAGATCGGGGCGCGCCAGCACGTACTTGGTATTAAAGATGTTGAGGCCCTTGTTTTCCATCGCCCCCATGTTGAAGTCGCTGACGGCAACGATCATGTAATGGTCGAGATCGCACTCCAGGCCAAAGCGCTGCTCATCCCAGCGCATCGCCTTTTTCAGCGCCGCCATCGCGTGCCCGCACTGGTCAAGTTTTCCCGGTTCGACGTAAATTGCCAGCTGTACCGTGCGCCCCGAAGCCGTCGTGAACGTATCGCGCAGCACATCAAGCCTGCCGGCAACCATGGCAAAAAGATAGCAGGGCTTACGGAACGGGTCTTGCCAGACCGCGTAGTGGCGGCCGTCCGGCTCATCGCCCGCCGCAACTGGGTTGCCGTTGGCAAGCAGCACGGGAAAGCGCCCCTTATCGGCATGCAGCGTCACCGTATAACGCGCCATCACGTCCGGCCGGTCGGGGAACCAGGTAATGCGGCGGAAACCCTGCGCCTCGCACTGGGTGAAATAGCCATCGCGGCTGCGGTAAAAACCGGACAGCGCCGTATTTGCATCCGGCTGGATACGCACGCGCGTTTCCAGTGAAAAACGCTCCGGCAAATCGCCGGACAGCGTCAATGACTGCGCCGTCAGTTCGTATTCATCCGGCGCCAGCGCCCGGCCATCACAGCGCACCGATAACGTTTCCAGTGCTTCGCCATCGAGCCGCAGAGGCTGTCCTGCTTTGGCCTCCGGGTTGCGGCGACATGCCAGCGTCGCCGTGATGCTCGTTCCATCCGCGCGGATATCGACATCGAGTTTCACCTCATCAACCAACCACGGCGGCGGCGCATAATCGGCCAGAAAAACAGGGGGATGTGTCGTATTGTCGATGCCGTCAGTGCCGTGCATGCTTGCTCCAGAATCACAAAAAAGGAAATAAAAAAGCGGTCAAACCAGCCCACGATGATAGCCGAGAATGCCAAAAATATCGGGGAAGCAGGCAGGAAGCGCCGTCGCCTGATACCACCAACTCGCCCCCTTATGGATAGTGCATCTCGGAGTACATCCACAGGGGGAGAATTTAAAATCTATCGGCTGCTCACGCTACGACTCCGTTGCACCTTCCCTAAAAAGAGATGCCCTGAAGCCCGCGTATTTAGGGATTCTCCGAGGATGCGCCCGGAAACCCTTATAAACAGGGCTTCTTCGGGTGCCCAGCCCGCAGTCCCCATATTTATAGGCGTTCCAGAGATGTCTGCCCCGAAAAATCCTAGCCACGCGGGTTTCGGAGCACCCTAAAAGCCTCTTTCCCTGTGAGAGAGGGCAAGGCGGGTAAAAAAGCGTCGAGGGAAGTAACGAAGCGAAGGCTTTGTCAGATGCAAAGCGCCCGACCGCATGGCCTTTTTTCTACGTATTTTTGCCCTCTCCCCTGCCCCTCTCCCACAGGGAGAGGGGTTCTTGGGCAAGGCGCTCTGGAGTCCTTTATCCACGGACTCCTCCAAGGTGGCGCCCTGAGACCCTTGTAAACAGGGTATCTCCGGGCAAGTGCTCTGAAGTCATTTATCTACGCGGGTTCCAACACTACCCTCCGGAAACGCCCTATCCACGTGGGTTTCAGAGGATTGGTTGGGCATAGTATTCCAGTTTATGTTTTTTGACGCTCTGGAGCCCTTGTATTTAGGGGGCTTCAGGGCGTTTTATGTTTTCTGGCCTGTTTGCAGGGATTTCGGGGCAGGTG
>CALHZD010000014.1 GCA_938040985.1 uncultured Propionivibrio sp.
GGCTTCCTTTGCCAAAATACTGCGTTGGCTTCGCCTTGCCGTATTACTCATACTGTCTGCGGCTTGCCGCCTTGTCTTTTGGCAAAGTCGAGCCGCTATTGTAAGCTTGCAGAATACTTGCCCCGAAATCCGTAAAAATCGGGCAGAAAACATAAAATGCCCTGAAGCCCAATAAACACAAGGGCCTCAGAGCATCAGAAAAAATAAACCAGAATAAAACGCCTAACGAACCGCTTGCCCTCTCCCGCAGGGAAAGGGGCTTGGCGGCGGGGTTTCAGAAGGATCGCCCGGAGAAGCCCTGTTTACGCGGGTCTCTGGGCAGGGGTATGGCGGCGCTAGCGCGTGGAGAACAGCACCGGCGAGTGCCGCCGCCCCAGCCGGTTGAACCAGAACGACACCATAACGACCAGCATGCCGAGCGAGAGCCGTTTAAGGTCGGTGTCACGGTTCCAGATCAAGACATTGACGATCAGTCCGGCGGGAACATGCAGTTCGTTCATCACCGCCAGGACGCCCGCGTCGACCCGCGTGCTGCCCTTGGTCCACCAGTACATGCCCAGCGCCGTGGCAAATACGCCCAACCAGGCCAGTACGCCCCATTGCATGGGCGTTTGCGGCAGGCGTGACGGGTCGCCGAAAAGCCACCAGGAGGGCAGCGCGACAAATAAGGCGCCGAGAAAGAAATGTCCGAAGAAACGGTACATCGGAATATCGGTCGGGTAGCGCAGCAATAAGCGCCGGCAGATGACCTGCCCGGCGGCGAAGGCCAGATTGGCAATCTGTAGCAGGATGAAGCCGACGAGATAATCGCCGTGCAGCGGCCGGAAGCGGATGATGATGCCGCCGGTTACGGCGATGACCGCAGCAAGCAAAGCCCAGCGGTTGAAATGGCGCGCCATGGCGTCGTCGAGCAGGGTGACGTAGATGGGTGTCAGTACGGTAAAAAGCAGCACTTCCTGTACGGACAGCACGTTGAAGCTGCGGTACAGGCAAAGGTAGGTAACGCCGAACTGTAAGGCGCCCGCCAGCCAGAAGCCGCGCACCAGTGCGGAGGGTAGACCGCGCCAGATGCTCAGCGGGACAAAAATTGCGGCCGCTATCGATACGCGCGCCAGCACGGCAAAATCGCTATCGACCTGGGCCGCCAGATATTGGCCGATCAGGCTGAAAGAAAAGGCCCAGAGAATCGTGACAATAACCAGGTAACGCATCGGCAGTCCCCTGCGGTGATGACATGAGGCGGGAAATGATAGCCGAATGTTTGCCGATAAAACGACGTTGCCGGAAGGGCTTTGACGATGCGGCGAAGCGGAAAGCGGCGCCATGCCGGATGCCGGTGAGACGAGGTTCGGATCGGCAGGGCCGATCAATGGAAAACCGGGACATTCCATGCTGCCTGAGTTCGCTTTGCCGCGGGTATGTTTTCTGATGGCTGCGGTTTGGGCGCTTTGTGATTCATTATTTGCGAGTTTGATTGACTGGCGGTTCTTTGGCGGACAGCGGAACTTTCAACCCAGGGTCAACGCGAAGCAGGTATCTGCGTTATGGGAAAAGTTACAAGTTTCCGCTTGTTACGCGATCGGGCGAGGAAAATTGCTTGTGGAGTGGCGAATGAGCTGAATGATCAGATCAGCAAGTCCGCGACCGATGTTTTCCAAGCCTTTCATTCATCCAGCTCATTGGAGGTACGCATGAAAAAAATCATCCCGACCCTGCTTGCCAGCCTTTTTGCCGTCTCTTTCGCATATGCGCAGACAACCGCGCCGGTCTCTTCGACGCCCGCAACAGTGACGCCTCCCGCTACCGCACAAACGGCGCCGGCAGCGGCAACGCCTGCCGCCAGTGCAGAAACGCCCGCTGCCTCGCAACAGCCGGCTACACCGGCACAGAGCTGCGAACAAAGGGCGATTGATAAAAACGGCAAACCGCTGGCCGGTGCGGCCAAAACTGCGTTCATGAAAAAGTGCGAGCGCGAAACACAGAAAGAGGATCCGTGTGAAGCCAAGGCGATTGGTAAAAACGGCAAGCCGCTGGCCGGCGCCGCCAAGACCGCATTTATGAAGAAATGCCAGAGCCAGCAGTAATCCGGCACGATTTTCCAGCTGTATGATCGTATGAATATGCGGCCAGCGTGCCGCGCAGTATGAAACACAGCGGGCTGTCTGTTTGCAGGCAGCCCATTTGTTTTTAGGGTGGGGCTTGGTGAAGCGCGTGTCTTTTATTGCGCTACCTCGCCTTGCTATCCTGTCCCACTGTTTTTGGTGTGCTATGTTTCGCAACACGTTGTTCTCCAGGCTGTATCAGGACTTTGCGAGGCCTATTTCATTGAGGCGTATTTCTTGCGGGTACAATCCGTCTGGCTGAATGACATGCTGGGTGGTCAATATTGGGCAGGAATCGATTATGGAGCCGCTGAAGACACGGCCGAAACTGAACGGACGGCATAAAAAAATCCTCGAACAGCTTCGCGAAGAAGGGTTTCTGGCGACGGAACAGATGGCGCGTGATCTTGCCGTGACGACACAAACCATCCGTCGCGATATCAACATGCTCAGCAACCAGGGCTTGCTGCGCCGCTATCATGGGGGGGCGGGCGCGGTATCGAGCGTCGAGAATGTCGCTTATGCCTCGCGTCAGACGCTCAATCATGAGGCGAAAGCGCGCATTGCGCGCGCGGTTGTGCGGCAGATTCCAGACAAGGCTTCACTGTTCATCAATATCGGGACGACGACCGAGGCGGTCGCCCAAGCGCTGGCCGGACGCAAGAATCTGCGCATCATCACCAATAACCTCAATGTGGCCGCCTGTTTGTGCGGAAACAGTGCGTGCGAAGTCATCGTTGCCGGCGGCGTTGTGCGTAGCGACCACGGCGTCATTGGCGAATCGACGATCGACTTTATCCGCCAGTTCAAGGTCGATTACGGCATCATCGGCATTTCCGGCATCGACGCCGATGGCACGCTGCTGGACTACGATTACCGCGAAGTGCGTGTCGCGCAGGCGATTATCGAAAACTCCCGCCAGGTTTTTTTGGTGGCCGATCGATCAAAGTTCAGCATCGCGCCGATGGTCAAGCTGGCTAGCCTGGCCGATATCGATGCGCTTTTTACCGATGCCGAGCCGCCTGCATCGATCGTTGAGCTGTTAGCCGTTTCGCAGACCTGCCTCTTTATTGCCGACGACGGCAAGGCTTCCCGCAAACCCGCGTAAACAGGGCGTTTCCGGGCAGGCGCCTCTGAAACCCTTATCAATAAAGGGCTTCAGGGGCGCCCCTTCGGAAATGTAGGTAAATAAAAGACCTCCGGGCAGGCGCTCGGAGATGCCCTGTTTACAAGGGCTCCGGAGCATCCCTTCTGAAACCCTAGTGGATAAAGGGCTTCCAAGCACCCTGCACGGAGATGCCCGCAAATAAAGGAATTGCAGGCGCACTTCTCTGAAATGCCCTAAATACACGGGCTCGCGGGCAGCCCTTCTGAAACGCCCGTGGATAAATGACTTCAGAACAGATGCCCTAAAACTAAAAAACAAGAATCGCCACAGCCTGCGCGCTGGTTTTCTCCCACAAAACTTCTTTTGATGCCGTTGCGCTGAGCGGCAGCGCGCCCCGCTGACTTTCTTTGCCTCGCCAAAGAAAGTCAGCAAAGCAAAATCCGAAGGATTTTGAACGTTGCTTTAGCAACGGCACGCAGTGCGAGCGAAGCAAGTAAATGCGACCCCAGGCGCAGAAGACTCCTTGTCGCGGGGCGCTTGGCGGCGGGCTTGATCACTCGCTGCGCTCAGACAATCAAGCCCTTGTTCCCGCCAAGCTGCCCCGCGCCTGCGGCTGCGCCTAAGGGGGTTTAGGGTGCTCCGTGCTTGCCTTATGCGCGAAAGGACATGCTGGCAAACCCGTGTGGATTGGGCGTTTCCGGACAGGCACCGCTGGAGCCCTTATAAATAAAGGGCTTCCGGGCACCTGCCCGGAGAGGCCCTGTTTATAAGGGCTTCAGAGCACATCCTCTGAGACGTCCAAAACACAAGGACTTCAGGGCAGCCACTTTTGGCAGCCACTTTTCCGGAACACGCCGGGCAGGTCAATCATCTTGCCCCAGATACCCGCCTGTTTGCCGCGACCAGAGCCGGGCGTAGATGCCATTTTTCGCCAGCAGTTCCGCATGGCTGCCCTGTTCGACGATCTGCCCGGCATCAAGCACGACCAGCCGATCCATCCGGGCAATCGTCGATAATCGGTGCGCAATGGCGATCACCGTCTTGCCGCGCATCAGGGTATTCAGGCTTTCCTGAATCGCCGCTTCGACTTCGCTATCCAGCGCCGAAGTGGCCTCATCCAGAATCAGGATGGGGGCGTCTTTCAGCAACACGCGGGCAATGGCGATGCGCTGGCGCTGCCCGCCGGAGAGTTTGACGCCACGCTCGCCGACCTGGGCATCGAGTCCGTGATTGCCCTGCGGGTCGGCCAGCGTTTCGATGAATTCCGCCGCCTCGGCCTGTTCGATGGCGCGCCATAGCTCCGCCTCACTCGCCCCGGGTTTGCCGTAGAGAATGTTCTCACGCACCGAGCGGTGGAGCAGTGAGGTGTCCTGCGTCACCATGGCGATATGGCGGCGTAAGCTATCCTGCGTCACATGGGCGATGTCCTGCCCGTCGATCAGGATGCGGCCGGACTGCACATCATAGAAACGCAGCAACGCATTGACCAGTGTCGATTTTCCTGCGCCGCTGCGCCCAACCAGGCCGATTTTCTCGCCCGGCCGGATATGCAAATTCAGATGCTCGATGACGGACAAGTGCGATCCCTCTTCGGCATTTCCGGCCACGCGGCGTTGATAGCTGAAGCTCATATCCTCGAAGCGGATATCGCCGGCGCTGACCGTCAGCGGCCGGGCGTCAGGCGCATCCTGCACCGCACGGGGCAACCCGAGCATATTCATACCGTCGGCGACCGTGCCGACCTGCTCGAACAGGCTGCTCACTTCCCACATGATCCAGTGCGACATGCCATTGAGCCGCAAAGCCAGTGACACCGCCACGGCGACCGCGCCCGCGCCAACCCGGTCGTCGATCCACAAGCTCAGTCCCGCCGCAGTCACCGAAAAAATCAGCAGGTAATTGATGCAACCCATCAGGATATCCAGATACGTGACCAGCCGGAACTGGCGATAGACCGTTTGCAGGAATCCGTCCATCGAATCACGGGCGTACTGCGATTCGCGCCGGGTGTGCGCAAAGAGCTTGACCGTGGAGATGTTGGTGTAGGCATCCGTAATCCGGCCGGTCATCGTCGAGCGGGCATGCGCCTGCTCCTGCGAAACCTGCTTGAGCCGCGGGATGAAATACCATTGCAGGCAGGCATAGGCGACAAACCAGGCCAGGATCGGCGCCAGCAGATATTTGTGAATGCTACCCAGCAGCACGAACATGGAGAGGAAGTAAACCGCCACATAGACCATGACATCCATGATCTTGAGCACCAGCTCACGTACGGCCAACGCCGTTTGCATCACCTTCGTCGAAATGCGGCCGGCAAATTCATCCTGATAAAAACTCATGCTCTGGCCAAGCAGGTAGTTATGCATCCGCCAGCGCACGGACATCGGGAAATTACCCATCAGCGACTGATGGCGCACCAATGAGGCCAGCAAATGCGCCAGCGGCAACAGCAGCAACAGCACCACGGCCATCGCAGTCAGCCGCCATTTTTCATCGGAAAGAAAGGTTTCACGGTTGGCGGCGGAGAGCCAGTCCACGATTTTTCCCATGAAGGCAAACAGTGAGACTTCCATAGCCGCCAGCAGGAAGCTGCAAATGCCGACCAGAATGACCGGCGTGATGAAGCCGCGGGCATAGTAACGACAAAAGGCAAACAGCGACCGGGGCGGAAGATCCGGGCTGGAAGCCGGAAAAGGCTGCGTCCATCGCTCAAAAAAATTCAGCATGATTCCCTATTCTGTTTTTCCTCGTAGGAGTCCTCTCGTGGGAGACCTTTATCTGCCGCATTGCCTTGTCAGATGGCAGACTATTCTTTGCTGTCACCGCCGCTACCGCCATCCCGACAAGCCAAGAGACCGGGCATCCAAAACCTTACGCTCCGCCCATCGCTTCGCGCACAGCGTCCGCCAGAAACTCAGCCGCGGCGCGCACCTTGCCTTCGTCACGACCTTCAACCATCACGCGCAATAGCGGTTCGGTGCCGGAAGGACGCAGTAATACGCGCCCTCCTCCCGCCAGAGTCGTTTCGACATCGCGCTGAGCCGCCGCAATACGCGGTTCATCGTGCAAGCTGAAACCGGGGCGCAGCGGCACATTGATCAGCACCTGCGGATACAAGCGCAAGCGCCCAAGCAGGGCATCCATACTGACGCCTTCTTCGCGCAGCGCCGTCAGCAGCTGCAGGGCCGAAACGATACCATCGCCCGTCGTCTGTCGATCCAGGCAAAGAATATGTCCGGAGTTTTCACCGCCAAACAACCAGCCCTTTTCGCTCAACATTTCCATCACATAACGGTCGCCTACCCGGGCGCGGGCAAATGCAATGCCCAGTTCAGCCAGCGCATGCTCGAACGCCAGATTGCTCATCAGGGTTCCGGCAACGCCGGCCACCGACCCATGCCGCAGGCGGCTGCGTACGATCGCCAGCAGAATCTGGTCGCCATCATAAACCTGGCCATTACCGCCGACGACCATCAAACGGTCCGCATCACCGTCGAAAGCCAGACCGAAGTGCGCACGCTGCGCCAGGACCGCATCACGCAGCGCCTGCAGCGAGGTGGCGCCAACATTCTGGTTGATGTTAAGACCATTGGGTTCAACGCCGATGGACGTCACCTCTGCGCCCAGTTCATGAAACACATGCGGGGCGATGTGATACGCCGCGCCGTTGGCGCAATCCAGGGCGATTTTCAGGCCGCGCAGATCAAAATCGTTGGGGAATGTGCTTTTGCAGAACTCGATATAACGACCCGCCGCATCGGCAATCCGGCGCGCGCGTCCCAGCTCGGGCGAAGATACACAGCCGATCGGCGCGTCGATACCCGCTTCGATCTGCGCCTCAAACGCATCGTCCAGCTTGGTTCCGTGCGCCGAGAAAAATTTGATGCCGTTATCGTAGAACGGATTGTGCGAGGCGGAAATGACGACGCCGGCCTGCAGGCGCAGCGCCCGCGTCAGATACGCCACGGCGGGCGTCGGCATGGGTCCGACCAGGCAGACATCGACGCCTGCTGCCGAAAAACCCGCTTCCAGCGCCGCTTCCAGCATATAGCCGGAAACCCGCGTATCCTTGCCGATCAATACGGCCGGTCGCTCACCATCGGGAGCCTTTTCACGCAGAACGTTGCCGGCGGCGTACCCCAGGCGCATCACAAAATCCGGGGTAATCGGTGATTGGCCCACGCACCCACGCACACCATCGGTTCCAAAATATTTTTTGCTCATCGCTACTCTCTTTGCCTGACACCAGCCCATGCCACGAGCTGCACAGCGGGATAGTACTGCAAGCGTATGACAAAATGGCCGTGTCGCCGCCCATGCGCCGTGACGAATAAACCCAGTCGCCGGAAACGCAAAAGGGCGCCGAAGTTTCGGCGCCCTTTTCAGAACTGGCGGAGTGGACGGGACTCGAACCCGCGACCCCCGGCGTGACAGGCCGGTATTCTAACCAACTGAACTACCACTCCAGTCACTGCGGCATTGCCACACCACAGCGGGGGCGAACTATACCGGTTTGCCGGCAGGCTGTAAACCATTTTGCGGAGATTCCTTGGCTTATTTTTACGGCGGCCAGCCTGGCCGGCGTGTCTGCTGTATACGAGATTACACCCGTCCGAAAAAAGTTCAGCCTACCGGCCGCTATTGTGGCGGGATGCGCCGAGACCTCACGCGCCGAAGACACTTTCGCATCACGGCAACATCAAGGCAGACATTCATACCCAACCGGCGCCAATCGCATAAAATGCCGGTCGCAAACCCTGTCCATCGACAATATATTTGGGGCGTTTCATCCCGAACCTTTCTACTTCATATTCCGCTAAACGAGATCACCATGCTGTTATCGAGATTCCCGCATTTGCCAATGACTCTCTCCCGCATATGTCCGGGTGTGCTGACCGCATTGACCACACCACTGGCGGGCGCACAACAGACGGCGCCCTACCTGGCGCTGAACGCCGGCATCCACCGCATTAAAGCGGAAATTGCCGCCGACCAGCCGACCCGTATGCAGGGACTCATGCAGCGCAAGCACCTGCCGGTCAATCACGGCATGCTTTTCGTGTTCCCCGTCGCCGACCGCCATTGCATGTGGATGCGCAACACACTGATTCCGCTTTCCGTCGCCTTTCTCGACGCAGAAGGCAAGATCCTCAACATTGAGAACATGCAACCGCAAACGGAAAAAAATCATTGCGCAAGCGCACCGGCACACTTTGCGCTGGAAATGAATTCAGGCTGGTTCGCCAGCAAAGGCATCCGGGCAGGCCAACGTATCGGCGGCATCGGCAAGGCGCCGCCCCCCCGCTGACCGTTGTATAGCGGCTTCTTTTGCTGCAAGACGGCGCTGGCCTCGCCTTTTATAGTCTCTTCCTTGGCCAGAACACTGCGTTGGCGTTGGCTTCGCCTTGCCGTACTGCTCGTACTGCCTGCGGCTC
>CALHZD010000015.1 GCA_938040985.1 uncultured Propionivibrio sp.
GCTAAAGCAACGTTCAAAATCCTTCGGATTTTGCTTTGCTGACTTTCTTTGGCGAAGCAAAGAAAGTCAGCGGGGTGCGCTGCCGCTCAGCGCAACGGCATCAAGAGAAGCTCCGTGGGTGAGCCAGCACAGCATTGCCCGTCCTCGCGCGCAGCCACCGCCTAAAGAAGCTTTACGGGCTGAGCCAGCGCCTACAGTCAAACAATCCTTTCAATTCTTGTTTTTAGGTTCTTCCGTACCCCTGCCCGCTAGCCCGCGTATTTAGGGCGTTTCAGAGTAGGTGCTCTGAAGCCCTTGTAAACAGGGCATCTCCGGGCACCTGCCCTGAACTCCTTTATTTATAAGGACTCCCGGGGCGCCTGTCCGGAAAAGCCCTATCCACGCGGGTTTGCGAGGGCTGCTGAGTCAGATCGGGAGCGCTTTTCTGTCGTTCAGCGCCAGCCAGCCGCGGGCAATGCGGTAAATTGCCCAGATGCCAAGCAACAACATGCCGATGTACCACAGCGCGAAGCCGACAAGCACGATCAGCAATATGAGCGACGGGATGGCGATGATGATCGACCAGAGCAATGCGTACCAGAAGGTGCGGATTTGCCAGCGGAAATGTGACTCCAGCCAGGTATTGCGCACTTCGTTGCGTTTTACGTAATTGATGATTACCGCGATGAGCGACGGCCAACCAAACAAAAACTGGCCGATGATCGTCGGTGCTCCGAACGTTCCGATGATTAGACTGAGGGCATGCAGTGCGTAAATCAGGTGCGTGATGTTGACCAGCGATTCGCTGGGCCCGGGAACCAAATCAGTACCATGAGTCATACAGCGCTCCTTTTCGGTTTATGCGCCCAAGGTAAATAAACAATGATGAGTTTGCATATTGGGGCTGGGCTTCCAATACCATCGGTAAAACTGACGAAGATCTAAAGAATAAAAGCGGTGAAATCGCCTGCTTGAGAAGTTAGAGGAAAATCAGGCAGCGGGTTAGCAAAAACCGATCGTCTCCGTGACTTGTCAGCCCATCTGCGCGCATAGCCACAATTTCTATGGGCGGAACTCAAAAAGAAAAAGGATTGAATCATGACTGACTCAATCCCTGTTCTGTTTTCAGAGTTGCGTGGCGCGCCCGGAGCGATTCGAACGCCCGACCCCTTGGTTCGTAGCCAAGTACTCTATCCAACTGAGCTACGGGCGCAACGCATTTCTCGAATCCGACGGATTGTACAGATCAATCATTGTTTGTTCAAGCGTTTTCTGATGTTGGCGTGTGTTTTCGCATGCGGAATGGGCTTCCAGTAAAATAGGCGAATGAAGATTCTTGCACTTGAAACGGCGGTTGATCCCGGCTCGGTGGCGCTCTGGTTGGAAGGAGAAACCGTCGAGCGCTTTTGTCCGGAAGGCTTGTCGAATTCTGCGACGCTTCTGCCTTTGGCGGCACAGATGTTGGCCGATGCCGGGTTGAGCTTTGCCTGTCTTGATGGATTAGCTTTTGGTCAGGGACCCGGCGCATTTACCGGGCTGCGTGTGTCTTGTGGTTTGGCGCAGGGCTTGGCGATCGCACACGACCTGCCTTTGCTGGGCGTGGGTACGCTGGAGGCCGTGGCCGCATCGACCGGGGGCGGGCGTGTAATGACGACGCTTGATGCGCGGATGGGGGAGGTATATTGCGCGGCATTTGAGCGCGGCCGCCGAGTATTTGCAGAAGGCGTTTATGCTCCAGGGGCTTTGCCGTTGCCTGATTCAACAGGTTGGCTGGCCTGCGGTAATGCATTGACGGTCTACCCCCAGATTCGCGAACGTCTGGCTGGTTGTGTGGAGGCGTGGCGGCCGGAAATTATGCCCTGTGCGGGCGCGGTAGCGCGGCTTGCCGCGCCGCGTCTGATGCGCGGTGAGCGGCTCGACCCGGCAGATGCTGTGCCGCTGTACGTGCGTGACAAGGTGGCCAAAACGATTGCGGAGCGTCTGGCCGAAGGCGGGCACGCCTGATGCGCGCCGTGATGCAAATACCCCAGGCCGGTTTTGCACCGATGGTGTTGTCGGACCTTGATGCGCTGCTGCGTATTGAGCGGCAGGCCTGCCGTTTTCCCTGGAGCCGCGGTAATTTTGTCGACTCGATGGCAAGCGGTTACTTATGCCAGGTATATCGCAGTGATGAGGAGGTTCTTGGCTATTTCATCCTGATGATGGCGGTTGACGAGGCCCATCTGCTGAATATTGTCGTTGCACCGGCGCATCAGGGCAAAAAACTGGGCGTACGCCTGCTGCATCAGGCGATGATGATGGCGCAAGATGCCGGTGGTCGCATCCTGCTGCTGGAAGTTCGTCCGTCCAATACCGCAGCGCTGGCGCTGTATCGCCGCGCTGGTTTTCGACAAATCGGTGTGCGCCGGAATTATTACCGCGATGCTGATGGAAGCGAAGACGCGGTCGTGATGTCGCGGGCGTTGGAAGAAAATGCGCTTGGACCAGCAACATCGGCAGATTTGCCGAACCCACCGCAAGTCCCGGAAGAGCGGCATGAGGTGCGGACATGAGCCTGACGCGCAGACAGATGCTCGATGAAATGGGTCTCTCGCCGCAGTGGGTGCTGCGTGTCCGCCCAAAACTGATGGGCGATTCGCAGCGCGCCGAAACCGCTCAGCCCCTGGCAAGGCATGATGTTCAGGCCGAAGCCAGTGAGACCGCCGTATTACCGAGGCTTGCGCCGACTGCCGCATCTGCTGAAGAAATAGTATGTACGGACAATAAGCATGGTGCGGTTGCAGAGGTCATGGATATGGATTGGCCGCAATTACGGCAGACCATCATGGAGTGTCATCTGTGCGGCTTATGTGCCAGGCGAAAGCAGGCGGTGCCGGGCGTTGGCGATGAGCGGGCCGACTGGCTGTTTATCGGCGAAGGGCCGGGGGCGGAGGAGGATGCGCGCGGCGAGCCGTTTGTCGGCCAGGCCGGCCGGCTACTCGACGCCATGCTGGCGGCGATCGATCTGGAACGCGGGAAAAACGTCTATATCGCCAACGCCGTCAAATGTCGCCCTCCGGGCAACCGAACGCCGGAGCCGTCGGAAATGGCCGCCTGCTGGCCTTACCTGCAACGCCAGATCGAACTGCTGCAGCCCAAATTGATCGTCTTGCTTGGTAAGGCGGCGGTTGCCGCCGTGCTGGGTGAAACGCGTTCTTTAGCCAGTATGCGCGGCAGGCCTTTGACATACCGGCAGGGCGAACTGGAAATTCCCACGCTGGTCACCTATCACCCAGCCTATCTGCTGCGCAACCTGCCGGACAAGGCCAAGGCCTGGGAAGACTTATGCCGCGCGCGCGCGCTGATGCGACGCATCGTGAATACGCCTTAAATCAGTGCGTCGAATCATCGAGATGGATTACGTCGTCTTGGATGCGCTGATTATGCTCGTGGCGGCGTTTGACGAGCAGCATGCTGCCGCTGACAAATAGCCCGAATAAGGTAATGACCCAATAGATCGAGAGGTTGATCTGCATCATCAGGTAATACAGGCAGGTCGTAACCAAGATCGACAGGTTTTCGTTGAAATTCTGAACGGCAATCGAATGACCCGCGCCCATGAGCAGGTGCCCGCGATGTTGCAGCAAGGCATTCATCGGCACGACGAAAAATCCCGATAGGGCGCCGATAACGATCAGCAGCGGGACGGCGACCCAGAGGGTACGGACGAAGACCATGGAAAGAACGATAATGCCCATGGCGATTCCAATCGGAATGACGCGCACGGATTGGCGCAACGTCACCATTTTGGCAGCGGCGGCTGCGCCGAGCGCCACGCCGATGGCGACGACGCCCTGCAGCATGCTCGATTTGGAGAGATTGAGATGCAGGGCGGCTTCCGCCCATTTGATGACGATGAACTGTAAGGTTGCGCCGGCGCCCCAGAACAGCGTGGTGACGGCCAGCGAAACCTGACCGAGGCGGTCGCGCCAGAGCAATATCATGCAGCGGTTGAACTCCTGGAACAGATAAAGCGGGTTCTTGTGCAATTTTTTGTGCTCGACGCCGGTGTCGGGAATGTACAGATTAAAAATGGTAGCGAGGAGATAGAAAAAGCAGATGATGGCAATCGCTATTTCACTAATCGAGTCGATGCCCAGCTTGATGAACGGCAAGTCAGGAGTGAGTAGGCGGGCGGCCAGCCCGGGTTGAATCAGTGTGCCGCCGATGACGACGCCGAGAATGATGGCGCCGACGGTCAGCCCTTCGATCCAGCCATTGGCGATGACCAGCAGTCGGTGCGGTAGATATTCGGTCAGGATGCCATATTTGGCGGGCGAATAAGCGGCGGCGCCCAGACCGACGATCGCATAGGCAAAGAGCGGATGTACGTGGAAAAACATCATGATGCAGCCGACGATTTTGATGGCGTTGCTGATGAACATGACGCGCCATTTGGGCATCGAATCGGCGAATGCGCCGACAAACGCGGCGAGGACGACGTAGGAAACGGTGAAAAATGTTTTTAGCAACGGCTCATAAGCTGGCGGCGCCTGCATTTCGCGCAGGACGGCGATCGCAACGATGAGCAGCGCGTTATCGGCGAGCGCGGAAAAAAATTGCGCCGCCATAATAATGTAAAAGCCGAAAGGCATTAACACTGGACAGTTTCTAACAAGACGGGCGATTTTATACCACGAAAACCAGATTTATATCCCGATTTGTCGCCGGAGAGCGACGAGCAGAGCGTTGAGGAGTGGCGGGGAGATAAGGACTGCGGCAGCTCTCTACTTTCTCTGAAACGTTTGTCAGTCTAGGGATGGGTTGAGGTCATAGCGGTAGGGGTTTTCGCCGCAGCTGCGGAATGGGCTGGGGAATTTTTTGATGGATTTTTGATGGATGCGTGATGGTTGAGGCACAATGCCGCTGTTTTGATTCGCCCGGGAAATTTCCGGATAAATTTTTTTCGTTTCAACTTCCCGTTTTCAGGCCTCAGGTTTTTTATCCATGCCTCGTCCAATTCAAGCCCGCATTGCTACGGCCGCAATTCGTCACAATTATCTTCTTGCCAAAAAATATGCCGCCCGTGGCGGGGAGTCTGTCAAAGCCTGGGCAGTCGTCAAGGCTAATGCGTATGGTCACGGCCTGTTGCGTACGGCACGGGCGCTTGGCGATGTGGCAGACGGTTTTGCGTTGCTCGATCTGTCCGATGCGGTCACCTTGCGCGATGCCGGTTTCAGGCAACCCATACTGTTGCTCGAAGGCATTTTCGAGGCGCGCGACGTGCATACATGCGCCGAATACCAGCTAACCCCGGCAATTCACTGCCTGGAACAGCTTAAATTGCTGCAAACAGTGGCTTTGCCTGGACCTTTGCCGATTTATCTCAAGCTGAATACGGGGATGAACCGGCTTGGTTTTACATTTGACCAGATCCCCTTACTGCGGGCGGCATTGGAGCGCATTTCTGTATTGGGCGAAAAGACGTTGATGACGCATTTTTCCGATGCCGATGGCGAGCGTGGAGTTGCCTGGCAATTGGCGCGCCTTGAAGCGATCCGCAATGCCTGGCCGGAAGCCGCGACGTTTCCCGTATCAATGGCGAATTCAGCCGCACTGATGCGCCATCCGGCGACGGTACGCGGCTGGGCGCGCCCCGGTATCATGATTTACGGAAGCTCACCTTTTACCGAGACCCCTGCGGCCCGTCTGGATTTGCAGCCTGTCATGACGCTGGGCAGCCGCATCATTGCCGTTGAAACGGTAGGCGCCGGCGAACGGGTTGGCTACGGCGGCACGTTCGTTGCCGAGCGCGAAATGCGTTTGGGCATCGTTGCCTGTGGTTATGCCGACGGTTATCCGCGCCATGCGCCGACGGGGACGCCGATTCTGGTCGACGGCCAGAGAACGCGGACGATTGGCCGGGTATCCATGGATATGCTGGCCTGCGACCTGAGTGATTTGCCTGCGGCGGGTGTGGGTAGCGAGGCCGTTCTATGGGGTGAAAAGCTGCCGGTTGAGGAAGTGGCTGCGGCGGCAGGGACGATCAGTTACGAGTTGCTGTGTGCTCTGGCGCCGCGCGTGCCGGTCGCCGAAGTTTGAAAGCAGGCAAATCAATGGCCAAAACAAAAACGATGTACGCCTGTACCGAATGCGGCGCCAGTGCCTCCAAATGGCAGGGGCAATGTCCGGGCTGCGGCGGCTGGAATACGCTGGTTGAAACGCTTGTTGAGACCGTGCCTGCGAACGGCAAGCGCTTTGCCGCGCTGGGTGGTGTGGCGCATCTACAGGCGCTGGCGGACATTGAGGTGCGAGAGGAAGACCGTTTGCCGACGGGGATGGGGGAATTCGATCGGGTACTTGGCGGTGGTCTGGTGGCTGGTGGCGTCGTGCTGATCGGCGGTGATCCGGGGATCGGCAAGAGCACGCTGCTGTTGCAGGCATTGACGGCGCTTGCCGGGCGACAACCGGTACTTTATGTCAGTGGTGAGGAGTCCGGCCAGCAGGTTGCCTTGCGCGCACGCCGTCTGGCGCTCAATACCGGCGGCCTCAAGTTGCTGGCGGAGATCAATCTGGAAAAGATTCTTGCCGTATTACAGGCGGAACGGCCGTGTGTGGCGGTCATTGATTCGATTCAGACCTTGTGGTCCGAGCAGCTTAGCTCTGCGCCCGGTTCGGTTGCCCAGGTGCGTGAGTGTGCGGCGCAGCTGACGCGGCTAGCCAAACAGACCGGGATGACGATCATCCTCGTCGGCCATGTGACCAAGGAGGGGGCGTTGGCCGGTCCGCGCGTACTTGAGCATATCGTCGATACCGTGCTGTATTTTGAAGGGGACGCGCATTCGAGATTTCGCCTAATTCGTGCGGTCAAAAACCGCTATGGCGCGGTCAATGAAATCGGTGTTTTCGCCATGACTGACAGAGGGCTGAAAGGCGTCAACAATCCCTCGGCAATGTTTCTGTCGCCGCATGGGCAGAATGTCCCCGGCTCCTGCGTGCTCGTTGCGCAGGAAGGGACGCGGCCCTTGCTTGTCGAAATCCAGGCGCTTGTCGATCAGGCGCACGGTAATCCACGCCGCCTGACCGTCGGTCTGGATGCGCAGCGGCTGGCGATGCTGCTGGCCGTGCTGCATCGTCATGCTGGCATCGTTTGCTTTGACCAGGATGTTTTTGTCAATGCCGTTGGCGGCGTAAAAATTGTCGAACCGGCAGCCGATCTGGCCGTATTGCTGGCAATTGTTTCGTCGCTGAAAAACCGGCGGCTGCCGGACAAGCTGGTCGTTTTCGGTGAAGTGGGTCTGGCGGGAGAAATCCGTCCCGCGCCGCGTGGGCAAGAGCGCCTTAAGGAAGCGGCCAAACTCGGCTTTTTGTATGCGCTGATTCCTGAGGCCAATCGGCCCAAACAGGCGGTTTCCGGCATACAGGTTATTGCTATCCGGCGTGTGGAGGAGGCCGTCGCGCGTCTACGCGAGCTGGAAAATTAAGCGTAACGGCTAAACGGGGCAGGGCATCTCAGAACGCCTGCCCGGAACCCCTTTGTTTGCGGGCATTTCCGATGGGGAGCTCTGAGGCCCTTGTAAACAGGGCATCTCAGAGAGGGCGCCCGGAAGTCCTTTATCCACGCGGGTTTCAGAGGAGGTGCCCGGAGATGCCCTGTTTATAAGGGCTTCCGGGGCGCCTTTTTAGCGGCCGTCGGGTAAATCTTTCTGACGCAGCAGGAAAACAAAATTTCCGCCCGCCGCCGTTTCGAGCCAGGTGAATGGCGTATCCGGATAGGCGGCTTCGAGCGCTTCTCGGTTATGGCCGATCTCGACGATCAGCAGGCCGCCGGGGTTCAGGTGATTGGCCACTTCGTGCAAAATGATGCGCGTGAAATCCAGACCGTCTTCACCGCTAGCCAGGGCGATTTCCGGCTCCTGTCGGTATTCCGGAGGCAGTACGGCCATCGACTCGCTATTGACGTAAGGTGGGTTGCTGATGATGAGGTCGTAGCGTTCGTTGGGGATGGCGGCGAATGCGTCGGATTTGAGTGTGTGAATGCGCGTTTCGAGTGCGTAGTCTGAGATATTGCGTTGCGCGATGGATAGCGCATCTTCAGAAATATCAATGGCGTCGATGCGTGCTTCAGGAAACGCCAATGCCGCCAGAATGGCCAGGCAGCCGGATCCGGTACATAGGTCGAGTACACGATTGATGGCCCATGGATCTTCAACCCAGGGACTTAATTGTTCTTCCAATAGCTCGGCAATGTGCGAGCGCGGGATGATGGCGCGCTGGTCGACGTAAAAACGGTATTCCCCGAGCCAGGCTTCGTGCGTGAGGTAGGCGGCGGGGATGCGTTCTTCAATGCGCCGACGGATGATATTCAGGCATTCGGCCAGCTCATGGCCGGTCAGGCGCGCGTCTATGAATGGCTCAAGCTGATCAATCGGCAAGTGCAGCGTATGTAACAGCAGGTAGGCGGCCTCATCCCAGGCATTGTTGGTTCCGTGGCCGAAAAAGACGTCGGCCTGCCTGAACCGGCTGACGGCAAATCGCATCAGATCGCGCAGGGTGATGAGGCTATCCTGAGCCTGTTCAAAAATCGAAGATATGTTCGGTTCCAAGAAATTCCCTTCGCTGCGCTGGCTTATGCCGCTTCGTCGGTATCGTTCAGTTTGAGCGTGAATTCCTTGAACAATGCTCCACCTTCATTAGTGTTGGTCATCGGATCTGTTTCGGTGCTTGTCTTGCGCTTGCTGTTCGTTACTTCCGAGTTGTTGATGATCCACGACAGATTGGTGGGCGAATCTGCATTGGCCAAGGCTTCATCCAGCGTGATTGTGCCTTCACGGTAAAGGCGGAAAAGATCCTGTTCGAAAGTTTGTGATCCTGGCGCCAAGCTTTGTTCCATCGCTTCCTTGACGCCTTGAATTTCGCCCCGTTCGACCAATTCCTGTATGTGACGCGTGTTGAGCAGAACTTCTGCCGCCGGAATCCGCTGGCCATCAGGGCGTTTGACTAGACGTTGCGAAATGATAGCTTTCAAGCTGGCGGAAAGATCCAGATAAAGCGCCGTACGATTTTCCAGCGGGAAGAAATTGACGATCCGGTTCAGTGCATGGTAGCTGTTGTTGGCGTGCATGGTCGCCAAACACAAATGGCCAGTTTGTGCGTAGGCGATGGCTGCTTGCATGGTTTCCTTGTCGCGGATTTCGCCGATCAGAATACAGTCTGGCGCTTGACGCATAGCGTTGCTGAGTGCTTGTCCCCATCCGTGCGTATCCATACCCAGTTCACGTTGGTTGACGATGGATTTTTTGTGCTTGAAAAGAAATTCGATCGGATCCTCGATCGTCAGAATGTGTCCGCTGCGATTGATGTTGCGGTAATCCAGCATTGAGGCAATTGTCGTTGATTTGCCTGAACCCGTTGCCCCAACAATGAGGATCAGTCCGCGCTTCTCCATAATGAGTTCGGTGAGAACCGACGGTAACAAAAGCGTATCGAGCGCCGGAATGATGCTTTGGATGTAGCGTACGACGATCCCGATCGAAGATCGCTGCCGGAAAAAATTGATTCGGTAGTTGCCCGTCCCAGGGATGCTGAAGGAGATATTCATCTCCATCGTATCCTCGAACACCTTGGCCTGCGCAGGCGTCATCAGTTCATACGCAATTTTTTCCGTGATCTCCGGAGTCATGATCTGCTGATTGACCGGCATCACAGTACCTTGAATCTTAATATGAATGGGTGTGCCAGCAGAAATGTAGAGATCGGAAGCTTGTTTTTCCGCCATAAGATGGAAAAGGTTGTCAAGAATCATGAGTACGCCCCTTTATTGCGAATCAAATTGGATTTTGGTTGAACGCGGCTGAAGCCGATAAAGAATGGGTGTCGATAGGCCTAGATACGTACCTAACATCCGTCCGGATGCGCGTTAAAATATTTTTCGTGCATTATAGGAGAATGCTATTGGCAAAGAAAGAAGCGTATCGGTCAAACGGCAAGCTTTGTGCGGAGAGTTTGTACGATAAAAACGGTTGACTTGAAGATAGAAGGCTATATAATCTAGCCCCTCGTTACGTTGCTCAAAGGTGACGAGCTTCCTTCCAAGTTAAGGGTAGCGTAAAAAAGATGTTAGGTACTTGACACATTTTTTTATTGATGTAGAATTCACCTTCTCACTTTTTGGTGGG
>CALHZD010000016.1 GCA_938040985.1 uncultured Propionivibrio sp.
CTTTCTTTGGCGAGGCAAAGAAAGTCAGCGGGGCGCGCTGCCGCTCAGCGCAACAACATCAAGAGAGGCTCCGTGGGCGGAGCCAGCGCGCAGGCCTTGGCAATTCCTGTATTTAAAGTATCTCAGGGTCCCTGCCCGCAAGCTCAAGTAAACAGGGCATCTCCAGGTCACTGCCCTGAAGTCCTTTATCCGCATAGGTTTCGGGACATCTTCCCGGCAGGGGGAGAATTGGAAAAACGCAGGGGTGAAAGCGCAGGCGCATCTCCAAAAAAGGGGGGCCTGAAGGCCGTGTATTTAGGGCATTTCCAGTGCCCCTGCCCTGAAGCCCTTTATTTATAAGGGTTCCAGAGGCACCTGCCAGGAAATGACCTATCCATAAGGGTTTTAGAGGGGAGTACCGGGAAATGACCTATCCATAAGGGTTTTAGAGGGGAGTACCGGGAAATGTCCTAAATACGCGGAGCTCAGGGCGCCCATATTTGAGACACCCCAAATATAGCGGCTCAACTTTGCCAAAAGACAAGGCGGCGAGCCGCAGACAGTACGGGTAGTACGGCAAGGCGAAGCCAACGCCGTATTTTGGCAAAGGAAGACGCTATATTCAGAAGCGCTGCCCGGAAGCCCTTGTAAATAGAGCCTCTCCGGGCAGGGCTATTTTTGAACACTCCGGCGCAAAATAATTTCGGTAATTTCGGAGGGGCGCCCCAGCCGCAGCGGGAATCCCGCCCAGAGGCCGGTGCCGTTGCTGACGTAGAGCCGCATATCGCCCACCGTATACAGTCCGGACACGAAGCCTTCATTGGCCAGCTGCGTCAGCAGATGGACGCCGGCGATCTGGCCGCCATGCGTATGGCCGGAAAGCTGCACGTCAACACCGGCGTCGGCATGCGCCGCCGCATCGCCCGGGCGATGCGCCATCAACACGGTGAAATCCTTTCTCTCCGTGCCCGAGAGCGCCGCCGCCAGGTCGGGCATGACCGCGCCGAAGCGGGCGGCGGCAGGGTCGCTGACGCCGGCGATGATCAGCTTCGCGCCATCGCGCGCAATGACGGAATGCTGGTTGACGAGCAGATGCAGACCAAGGTTGCCAAAAGCGCGCGTCCATTCCTCGGCGTTCGAGTAATACTCATGGTTGCCAAGAATGGCGTAGACACCGTCTTTGGCGCGCAGCTTGGCAAGCGGTGCGACATCGGCCGCGCGCTTGTCTACCCGGCCGTCGATGAGATCGCCGGTGATCAGGATCAGATCGGGATTCAGGGCATTCACTCGCGTGACGACAGCCTCCACCCAGGAAGCCGTCAGCAGGCGGCTGGCGTGCAGGTCGCTGAGCTGGACGATGCGCAGTCCGTCAAAGGCCGCAGGCAGACGGGGCACCACGATTTCCACCGTTTTGACATCGGGGATGCGAATGGCCTGCGTCACGCCAAGCGCGCTCAACACGACGGCCAGCGCAGCCAGGCCGTAATTCCAGCATGGGCACGCCAATGAACGTCCC
Source organism: uncultured Propionivibrio sp. (assembly GCA_938040985.1). Taxonomy (GTDB): domain Bacteria; phylum Pseudomonadota; class Gammaproteobacteria; order Burkholderiales; family Rhodocyclaceae; genus Propionivibrio. The sequence continues at coordinate 1,496 of CALHZD010000016.1, forward strand.
ATGTCAAGCCCGGCATAACGAAGCAGCGCAAACGCCAGCGCCAGCACATCCTTGAGCAGCAAAAAAGCCGCCAGCAGGAGAAAAGCGCCGAACAACCAGCCTAACAGCAGATGCACGCCAAACGGCAGCTCAGGCGAGGCCAGACCGCCCGGGCGCAGACGCAGGAAAAGATAGTGCTGCGAAATCAGGAAGAGCAGCGCAGCAACCAGCCACTTGTCCGTACCGCTCCACGGCATAGGCACAATAAAGCGCCATGCGACGTAGGCAAATACCAAACCCGTCAATAAATGAACCATCAATCACGCTCCCGTGTTCAGGCAGTTCAGGCGCTGAACCGTCAAAGAATCATCCAGAAATTGGAAATTTCGCGGCGCGCATTGTAGCAACATGGCGCAACCCGCGGCACGGCGGGAAAACGGCACGCCAAAGACAAGACGCGAGAACCACCCACTCCCGTTTTTCGGCGCGGCGCTGAGTACGCGGAATCCCTGTTTTGCCGTACAGGCTTTACAAAAATTCACGGAATGACGCACAAGCGGCACAGACAGCGCGCTCGGTGCGCGCTAAAGTTCATCCAACGTTTTTTGCGGGTGTTGCAGAAAACGTTTGATCCTCCCTGACTCATCACAATGATGAGATTTATCCCGCATCCTAAGCGATGCGGGATTTTTTTATCTACGCCAGGCATTGCTGTCATGGTCATAAAACCGCCGCCTCGGCGGTTGCCTTCATCCAGCGGTTGCTTTCTTTACGGCCGGATCATTTCATGCAGGCCCGGACAACCGTCCATTGGCGGCGGCTGACCGGCAGCTTTTCCGGGACGCCGCGAATGAGCGCCTGCCATTGGGTTTCGCCATCGTCCTTGATCGCTTTTTCAAAACCGACAATGGCCTCGCGCGCCGCCAGGGCATTGCGGTGCAGCCGGATGAAATATCCGGAAAACTCCGCTTCGAGCTGGGTCAGCGATTCATCGAGCAGATATTCGCGCTGCGCCGTGCGCGCCGTGACGTATTTAAGGTCGGCGCGCAGGTAGAGGATGTCGGCAATCGGAATCAGCAAAAGCCGCCCGCGTTCGCGGCAGGAAAGATGCGCGCGGGCGCCCTGCTGAATGTCGGCCAGCGCTTGCGCCGGAATGCTTGCGCGACGCTGGCTGGCTTTCTTCAGGGCATCGACCAGACGTGGCAGGCGCACCGGCTTGACCAAATAGTCGATGGCGTTCAGTTCAAAGGCCTGCACCGCATAGCTGTCGTAGGCTGTGATGAAGATGACCGCCGGCGGCGCTTCGAGATGCGCAAGGTGTCGCGCCAGTTCAATGCCATCCATCTTGGGCATACGGATGTCGGTCAACACCAGATCGACCGCTCGCCTGCTGCGTTCCGCCAGCGCCGTGATCGCGGCAATGGCCGCATGACCGTCCGCCGCTTCGGCGACGACTTCGTTCGGTGCCTGTGCGGCGGCATCAGCCAGCACATCGCGCAGGCGCAGGCGCGCAGGCGCCTCATCGTCGACCAGCACCACGGACAATGCAAGCGCCGCGTTCGTTGGCTCATGCATCTTCTCTTCGCTCATAGGTCTTCGCTCCGGCAAGGCAGCAGAATATGCACACGAAATTCATGCTGCCCATTGTGCCCATTGTGCAGGGGCTGCAGGCGCGTTTCCAGACGCGCCTCCAGATCGTAGTACAGCGCCAGCCGTTCGCGGATATTGGCCAGCGCCATCTGGTTGCCGCTACTCTTTCCGCCATCCTTGTCGGCCGGATCGCTTGTGCAGGGGTTGCTCATATCGATATGCAGCTCATTGCCGCGCCGCATCAGCCGCAGGCGTATCGTGCCGCCCTCGCTGATCGGCTCGATGCCGTGATAGACGGCGTTCTCCAGCAAGGGCTGCAGCATCAGCGGCGGCACCCGCATTTTTTGCGGCACGTCGATGAGCTTCCATTTAACCTGCAGGCGATCGCCCAGCCGCAGCTTTTCCAGGTCGAGGTACTGCCGGCACAGGGCAATTTCATCGGCCAGCGGCAGCAGGTTGCGCGGATCGCGCATCAGGACGCGAAACAGCTCGGCCAGTTCCTCCAGCGCCGTCTCCGCCCGGTGCGGGTCGGCGCGAATAAGCGAAAGGACGGCGTTCAGACTGTTGAAAAGAAAATGCGGGCGGATACGCGCCGTCAGCGCCTGCAGCCGCGCTTCGGCAATCGCCGGTGAAAATGCGCGCGTACGCAAGTCGAAGTAGGCCAGCAAGGCAATCGCGGCGCAGGCCGCCAGCAAAGGCGATTTCAGCGGATCCGAAGGCGCGGCGAAATCCAGCCCGAGCAATTGCCAGATATCGGCAAATGAGGCCGCGAAGGCCGCAGCCAAGGCAACGACGAGTCCCCGGCCACCCCATACGGGCAGGCGCGACAGCAACGGGCCGATCAGCGCCAGCAGGCAAAGGCTCAGCAGCAGCACGGGCTGAACCCAGGCGGCCATCCCGACATACTGGTGAAGCCAGTCGGCAACGCCCGTACTCATCACCAGCGCCGCCGCCGCGGCCATCAGGTTAACCCCCAGCAGGATGCGCAGCATGACGCCCAAATTACGGAAATTCGGGAGCCGCTGCCCTTCCGGCGAATGCCTTATACTATTGACCTGCCCCATAATTCATGACTCAATCGCTGTACGCGCGCTTCATCCGCGAGATCCATCGCCTATCGCAAAGCGCATCTTCATTCTAGCCCAAGCAAGGCTTCCGATATGACAAAAAATAGCACGTCGCCGACTTCCTCCGCGCCATCTTCCGCATTGCACGCCGCGCCGCAGACCGCTTATACCTGGGCCGGGCGCTTCTCCGAACCGATGTCCGAACTCGTCAAACGCTACACCGCATCGGTCGGTTTTGACCAACGTCTATGGCGGCAGGACATTCGCGGCTCGCTCGCACACGCCCGCATGCTGGCGCGCCGGAACATCATCTCCGCCGCCGATCTGGCTGACATCGAACGCGGCATGGCGCAGATTACGGCAGAAATCGAAGCCGGCGAATTTGCTTGGTCACTTGATCTTGAAGACGTTCATCTCAACATCGAAAAGCGCCTGACCGCGCTCATCGGCGATGCCGGCAAACGCCTGCACACTGGGCGCTCGCGCAACGACCAGGTTGCCACGGACATTCGCTTATGGCTGCGCGATACGATCGACGCCATCCTCGACCTGCTTAGGGAATTTCAGGCCCGCCTGCTCGATCTCGCCGAACGCGAAGCCGCCACGCCCATGCCCGGATTCACCCACATGCAGGTCGCCCAGCCCGTCACCTTCGGCCATCATCTGCTCGCCTGGTTCGAGATGACGCGGCGCGATGGCGAGCGTTTTGCCGATGCGCGGCGGCGCGTCAACGTGCTGCCGCTGGGCGCGGCGGCGCTGGCAGGCACAACTTACCCGATTGACCGCGAGTTTGTTGCCGCCGAGCTGGGTTTTTCAGGCGTCTGCGAGAATTCGCTCGACGCCGTTTCCGACCGTGACTTCGCCGTCGAATTCTGCGCCGCCGCCGCGCTGTTAATGATGCACTTCTCGCGTATTTCGGAAGAGTTGGTGCTCTGGATGACGCCGCGCTTCGGCTTCATTCGTATCGCTGACCGCTTCTGCACCGGCAGCTCCATCATGCCGCAGAAGAAAAACCCCGACGTGCCCGAGCTGGCGCGCGGCAAAACGGGGCGCGTTTACGGCGACCTGATGGCGCTGCTGACACTGATGAAAGGTCAGCCGCTTGCCTACAACAAGGACAACCAGGAAGACAAGGAACCGCTCTTCGACGCCGCAGATACCGTCACCGACACCCTGCGCATCTTCGCCGAAATGATCGGCGGCATCGAAACCCACCCGCAAGCCATGCGCGATGCCTTGCGTCAAGGCTTTGCCACCGCCACCGACCTGGCCGATTATCTAACGCGCAAAGGACTGCCCTTCCGCGATGCGCACGAGGCGGTCGGTCTGGCCGTCAAACGCGCCGAGGGGTTAGGCGTCGATCTTCCGCAGCTGCCGCTCTCCGAATTACAGGCTTTTTCGCCGTTGATTGGCGAAGATGTTTTCACCGCGTTAACCGTCGAAGGCTCCCTGGCGGCCCGCAACCACATCGGCGGCGCCGCGCCGCAACAGGTGCGCGCCGCCATTAGCCGGGCGCGGACGAAAATCACGCGCCCCATCGCGCACGCACAGGCATAACCAAGCGCCACGAACGGCCGGCACGCCATGGACAAGATCGGCAAATACGACCTGATCCGCGCACTGGGCAAAGGCGCCACATCGACGGTTTATCTGGGCGTGGATGCTTTTGCCCAGCGCCAGGTCGCCATCAAGATCGCTTCGCCGGAAGTTCTCAAAGACCCCGCGCGCGGACGGCTGTACAAACATCTTTTCCTCAACGAAGCCTCGCTGGTCGGCAAGCTGTCGCATCCGCACATCACGCAGATTTACGATGCGGCAATTGACGATTCCCTGTGTTACATCGTCATGGAATACGTACAGGGCGGCACGCTGGAAACCTACGCCTCGCCGGAAAAACTGCTGCCGGTCGAGCGCATCGTCGAAATCATCTTCAAATGTACGCGCGCCCTCGATTTTGCTTACGGCATCGGTATCACGCACCGCGACATCAAGCCGGCGAACATTCTGTTCGCCGGCGATTCGGCAGCCTCGGGAGACATCAAGATTTCCGACTTCGGCGCGGCCATCATCGACTCGCTCGACAACACACAGATCTCCGGCATCGGTTCGCCCGCCTACATGTCGCCCGAGCAAGTGCAAGAACTGCCGCTCGACTACCGGACGGATATCTATTCGCTGGGCGTCGTGATGTATCAGTTGCTTTGCGGCCGCTTGCCTTTTCAGGCCAATAACAAATACAACATGATTTACCAGATCATCAACGCCGATCCCAAGCCGCCGTCGCATTACCGCGCCGGGATTCCGGCCGGAATCGACGAAATCGCCATGCGCGCGATGGCCAGGGAGGCGGACAACCGCTATCCAAGCTGGCGGGATTTCTCCAATGCCCTCGCTCAAGCCTTCCGTAACAAGGCGCTGCCGCTGACCAAACGCAATCTCACCGAAACCGAGCAGTTTGAAACCATGCGTGAAATTGCTTTTTTCGCCGCATTTTCCGATGTCGAGATCTGGGAAATCCTGCGTTTCGCCACCTGGGAAACCGTGCGCGCGGGCAAAACGATCATCCGCGACGGCGAACGCGGCGATTTCTTCGGCTTTCTCATCTCAGGCGAACTTAAAATTATCAAGAACGGCCGCATTCTCAACCTGATGACAAACGGCGACTGCTTTGGCGAAATGGCCGCGATCAGCAGCGAAAAAATACGGACGGCCGATGTCGTTGCCTTGACGGAAACGCAGGTCGTCATCATCCGCGGTGAAATTCTCAGCCAGGCATCGGAAACCTGCCGCATGCATTTTTATCAGGCGTTTCTCAGTGTCATGGTCACCCGCCTGGCACTATCCAGCGCGCGTCTGGCGGCACGCTGACTTACCGCCCTGCGCCAATTCTCAACCCCTCAAAGCCCTGACGCCTACGCCATTTCGGAGGCTACCGACAGGCGCTGAGGCGCCCCGACCCGGATATGCACGCCGTCAAACCCTGCGTGCGCGCCCTCCCCCATACATCACTCCGGGACAGCCAGCCCTTCGAGCAGCTTCTGAAGTTCGCCGCTCTGGTACATCTCGCGCATGATGTCGCAGCCGCCGACGAACTCACCGCGAATGTAAAGCTGCGGAATCGTCGGCCAGTCGGAAAAAATCTTGATCCCGTCGCGTATCGCCGGGTCGTCCAGCACATCGACGCTGAAAAAAAGCGGCAGGTTGCAGGCGCGCAGAATCTGCACGGCCGTTGCCGAAAAACCGCACAGCGGCATCATCGGCGACCCTTTCATATAGAGCACGACCGGGTGCTGGGTAATCTGTTCTTTGATCAGAGTCTGTACGTCGTCCATAAAAAATCTCCGCGATTCGATCGGATTGAATAATTTAAATCATTGAGCCGAATCCGTGCCGAAGCCGTCGGGCATCCTCACGTCCTCACTTCCCCACCTATTCCGCCCGCTCCGTACCGGCCGGATGTGGAATGCGGGATGCAGCGTAAAGGACGCGATTGTACTTGGCAACGCGCACCATGGGACGCCGATATGCGAATAATTCCGATACCGGACAGCCAGATGCCGATACAACCGCCGATGCGCAGAATTCCCCCAAGCACTCAAAGCGACTGCCTCGGCGCCTCCGGCGCCCATCTTGCTTGCCGGGTGCGCTTGCCATGCTATGCGCCCCGCGCGCCGAAGCGGCCGCCGCTGACGCGTTCGATGCCCGCAGCGTCCCGCCGAGAAGCGAGCTGCGTAAATCCGACCGCACGCAGCAGCGCGCGCACCTTGTCCGCCTGGTCATAACCATGTTCCAGCAGCAGCCAGCCCCCCGGCGACAGATGTGCGCCCGCCTGGGCGATGATCGCCTGCAAACAGGCCGTTCCATCGCCGCCCTCCACGCCGTCGGTCAGCGCCGAGCGCGGCTCAAACGGCAAACCGTCACGCAGCAAATGCGGGTCGCCTTCAGCAATGTACGGCGGATTGGCAACGATGAGGTCAAAGCGCTCATCCACCAAGGGTTCGCACCATGTTCCCAAACGAAAGTCAATGGCCACACCGTGACGCGCGGCGTTTTTCCGCGCCACCGCCAATGCCGCAGTAGCAATGTCGCTCGCCACAATGCGGGCATGCGTGCACCGCCGGGCCAACAAAATCGCCACGATGCCCGATCCCGCGCCAAGATCGGCGATGCGCGGCGCCGACCAGTTCGCTGCACAGTCGAGCGCGTAGTCGACCAGGGTTTCGGTGTCCGGCCGCGGAATCAGCACATCGGGCGTCACGATGAATTCAAGGCCGCAGAACCAGGCGGTGCCAAGCAGATAGGCCAGCGGCTCGCCCGCCGCGCGACGCGCCGTCAGGTCGGCAAACTGCGCTGACTGCCCCGCGCTCAGTGGACGCTCCGGCGCAGCAATCAGGTCGGCATGGGAACAGCCCATCACGTATTCGAGCAGCCGGCGCGCCTCTTGGCGGCCGATCAGCGCACCGGCCTGCCGCCACGCTTCACCGAGGCAAACGCCGGCCGGAAACGAGAGGATGGGCGGAGGCGAGGGCGGCATTAAGGAAGGTGACATACGGCGCAGCGCGTACAGTCCAAAAAATACTAACGGATTGATTAAGACGATTGGGATGGTTTGGACAGGCGTTTCGGGCAGGAAATTTTTCGCGCACGAAGGGGGATGGGAGACAGGAGAAACATCAGCCAGGCGTCAGTCATCGGCGACGTTCATTCCGCCTCGGCCAATGCCGCTAGCTGCTCGGCCTGGTGTTCCGCCGTCAGCGCGCTGATGATTTCTTCGAGGTCGCCGTCCATGATGGCGTCGATCTTATATAAAGTCAGATTGATGCGGTGATCCGTCACCCGCCCTTGCGGAAAATTGTAAGTGCGGATGCGCTCGGAACGATCGCCGCTACCGATCAGGCTCTTGCGCGCCGAGGCAATCTGGGCGTGCCGCTCGCTTTCCTGCGCGGCGCGGATGCGGGATACCAGCACCGACATGGCGCGCGCTTTATTCTGGTGTTGTGAACGGCCGTCCTGACATTCGACGACGAGGCCGGTCGGCAGATGCGTAATGCGCACCGCCGAGTCGGTCTTCTGGATATGCTGGCCGCCGGCGCCGGAAGCGCGAAAGGTGTCAATGCGGATTTCGTTCGGATTGATGTGCACGTCGGCCAATTCATTGGCCTCCGGCATGATCGCCACCGTGCACGCCGAGGTATGGATACGCCCCTGCGACTCGGTTTCCGGCACGCGCTGCACGCGGTGCCCACCCGATTCGAACTTGAGGCTGGCATAAACGCCATTGCCCGCAACCCGGGCGATGACTTCCTTGTAACCGCCCAGTTCGGCCTCGCTGGCGGAAACGATCTCCACCTGCCAGCGCCGCCGCTCGGCGTAACGCGCGTACATACGGAACAGGCTCCCGGCAAACAGCGCCGATTCGTCGCCGCCGGTACCGGCGCGGATTTCGAGGAACACGTTGCGTTCATCGTCGTCATCCTTGGGCAGCAGCAGCTTCTGCAATTCCTGCTCGATTTCCGGCAGCCGCGCCCGCGCCGCGGCAACTTCTTCCGCCGCCAGCGCCTTCATGTCCGGATCGTCCGACGCCGCATCGTCCAGGATTTCCTGCGCCGCGCGCAGATCGTCCTGTACCCGCCGCCAGTCCCCGTACAGTGCGACGACCGGGCCGAGTTCGGCGTGCTCGCGCGTCAGTTTGCGGTAATGATCCAGATCGCGCGTCGCCTCGCCGCTTGCCAATGTGCGGTCAAGCTCTTCGAGTCGGGCGGAAAGGCCTTCCAGCTTATCGAGAATCCCCTGTTTCATCGCAGCCTCATGGGTTGATCCCGCTCATTCGACCGGCAGACGGTACAGGCGGGCGATCAGCGAACGCACCTCGCCGCGCTCGCCATCCGTCCGGTGCAGCGCCTGCGTCGGCTCATGCAGCAGCTTGTTGGTCAAACGCTGGGACAAGGCATCGAGCGCCGCGACCGGATCGCCGCCGCGCGCCAGCGCCTTGAGCGCGCGTTCCAGCTCGCGGCGGCGCATGCGCTCGGCGTTATCGCGCAGGGCGCGGATCGTCGGCACGTTGGCGCGCACTTCCAGCCAGTTGAGGAACAGTCCGGTACGCGCGCCGACAATCGTTTCGGCATTGGCCACCGCCGCTTGGCGCGATTCCTTACCTTCCTCGACGATGTGCGCAAGATCGTCCACCGTATATAGAGAAACCTTATCCAGGTCGCCGACTTCGGCCTCGACATCGCGCGGCACGGCCAGATCGGCGATGAACATCGGCGCACGGCCGCGCAGTTTCAGCGCCCGTTCGACCATGCCCAGGCCGAGAATCGGCAACTGGCTGGCCGTGCAGGTGACGATAACATCGAATTCGTGCAGGCGTCCGGCAAGCTCTTCCAGACGCACCGCCGTCGCGCCGAAGCGATCGGCCAGCGAACGGCCGCGGTCAAGCGTGCGGTTGGCCACGACGATACGCCGCGGCTGGCGCGCGGCAAAATGCGCCGCGCACAGCTCGATCATCTCGCCGGCGCCGATAAACAGCACCTGCCGGTCGGCGATGCGCTCGAACACGCGCTCGGCCAGGCGCACGGTCGCCGCTGCCATCGAAACGACACTGGCGCCGATCGCCGTCGTCGAGCGCACGTCCTTGGCCACGGCAAAGGCATGCTGAAACAGCTTGTCAAGCACCACCCCCAGCGTCCGCTCCTCGCGCGCAGCGCGCACCGCCTCCTTCAGCTGGCCGAGAATCTGCGGCTCGCCGATGACCATCGAATCCAGCCCGCTTGCTACCCGGAAGGCATGGCGCACCGCCTCGCTTTCCGCATGGACATAAAGATACGGCGCAATGTCGCGATAAGGAACGCGCCGATCCGCCGCCATCCACTGGCCGACCGTCTGCGGCGAATCCGCCTGGCAATAGATTTCCGTCCGGTTGCAGGTTGACAGGATCACCGCCTCGCGCGCGCCCGCATTGCCGGTCAGATCGGCCAGCACGCGGCGCAGCTCTTCCGGGTGAAAAACCACCCGCTCACGCACGTGCAGCGGCGCCGTGCGGTGATTGATGCCAAGGACGAAAAAAGCCATAAAAAAGCCGGCGCAGCCGGAAGCAGGAAAAAATAAGGAAAAATGAAATGAAATGGGCGAAATGAAACGGCAACCGGAACGTGAGCGGGAGCAAAAAACGGGCGTGATTATAGCACCCGTCCCCCCCGCCCATCGCCCGCAAAAACAGGCGAAACGGCCGACCATGCCCGGTTATAACCGGCCAGCGAACAGACCGGGCGCCAGTCAGGCGCAGACCATGCCGCCGCGGGCGCACCCATGTTTTTTGTTACCTTGCCGGAAATCGACGCCCCGCCCCATCCCGCTCCCGCCAGGGCTTGTGCCGCGTGGCCCAACTTTGCCCATTCCTAGCCGATTCGATACCCAACGCCGTCTAACTTCGCCTGATTCCGCCTGATTTTGTCCGGAGCGCCAGCCCATTCCGCCGACATCGCTATCTCGACGCCAACCCGCCACTAAACACAAACCGCTACGGGCGCCTCAGCAGCCCGCGTGGATTGGGCGTTTGCGGGCAGGTCGGATAAAACCGCATCTGCAAGACCCGCACCGGATAAATCATTCGGCCATTGGCTTATTTGCCGCCTAAATGACCACCGGCTTTGGCGCCCAAGGACGCCGGCGCCCATCGTGCAGGGGTTCCATGTGCTGCGAGCAGAACATCCGAGGCTCCGTATTCCCGGCGCCAGCCATGTAGGAATTCCACGCCTCTCCATGAGCAATGCATCGCGCTGATAAACGGCGCAACGCAGGCAACGCCGGGGGATCGTTGCAGGCCATCCCGTATGACCGAAATACGGCCGATAAAAATCGGGCGCCCCGGTCATCACCCAAAGCTAAGCCACCTTCAAGACATCAATCACCCGCCGCAGGGCGGGCGAGACGTTGCGGTGCGGGTAATACAGATACCAGCCGGGGAAAATGTGGCTGAACGGCTTAAGCACGCGAATGAGGCGGCCGTTTTCCAGCGCCTCGGCCACCATGGCGACGGGCACGTAGGCCAGCCCCAATCCGGCCCTGGCGGCGGCGGCTTCCACATAGGCATCGTTGAACACCCATTGTCCCACAGGCGAGTGTTTGAACGCGCGCCCTTCATAGGTAAATTCCCAGTGATACAGACCGCCGTTTGCAAACTGGTAGGCAATGCAGGGGGGCGCGCTCAGGTCCTGCGGCGTTTGGGGAAAGCCGTAGCGGCGGTAATGTTCGGGCGTGCCGACAACGGCCATTTCCATATCGGGCGCAATGCGCACGGCCACCATGCCTTCGTCAACCTCATCGCCCAGGCGCACGCCCGCATCGAACTGTTCGCCGATGATGTCCACAAAGCGGTTTTCGCTGATCAGTTCCAGCTTCACGTCCGGGTACTGCTGCCCGAAGCCGGCCAGTTTGGGCAGCAGCACTTCATCGATGGCATGCTGGCTGGCGTTGATGCGCACCGTGCCGCGCATTTCGTCTTCTTCTTTGGCAGCGACAAACAGGCTTTCACTTTCGGCAAGCAACGCCTGCGCGTGCGGCAGAAATTCTGCGCCAAACTCGGTCAGACGGATATTGCGCGTGTTGCGGGTAAAAAGCTGCGCCCAAAGCCGCTTCCAACTCGGCAATCACCCGCGTAACCACCTGCGGGGAAACGGACAGGCGCAAGGCGGTTTCGCGAAATTGCAGGGTTTCGGCGGCGGAGCAGAAATGTTTTAGGGCGTTGAGTTTGTCCATTTTTAGAATTTCATTCTATTAACTGACCTTTAAATTAACATTTAGAATAATGAATTTATTTTCTCAAAAAGTGCTTTAAATCGGCTTAGAGTTTCTGGACAAAAATCCTGATTTGATAAAGATAATTTGTTTGCAGTTATTGCTGGTCTATAATGATTGTATCGCGGTTTATCGATTAGTTTGTTAATTTGTTTGATAATAGGCTTATCTACATCTATTTCTGAAATTTTAATATTGTTGAATTCTTGAAATGCTGTATTAAAAAAGTTCAAATACTCATCGATTGAAAACAAATCCTCTAAATCCGCAATATCACCGACATCTCTTGAAAAATTATGAAAAAATAAAACGCTCTTATCTTTGATTAATTTTTGCTCGAAGAGATTATTTAGTCTTGCCTTACCTTTTTGATCAGTAAATGTATCTAATGCACAGACAATATTTAAACTTTGCCCTTTTAGTAGAGAAATAAAAGCTGTAACTTTATCCAAGCCGCCAACTGGAACAATAGTTATATCATCTCTTAACCCTTTTTCTCCAGATTCTTCCAAAATAGAAGACATCATCGTCAAGTAAATTAAGTCTGACACCCCTTCAACTAGCAAATTATTCTTATTAAGAAACAAGTTTTGAGCAATATCATAACCAAGAGCTGCTTGTAGTGGAAATAATGTATCAGAATCTTTTTCTTCAATGGCTTCTTTGATTGTTGTCCCATCTTTAGATTCATAGACTGTTCTTACCCTATTTAAACTATTATTTGGAACCATAAAAGGGGAGTGTGTTGTATAAATAATTTGATACTCATTTGATAAGTCATCTAAAAATTTCAATAAATCAGCCTGTGCGGCAGCATGAAGATTTAGACCTGGCTCATCCAACAATAAAATATATTGGTTATCTTTGTCTTCTTGAATTCTACTAAACCACACAATAAATGAGAAAAACCAGTTAAATCCTTTGCTTCTGTTTGATAAGGGCAAGCTAATATGATGTTTATCGCTATAAACTCGAATATTTAGATATTTTTTACTTTGATCCTTATTCTCAATATCGAATTGGACTCTAATCCCTTTATTATTTGTCCAGTATTTAAAAATATGTTGAGTAATTTCACTTGATGTCGCTTCAAGTTCAGCTTTAAAATCCTCATAAGAATCAGGATTGTTCAAATCGTCTAAATTAACATCTGCCAACTCCAACAGAGCTCTTGCTGTTTTTGTCTCTTGACTTGAAGAAGAATTATTTATGGTAGATAAATCTATTCTTGAAGGTAATTCATAGTATTCATCAAAATACATAAATTTTGGTAAGTTAGAAGATAAATGCACTCTCCATAAATATGCAGCTAGCCAATTATCCCAACCTAAATCAACAAAATAATTCTCTTTAATATCATTTAATACTTTTAAAAACTTATTTTTATCTGAAACTTCCAGTGTATCTATTTTCTCAACTAGGTTTAATAAGTCATTTTTGCTTGTAGCTGATTTTAGTTTGTTGGCATCGTTGCTATCAAGTTGGTATTTATTAGCAATAAATTCTAGAAAATTCTGAACAGTTAGGTCAGGGTGTGTAACACATTTAGTATTGTCATACTTTGTAGTTACAGTAAATTCCCAGTCAGCAACGGTATTACTTCCAATAAATTTTTCAATATTAATAATTTCGTCATCATCAAGATGGTAAGTGCAAGCAACAGCTTTACCTATTTCACCAGATTTATCGTATTTCTTTTTTTCCTTTCTTGGATAATCATGTGTAGGATTAAATTTAAAATCTTCATCATCTGCAAAATAGTTTGTTTTTGCTACTGATTCAAGAACCGCTGTTTTTCCTGACTCATTTTTTCCAACAATAATCGTGATACTGTCATCAATTGAAAAAGATTGCTCACGGTCATATGACTTATATTTATAAATTGTTACCTTAGAAAGTTTCATAAAAATATCCTAAATATAAAATTGTTTACTAAGATTCTGTTAATTATACCTTAAATTAAATACGTAACTCCACCGTATACAACGGCACATTCACCACCCAATCCTGCTCCCTAAAATCCGCCATCGAAAACCGCACCGCCTGCTGCGGGGTAAACTGCTCTACATAAATCCGCAAACTTTTCGCCTTCAAATTTTCTTCGGCTTTTACTTCAATTGGGATAACGTTTTGCCCGCGTTGCAGCACAAAATCCACTTCCGCCGTGCCTTTTTCGGTTGCCCAGTAGTAAACGGGCTGGTCTTGTGTGGCGATGAGTTGTTGCAGGACGTATTGTTCGGTCAGTGCGCCTTTAAATTCGGTGAAAATGCGGTTGCCTTCAAGCAGGGTGGCGGCGTCCAAATGGCTTTGGGCGGCGAGCAGTCCAACATCCAGCCCGAAGAGTTTAAAGGCGTTGTCCTGATAGGCGGATAGCGGCAGGTGCGGTTTTTTGATGCGCGGCACGATATGCACCAAGCCGCTGTCTTTCAGCCATTGCAGGGCGGTTTCGTAGTCTTTGCTGCGCGCGCCTTTTTGCAGTTGGGCGTAGATGAATTTTTTGTTTTCTTTAGCGAGTTGGTGCGGGATGGCCTGCCATATGGCGCGCACGCGCTGCACGGTCTGGCCGTCGGCGATGTGTTTGGAGAAGTCCTGTTCGTAGGCGAGGAGCAGGTTGCGCTGTATTTGCCGGACTGCGTCGAGGTTTTGTGTGTCGAGGTAGGTTTGCACGGCTTCGGGCATGCCGCCGATGTAGTGATATTGGCGCAGCAGTTCGATGTAGCGGCTTTTCATCGCGGTGATGAGCGGCCAGTCCCGGCTGTCGAGGAGTTGCGCGAGGTCTTTTTGTCCCAGGGCGATGAGGAATTCGCGGTAGTCCATGGGGTAGAGCGGCAGGAATTCGACTTTGCCGACGGGGAACGAGGTTTGTTGGTGCAGCGAGACGCCCAGCAGTGAACCGGCGGCGATGATAGGGTATTGCGGGGCGTTTTCGTGGAAGTATTTGAGAGAGGATAGCGCCTGCGGCACTTCCTGGATTTCGTCGAAGATGAGCAGGGTGTTTTCTGCCCGGATGTCCACGCCGCTTTCGATTTTCAGGCCGAGCAGCAGGCGGTCAATGTCGTAGTCGCCTGCGAACAGGGCTTGCATGCGCGGGTTGTGATCGAAGTTGATGTAGGCGGTTTGGGCAAAGGCTTCGGCGCCGAAATGCCGCATTGCCCAGGTTTTACCGACTTGCCGCGCGCCCCGGATGATGAGGGGTTTGCGCTTTGCTTTGTTTTTCCATTGGTGCAGGGCTTGGATGATGTTGCGGTACATGGGGTGTCCGTGTGTGGGTTACGAAGGCCTCTATTGTAGGCGCTTCGCATTTTTTCCTTGGAAAAAATGTTGTCCCGCCGCATTTTTTCCCTGGAAAAAGTGTGAACGGGCGGTTTGTTCCGGTTTTGGGAATTTTGTATTCGCGAAACATTCATTGTTTGCGCACTGTCACCCCGCCATAATGCGCCCCATCCATTCAACAGCACAGGAGACACTTCATGACGAAATCTTTGATGAAATCCACCCTCGCTGCCGCTCTTGCCCTCAGCCTCAATTTTGCTGCGCAGGCGGAGGTTTCCCTCACCCCGATGAAAGGTACGCAAACCATGCAACTCAGCCAAGAATGGGACAAGATTTTCCCGCAGTCTGATAAGGTCGAGCACCACAAGGTGCTGTTCAAAAACCGCTACGGCATCACCCTTGCTGGCGATTTGTATGTGCCGAAGAGCATCAAAGACGGCGCGAAGCTGCCCGCGATTGCCGTCGCCGGCGCGTTCGGCGCGGTGAAGGAGCAATCGGCAGGCCTATATGCGCAAACGCTGGCGGAACGCGGCTTCGTCACGCTAGCCTTTGACCCGTCCTACCTCGGCGAATCCGGCGGCGAGCCGCGCAATATGGCCTCGCCCGACATCAACACCGAAGACTTTTCCGCCGCCGTTGATTTCATCGGCCTGCAAAACTTTGTGAACCGCGAACAAATAGGCATCTTGGGCATCTGCGGTTGGGGCGGCATGGCGCTAAATGCGGCGGTATCCGACACGCGCATTAAGGCCGTCGCCGCCAGCACCATGTACGACATGACCCGCGTGATGGCCAACGGCTACGAAATCAACATGAAGCAGAACGCCCAAGGCAGCTACGACCGCGCCCAGCCGCAAATGGATGCCGAAGCGCGCTATCAAATGAAAGTGCAATTGAACAACGGCCGCTGGGAAGCCGCAAAAAACGGCTACGCCACTCTTTCGCCCGCCAACAACCTTGACCCGGCAAAAGATATCACCGCCGACACACCGAAATTCATCGCCGAATACGCCAATTTCTACCGCACCAAACGCGGTTTCCACCCCCGCGCTGTGAATTCCAATCCGCAAGGTTCATGGGCAACCACTGTGCCGCTGGCATTCATCAATATGCCCATCCTGCAACGCGCTGCCGAGCTGGAAACGCCCGCACTGCTGGTGCACGGCGAAAAAGCACATTCCCGCTATTTCAGCGAAGACGCCTATCGATCGCTGGGCAGCCAAAACAAAGAGCTGTATATCGTCAAAGGCGAAAACCATACGGATTTGTACGACAACCGCGCGGGCAAAATCCCGTTTGATAAGTTTGAGTAGTTTTTTAGGGCGAATTTGAAATA
>CALHZD010000017.1 GCA_938040985.1 uncultured Propionivibrio sp.
GCAGCCCAGCAGCCCAGCAGCCCAGCAGCCCAGCAGCCCAGCAGCCCAGCAGCCCGCATTGCGCTGGGGCTGATCTAGGCCATAGCCCCGACACACTCATCCAGCGCCAGCAAGAACTGCTGGCTGTCATCCGCCAAATCGCTCCCGAAGTCGCCAGCGACCAGCAAATCGATTTCGACCGGCTGAAAACCCTTCTCGGGCAAGAGCGCATTGCCCCGGAACAAGAACACTACGAACTCAGCTGGGCCGGCAAAGCCGCCGCCCGCCGCGAGATTCAGAAAACCACCAGCGCCACCCTGTTACCCGCCCCCGGCAACCCCGCGCACGCCCCGCACATGTTGATTGAGGGCGAAAACCTGGAGGTGCTGCGTGTCTTGCAGAAAAGCTATTACGGCAAGGTCAAGATGATTTACATCGACCCGCCGTACAACACCGGCAACGACAGCTTTGTTTACCCCGACGACTACACCGAAACGCTGGAAGGCTACCAGCGCCGCACCGGCGAACGCGATGCATCCGGCTTTTTGAACAAGCAAAGCCTGTGGAAAAAGAACAGCAAGGAAAACGGCCACTATCACAGCGTCTGGCTGTCCATGATGTACCCACGCTTGTATCTGGCGCGCAATTTGTTGAGCGATGATGGGGTGATCTTTATCAGTATCGACGACAACGAGGCAGCGAATCTCAAGCTGGTATGTGATGAGATTTTTGGGGAGGAGAGTTTTGTTGCACATTTTCCTTGGCGCAAGCGCACGGCAAAATCCGACGTGCCATTTGGCGTTTCGTCCGATTATGAGTCTGTATTGGCTTATGCAAGGAATTCGGAGTTTGTGGCCAGTGTAAAGGGCAAGGAACGCAAATATTTTGAAACGGATGACTTTCCGGGTCGTCCGTGGCGTGTACATGATTTGACAAAACAAACAACAGCCAGTGAGCGCCCAAACAGCTTTTTTACGCTTAAAGATCCGAAAACTGGAAAAGAATACCCAGCTAATCCTTTGAGAACATGGGCTGTCACTCAAGAAACATTCCAAGAATACTATGATGTTGGGAAAATTGTTTTCCCAGATGATTACGATTTCTTAGATATAAAAAACCCTGTCATGCGCTACTTCAAGGATGATGACATGGAAAAGACAGGAGATAGGTTTGGACGAATTTCCGTAAGTACCAGATTGCCTGATAGTGTTGGCATGTCCTTGAATGGCACAAAAGAAATTACCGAATTATTTGAAGGAAAAATATTTGACTTTCCAAAACCATCATCTTTAATTCAGTTTTTTGTAGAAATATTGCACGATAAGAATGCACTCATCCTCGACTTCTTCGCAGGCTCCGGTACTACCATGCAGGCGGTGATGGAGCTGAACCTGGAAGACGGCGGCAGCCGCCAGTGCATTTGTGTGCAAATTCCGGAAAAGCTGGAAGAAAACACCGAAGCCTATAAAGCAGGCTACCGCAGCATTGCCGACATTACCCGCGCACGCATCGACAAGGTGATTGAAAAGCTGAAAGCCGAGCAGCCAGAGAAAACGCAAGACCTGGCCTGCGCGCAGTTCACATTGGCGCCCAGCAACTTCAAACAATGGCGCAGCAATGTGGATGCCCAAGCCTTGCGCGAACAGTTGGAGATGTTCCAGCAGGCCGAAAAAACCGCGCCGCAAGCTATTGACACGCAAACCGCCATGCTGGCCGAGCTGCTGTTGAAAATGGGCCTGGGCGCTTTGGGCGTGCAGGCCATCAGCAAAGCCAAAACCGTGGCGGGCGTGACCGTACATCGCGTGTTACTGGAAAACGAGCGCCAACTTTGGCTGTGCTTCGAGCCTTATCACGATGCGCTGAAAGATGAAATTGCCCAGGCGCGCCCGGCGCAAGTGGTGATGCTCAATTCCTGTTTTGTGGGCGACAAAGCTGACGAGCAATTGGCCAACCTGCAACTGGAATTGCAAGGGCTGGACATTGGCCTGACGGTGATTTGAGGGAGGCCGACATGAACAGCGAGCAAAACCGCCCTGCCGCGCCCGGCGTGCGCCTGCAATTCACGCACCAGGACTATCAGGCCCGCGCCGTGCAGGCCGTGGTGCAGGCGTTTGACGGCCAGCCCATGGCCAGCACGGCTTTCAGCCTGCAACAAAGCCCCGGCAGTGTTCAGTACGCGGCCGATGGCAGCATTGCCAACCGCCTCTGGATTGCCGAAGCGCAGATGCTGGAAAACGTGCGCAAGGTGCAAGCGGCCAATGGCATTGAGCCTGCGACTGAATTGGCGGCAGACCGCACCGAAAACAGCGAAAGCCCCGAGGCTTTTTGCCCACACTTCACGCTGGAGATGGAAACCGGCACGGGCAAGACCTACACCTTCATCAAAACCATGTATGAGCTGAACAAGGTGTATGGCTTCAAGAAATTCGTCATCGTGGTGCCCAGCGTGGCGATACGCGAAGGCACGATGAAAAACCTGGCCATTACCCGTGAGCATTTTGCGCAGGATTATGAGAATGTGCCTTGCGTGCCCATTTTGTACGACAGCGCCCGCCTGAATGATTTGCGCCATTTTGCGCAAAGCGACGCCTTGAGCGTTCTGGTCATCAACATCGACAGTTTTGCCAAGGATGGCAACAAAATCAAGCAGCAGGGCGAGCGGGCGTTTGCGCCCATTGAGTACATTCGTGCCATCAATCCGATTGTGATTGTGGATGAGCCGCAGAATTTTGAAACGGAAATTCGCCAGAAAGCCCTGCGCGACTTGAATCCGCTGTGTACGCTGCGTTATTCGGCCACGCACAAGAACACCTATAACCTGCTGTATTCACTCAACCCGGTGCAGGCCTATGATCTGGGGCTGGTCAAGCAAATTGAGGTGGATGGCATTGAGGGGCAGGACGGCCACAATCAAGCCTTTGTGGAATTGGTGAAAATTGAGCCCAAAGTCAAAAGCATGACGGCACGGGTACGCATCGATGTGAATGGCGCAAACGGCGTGCTGCGCAAGGAAGTTTCCATCAAACCCGGAGATGATTTGCACGAAAAAAGCAAAGGGCGTGATGTTTACCAGCAGGGCTATGTGCTCAACGATATTCGCGGCGACGAGATCGAATTTTCTGGCGGGCGCATTTTGCGTGTGGGTCAGCGGCAAGATTCCATGCAAGAAGCGGTGCAGCGCTACCA
Organism: uncultured Propionivibrio sp.; assembly: GCA_938040985.1. GTDB lineage: Bacteria > Pseudomonadota > Gammaproteobacteria > Burkholderiales > Rhodocyclaceae > Propionivibrio. The sequence continues at coordinate 3,166 of CALHZD010000017.1, forward strand.
GATGGAGCGCGCCATAGCGGCGCATTTTGCCAAACTGAAACAATTGCAGCCGCTGGGTATCAAGGTCTTGAGCCTGTTTTTCATAGACAAAGTGGCCCATTACCGCCAATACGATGCCGACGGCCAGCCGCAGCCGGGCAAATTCGCCCAGTGGTTTGAAGACATATTCACGCAATATGCCCGCAAATATCCAGATTTGATTGTTCAACCGGCAAGCCGGGTGCATAACGGCTATTTTTCTGGAGATCGCAAGGGCAAAGGCAGCAAGGCGCAAACCATCTGGAAAGACACCGGCGGCCATACCGCCAAGGACGACGACACCTACGCCCTCATCATGCGTGACAAGGAGCGGCTGTTGTCGCTGGACGAGCCGCTGCAATTCATCTTCAGCCACTCGGCGCTGCGCGAAGGCTGGGACAACCCGAACGTGTTCCAGATTTGCACGCTCAACGACACGCAAAGCACGTTGAAAAAGCGCCAGGAAATCGGCCGCGGCCTGCGCCTGTGCGTAAATGCGCAGGGCGAGCGCGTGCACGATAAAGCCATCAACGTGCTAACGGTGGTGGCCAATGAAAGCTATGAGGATTTTGCCGGCCAATTGCAGAAGGAAATTGAGGAAGACACGGGCGCATCGTTTGCAGGCCGTACCAAAAACGCCCGCGCCAAGGTGCGGGTGGCGCGCAAGGAATTGAATCCCGAGGAGCAGGCGCTGTTTGAGGCGATTTGGCAAAAAATCAATTACCAGACGCGCTACAGCGTAAAGCTGGCCAGCAAGAGGCTGATTGCCGATTGCATCAAAGCCCTGGGCGATAGGCAGCAATACCCGCCCGTACAGCGCCCGCAGGTACAGGCCAGCAAGGCAAAAATCGTGATGGATGCCGAAGGCATCAGCGGCGTATTGAGCGGCACGGGGCAGCATGAAGTGCGCCTGCCCGCTGTGGTGCCGGATGTGTATGCCTATATCCAAAGCCGCGTGCACATCAGCCGCGCCAGCGTGTTTGCCATTCTGGATGGCTGCGGGCGGCTGGATGAATTGGCTCTCAACCCGCAGGCGTTTCTCGATATGGCCGTGCAGGCCATGCGCAATATCTTGCAGGCTTTGCAGGTGGAGGGCATTGAATATCGCGAAATCAATGGCCGCCGTTATGAAATGACACTGTTTGAGCCGGTGGAAACTTATTTGAGCAGCGTGTACCCGCCCGGGCCGGATGCGCGCACGCCGCCTTTGCACAAAACGCTGATGCAGGCCCAGCCGCTGCAAGCGCCCGGCAAGGCCCCGGCGTTTGACTGCGTGCCCAGCGACAGCGAAGTGGAAAGCCGCTTTGCCCGCGACTGTGCGCTGGACGAGCGCGTGCGCTTTTTCTTCAAGCTGCCCAGCGCATTCAAGATCGACACACCGCTGGGCCGCTACAACCCCGATTGGGCGGTTGTGTTCGAAGATGATGCGCGGGTTTATTTTGTGGCGGAGACCAAAGCCAGCACGAAGGAGAGAGATTTGCGCCGCGACGAGCAACTCAAGATCGAGTGTGGCAAAAAACATTTCTCGGTATGTGGGGGCAGTGTGCAGTTCAAGGCGGTTCATGAACTGAAAAGTTTGCTGCCTTGAAGCTCTTGAGCTGTGCAGCGTGCCGTAATGGTCGGATGAGGTGAACATTTGAGGCGAGAGCAAGCAGGTATTCAGAGCAATGGTGTGACGTGGGGTATTACAGGGTATCGGCTGCACCATCGCTTGAAGCTAGGTTAAGCCAGTGCTATCAAGCCCATGTTTCGACTGTGCTTGTGTCGCTGACAAGGGATGTGTGCTGGGTACGCTTTTGCTGTTACACATATGCAGCCACAGCACGGGCATGCAATTGCTCATACCTAATTTACGCCCGGCCTGCCTTCATCAATCATCCACCGGTTCACCATGATCATCCACAGCCTGCTCGATACCGATCTGTACAAATTCACCATGATGCAGGTGGTGCTGCACCAGTTCCCCGGTGCGCAGGTGGAGTACAAGGTTAAATGCCGCAACCCCGGTGTGCAGTTGGCGCCGTATGTGGACGAAATCCGCGAGGAGATTCGCCATTTATGCACGCTGCGCTTCATCAAGAGCGACTTTGTGGATTTTCTGGGCCTGTTCAAGCTCAACGAAAAATACATGAGTCTGGCTCCGTTGCCCAATGGCGAGATCGACATCACCATCCGCGGGCCGTGGCTGCACACCATCCTATTTGAGATTCCGCTGCTGGCTATCGTTAATGAGGTGTACTTTCGCAACACCCAGCCGCAGCCCGATGTGGCCAAGGGCGACCGCCGCCGGCGTAACCAAAGACCGCGTGGGCAAGCTCAAGGCCGGAGAACTCGTCAACTTCGTCGCCCAGCTCCTCCATCTCGCCCATTCGCCGGCACCCGTTTTTACGCCGGCGGCGAGCATGGGCAGACGGGGCGCGGAAAATGCATAAGGGACTGACATGACGCACCGGCCTTCGACCACCGAGCAGATCGTTATCCGCGGCGTGCGCCACAACATCCGGCATTGGCGTGTGCCGGGCGGGCGGGATGGACACGCAGGGCAGGATGCGCCTGTCGTCTTTTTCCTGCATGGCTGGATGGATGCCTCGCCGACCTTCCAGTTCGTCGTCGATGCGTTGCAGTCCGGCTGGCATATCATCGCGCCGGATTGGCGCGGCTACGGCGAATCGGAATGGCTCTTGCGTCCGTACTGGTTCTCCGATTACTACGCCGACCTGCACGAAATTCTCGCCTACTATTCGCCCGAACGTCCGGCGCGGCTGGTCGGCCACAGCATGGGCGCAAACATTGCGGCGATTTATGCCGGCGCCTGTCCGGGGCGCGTTGCGCAGCTGGTCATGCTGGATTTTCTCGGCCTGAAACCGGCGGTCAATGATGCGCCGACGCTGATCGGAAAATGGCTGCGCCATCTTGCGCGCACGCCGGCGGGCAGCGCGTATGCCAACAGCGAGGCATTCGCCGCCCGCTTCATGCAAATGAATCCGCGCCTGAGCCGGGCGCGGGCGCGCTTTCTGGCGCGGCATCTTGGCCGCCGCCGAGACGATGGTCGGATCGAAATGGCCTGCGATCCCTGGCATCGCGTACCCTCGCCGTTGCCTTACCACGCCGAGGACAATCTGGCGAGCTGGCGACGGATTGCCGCGCCGGTGTTGCTGGTGATTGCCGATCATGGCTACGCAATGCAGCGTTTCGGCAACGACCCGGCGGAATTCAAGCGGCGCGTCGATTGCTTCCACGATGTGCGCCTTGTGCGGGTTGCCGAGGCCGGACACAATCTCCAGCATGATCAGCCGGAGCGCGTCGCTCAGGCGATCGAGGCTTTCCTGACGCAGGATTAAAGCGGCTCCCTTCGCCAAAATATCGCGTTGCTGTGTTGGCCTGGCCTTGCTGTACTGAATGTACTGCCTGCGGCTTACCGCTTTGCCTTTTGGCAAAGTCGAGCCATAGCGATTTCCTTTACCAAAATACGGCGTTGGCTTCGCCTTGCCGTACTGCTTGTACTGTCAGCGGCTTGACCGCCTTGTCTTTGGCAAAATCGAGCCATAGCGGCTTCCTTTGCCAAAATACGGCGTTGGCTCGCCTTGCCGTACTGCTCGTACTGTCAGCGGCTCGCCGCCTTGTCTTTTGGCAAAGTCGAGCCGCTATGTTTTGAGCGTCTCAAATATGGACGTCCTGAACCCCGCGTATTTAGGGCATCTCAGCGCACGTGCTTTGAAACCCTTATAAACAAGGCATCACCAAATACCCCGCCCCAAAATCCTTGCAAACAGGCCAGAAAACATAAATTGCCCGGGAGCCCACTAAATACAAGGGCTTCAGCGCATCAAAAAACATAAACTGAAAAAACATCCAACCGGCCCGCCGAAACTCATCTGTACAAAAGCGCTCCGGATAACCCGTCTCGCCCCCGCCGGCTCCTCTCCTCGTAGGAGAGAGGGCCAATTCTTCAGGGCGTTTGCGGGCGGCCCTTCTGAACCGTTCGCCGTTCAATGCCCGTGTCCGTGACCCTGCGCATGTCCTTGGTCAACGCCGGCGTTCTGCATGATCTCGCGCACGGACTTCACCACCGCCTGGCAACTGGCGTAGGTTTGGTCGCTGAAATACACGGTCAGCGTGTGCGCGCTGCCGATGGCAGGATTTTGGGCGATGTCGAACAGCATAATATGGTCGCCGCCTTTCTTGAACAGGCGCTCGCCTTCCTTGAGCGTCAGGTCGGCCATGCGCGTCATTTCCATCACGCCGTTCTGCATCGTCATGCTATGCAGCTCGATACGCGGGCTGACGCTGGGCATTTCAACACGCACCAGCTCCACCGGCGCGCCGTGATGGACGAAGCGGACGAACGCGCCGGTCATGTTTTTGCCCGGCAGCACTTCCTGAATGACGCAATCCTTCAGCTCGGTATGCGCCGCAATGGCGGGTTCAGCGGCATGCGCCAGCATGGCTGTTTGTGCGCAAGCGGCAGCCAACAGGGCCGCTTTTAGTGTCTTCAGTGTCATCGTTTCTCCTTTCTTTCGTGGATTTCAGTTAAGAACGCCATTCATAAATTCTTCCGTTTCCCCGGACGGAAAAAATCGCTGCGGAAGGTCTGCACCGCCCGGTATGAACATACAGCCAACTTCGCGATTGAACCGGCACGGACGCAAGCATGGTCGGCTCACAGGCCGTGCAGCTTAACGCGCTGCGGCCCGGCAACGCGCAAAGTCGGCGATACTTTCCGTCCTTTCCAGAATGCCGTTGCGGCTGGCGACCTGCCGGCCATCGACGAACAGGGCGGTAAACGGCAGGCCAACCGCGCCCAGGCGCGCCAGCAGGCCGGCATCATTGCTGCCGGTTTGAGGCAACGTCCGGATATTCATTTTGCTAAACAGTGCGGCAATATCGGCCGGTTTGTCGCCCAGATTGAGCGTCTGCACGGAAATGTCTTTGTGCGCGGCGGCCAGCTTGTCCAGCGCCGGCAACTCGATCCGGCAAGGCGCGCACCAGGCCGCCCAGACGTTGAGCAGTACGAGCGTGCCGCCCTGTTTTTTCGCTTCCGCGCCCGTTTTCATCTCCGGCAGAATGTCGCTCAACGCCGTGTTCGATTTCGCCGCGGAAAAGCCCACGGGCAATGGGCAGGCCGCAGCCGCCGGCCGCGTCGTCTGGGCATTCTGGGCCGCTTGTGCGGGTCGATCCGGCGGCACGGAAGCCGCCGCGTTTTTTGCCGATGCCCCCGGCGCGCCGCCATCCGCGGCGCTTTTTGCGGCTTGGCCGCCCGGTTCACCCAGCACTTTATCGAGCGCTTTCGTCAGCTCAGCGGGGCCAATCTGGTAGTCGTAGATGTCGATCAGTTTGCGCTCGGGCGAGATCAGGTAAATGAAGCCGCTGTGATACACGTTGTAGTCCGTTCCCGGCGTCGGCTTATCGATCTTCTTGCCGTTCAGCCGGTAGCCGAACGTTGCGCCGAGCTGATCGGTCAGCGCGCGCAGGTTCTCCATCTCGCCGCTCAGGCCTTCGATACGTTCATGGAAATGGTGGGTATAAATCTTGAGATACTTCATATCGTCACTGACCGGATCGATGGTGACGAAGAGCGGCTGAATGGCGTCCGGATTCTTGATGGCGCGCATCACTTCGCTGTATTCGTACAGCGTCGTCGGGCAGATGTCCGGACAGTTGGTGTAGCCGATCGCCAGCAGCAGGTATTTGCCCGGGTAGCTCTCCTGCGTGACGCGCCCTTTTTCGCCAATCAGGTCGAAATGGAGCGGCATTCCGCGCGCCGCACTGGCGGCGAAAAGGTTGGGGGACAGGAAAAACAGAAAAAACAGGCACAACAGCCGCCGGAAACCGGAAAGCGACAAACGCCCGGATAAATACTTGGACATATTCGACTCCTTGCCAGATTCAAAGGCCGGCGGAAGGCCGGAATACGGGGAATACCGCCGATAAACCCGGATTTCCTGCCGCGCCGGCTTCCTCTTGCCGCATACGCTTTTACATTTCGTTCTACATTTTGCGCTGCATTTCGCCCAACATTTTCCCTGTCTCGCCGCCCGGCCGCCAGCGTTCAACGGCAATGCCCTCTGCGCGAACGGCAAAACAGCGGAAAAACGGGCGCGCCCCTACTCCTTGAACGCGCGCGGCTCGAAGAGCTGCTCCATCAGATCGTTGTTCCACTTGCCGTCGACCTTGACCTGCGCCGCAGCGCCAAGATTGAACGCTTCGATCAGGTTATGGGTGAGGTAGGCATAAACGCCCGGCTGCTTGAAGGTGTACATCGCCGCGCCGGCGGAACCGGCGGCAATCGTCCAGGTTTCCAGATTGTGCGCCGGTTTATCGGCCAGATTGCCACGTTCCCACACGTACTCGCCGTGGCCGCCGATCAGGTGCGGATACGAGGGACGATTCGCCTGCGAGTGGTAGAACATGACGGTTTCGCCCACTTTGGCTGTCAGCGCCTTCTCGCCCGTGTAGGCATCCTTGCGGTCACCAAAGACGACGTGCGTGGGAATCAGTTTTTCCATCACCACCAAGTCATCTTCCATCGATTCGCCGGGGCTGGCGTAGCGCTTGTATTTGCCGTTCGCATCCTTCGGCAGGTAGAAATCCTGCTCGCCAATGTAGTACGCCCTGTCGTACTTAAGCTTCTTGCCGTTCTTGTCCTTCAGGCCGCCTTTGGGCAGCACGGCGATGGCGCCGTTCATGCCGTGCGTTACGTGCCAGGGAATCATCAGGCTGCCCGGCGCGCAGTGGTAGATGAAAACGCCGGGCTTGATCGCCTTCCAGCGCACCGTGACTTCCTGCCCCGGCTGCACGTAGGTCAGGTCGCCCGCGCCCAGCGCGCCGGTTGAAGCGTGGAAGTCGATATTGTGAACCAGTTGGTTTTTCGACGGATTCTTCAGCGTCAGTTCGACGTAATCGCCTTCGTGCACGATAATCATCGGGCCGGGCACGGAACCGTTGAAGGTAAATGCCCACATGAACACGCCCGGCTCGACCTCGATCTCTTTTTCCTCGACGGTCATTTCCACCTGCACGAGGCGCGGCGCAGCCGGCGATTCCTGACTGTGTTCGGGCACGTTCGGCGGGGCGACGAGCTTTTGTTTGACGCGCTTGAGCTGGGCGATGTTCGCCGGCGCTTTGATCACTTCGTAACCGGGCAGGCCGCCGGTATGCGCAATTTCAGCTTCGGGCGCAGCGGCCGCCTTGGTAGAAGTAGTGGAAGTAGTGGCATTGGCCGAATTCCCGGCACCGCCGCCCTCCGCGCCGGATTCGGCGGCGCGGGCAAGCGGCGCGCCGGCAAGGCAAAGGAAAAGGGAAAAGGCGGTGCATGGCAGTATTCGATGCAAAACGGCGATGTTCATGGATGAATTCCTTTATGACGCAGTGCGCAACGCAAAAAACAACGCGCAAAACCCGACGCCTTTTCAGCGTCGGCAAGGTTTGCCCCGGAACGGCGTCGGAGCGGTAAGTTTCCGGAGACAGAAATGAGGGCGGGCCGGTAACGGTTTTACGGCTTTATACCGGCCTCCGGATCAGACTGATCAATACTTCTCTCAATGTCGGGCGCTCAACGCCGGCAACGATCGGCCGCAGCAACCACAACGACCAGCGGCAGGCTGAACATCCACGGCAACCCGCCGCAACGACCAGACACAGCAACCACGGCAACGGTTAGCGGCGAATTGAACGCCGACCGATCGGCGGCCGCAAGCCCGCGTCTTTTGGGCGTTTCCGGCCGGGCAGCGCGGAAACCCGCGCCAGTCGGGCGTTTGCCGGCAGGCACCCCGGAAGCCCTTATTCTACGCAGGTTCCCGGCCGGCGCTCCATTACCATCAGCATCTGCCTGCACCAAGCGCAGCGGACTGAATGTCCGCAGTAACCCGCAACAGCGACTGGTCGGAAGTCCGCGTCTTTTGGGCGTTTCCGGCCAGGCAGCGCAGAAACCCGCACCAGTCGGGCGTTTGCCGGCAGGCACCCCGGAAGCCCTTATTCTACGCGGGCTCCCGGCCGGCTCCCAGAAAACTCTTATCCTGCGCAGGTTTCCGGTCAGCGCTTCGTCACCGCCGGCGTCAGCCTGCGCCGCTCGCGGCGCGAGAGCCGCGGCCAGCCCTTCACCCTTCCCATGCCCGGCTCGGCGTAAAGCCTCAATGTCTCCGTCACCACTGGCGTCCGTCTGTACCAAGCGCAGCGGACTGAATGCCCGCAGTAACCCACCCCTGCGACCGGCAACAGTCGCTTCGGCGGCGGTTAGCGGCGAATCAGGCGTCCGCATTGATCGGCCGCAAGCCCGTGTCCTTTGGGCGTTTTCGTCCAGCGCTCCGTTACCACCAGCATCCGCTTGTATCAAGTGCAGCAGACTGAACACCCGCAGTAACCCGCAACAGCGACTGGGCGGGAGTCCGCATCTTTTGGGCGTTTCAGACCAGACGACGCTGGAACCCGCGTCCCTAGGGCGTTTCCGGGCGAGCCGCACCGGAAGCCCTTATTCCACGCGGGTTTGCGGCCGGCCGGCCGGGGG
>CALHZD010000018.1 GCA_938040985.1 uncultured Propionivibrio sp.
GCAAGTCTTCAATGATCGTGCCCAAATCTTTATCCAGATTGACCGCCATGCCGGCTTTATCTTTGCGCAGGCGCGACAAGTGATTTTTGACACCTGCCAACAAACGGGGAAAGACAAAATACGGCATGGCAGAAGCCGAGCCGTAATAACGGTCGGCAATGCCGGCATTTAATTCACCGAGTGCCTGATGCTGGATGCGCTCCAATACGGCAAATAGCCGACCCAATAAGTAGGCGGGATTTTTGCTTTCGGTATGTAAACTCATGGGGACTCCTTCTTGAATGAAACCTTTTCTATATCGCCGCTGCAACACGGCTTTCATCATTGCCACGCGCAAGCCGTTCACATCACCATCGGCGCGAATGCGGGTAATCAGTTGCGACAGCAAACTCAGCGGATACGGCGCACCGCTGATAACGGCGCGAACCATTTCTCCCGCCAGCACGGATGAAATCGTTTCTGCCTTGGGTTTTTCATAACGCCCTTCGCTATTCTTGAATTTAATGGCTGTTTCTAACAACAGGCTGAAAATCGAAGGCGGCTTTTTCCAGGCACGGGGTTCTAAGGCCAAATCTTGCCAATGCTGCGCCAGATTCTGCACCAACTGCCCAAAGGTGGTATCCAGCCAAAAGCGGATAGAAAGCCGCGAAGCGTTAGGGGCAAGGCCCAGGATATAAAAGCGGGTATCCGGCGAGAGTTCGGGCGCCACTTCTTGCAGTGGCCGCCCTTTGGCAACTTGCTCCAGCACGGCAAGAACCTTGGCACTTTCTTCGTCGTCACTGGGTGATGCGCTGTCTGCAAAAAAATCTTCGGCGGCCTGCGCGCTGGCGCTATCGGCAGCTTCCGCCCAGAAAACGGTGCTGGTATCGGCAACGCTCGGTCTTTTATCAATATCTTGTGATTTGTCTTGGTTCTTTGCCGCGCGGAGTGCTGCCCGGATTTTGCCTAGCCCTATGACCAAAGAATGCCCATTTTCCAGGCGCAGCAGATAATTCAGCGCGGTGGTATAGGCGAAGGCGGATCGTTCAGAAACGGGGGCGTTTGCGCCTTGTTCTTTGCCAAAAGAGGTAAATGCCTCTTTATTGAACGAGACAATTGATCCACCGGAACTTTGCCCACCCAATACGCCTTTAATGGCCGGATGCAGTCGTGCAATCGGGGCGGTTTCGCCGCTGATCAGGCATAAACCCTTTTCCGCTTCATTGCTTTGTAACAGTTTTGCCCACAGGGTTTGTGCCGCTTCACGTTTATGGATGAAGGCACTGGGCATTTCCAGGGAAAAAACGATATTGGTATCGAGCATTTCTACTGGCAAAGGCTGTTCCGCAAAATGTTCAGGCTGCCAGTTTTTCAAGAAACGGTATATGGCCCGCAGGCCTTCATCTGTGCTGTCTTGCAATAATTCGAGATGATAATCCCTGAAGGCAGTGAAGGTTTTTTCTGCCGGTATAAACGGCTTTTTCTTTGCTTCAGCTTTGTTTTTATTGGCCTCCACACCAAGTGCATAAGCCGTTTTATCCCACAAAAAATTCGGCTTGATGCCTGATGTGCGTTTCTCTGGACGCGGTACGCTCATCAATTTCGGCTGCGGTTTTTTATCTGCGCTGAGATTTGATACCGCTTCTCGCAGATTCCCTTCTTTATCCAGTACCAATATCCAGCTGATTTTCTCTTCGCTAAAGCCATAAGACGGCACTTTGGGATTGCCGACTGCATCGTTTTCCGCCGCCAGGCGGTAGTAATAGCGGGCAAGGGACGCAAGAATCATGCTTTCACCTCCTCGGCATAAAACGGCGGCACGAGAATGACGCCGTCTTTCATTTCCGCGCGGAAGAAATGCGGCGTGTTGCCGTGCTCGAAATCGATATCGTGCAGCATCCAGCCCAAATCGCGGTTTGCCTCGCTTGTCAGTAATTCGGATGGCGGCAGCGGCTCGCCTTCGTCAATCAGGGCAAAATCAGCGGGAAATTCACGCACGCCCAAACATGGCTGCTGGAAACATTGCCCCTTGCGCGCGCGGCGTGTGAACATCTCGATATGCTTGGTAATGTTGTCCGCCTCGCCCGCTTGCGCCGTCAGCGTGATATGGGCTTCAATCACATAGGCGACGTTTTTCAGCACCGTCGCCACGCGCTGCTGGCGGTCTTCTTCAATCAGCGTATAGAAACCGGCGACGCTCTTGCGCTTCATCGCGCCGCTGATCTTGCTCACCGAAATCTTGTCGCCCAATTCATTGCGCCGCACCGACTCAAACCGAATCGGCTTCAGCACATAAATCCGGTCAATCACCCAGCGGATCGCCGGCTTCCAATGCACCGCCGCCAAAATCCCGCGCGCCGCCGACGGCGTGATGACATCATAAGACACCCGCTCCACCTTCATCTCCGGACGGGTAAAACAGGCATAATTGCCCCAAACGTGTAGGCGGATTTGGTTCATTTGGTTCTCCTTTTGGTTGTACACACGCCCCTTCGCAAGGAAGGGGCGGATTAGCTGACTAATCTAACTACTTTAGTTTCAATCCACGCACGGTTATGTGCGAAAAGTTTTCAGACGACCTAAAAACAACGGAAAAACTGACCGCACTTTTCAAGCTATTTCAGTCTTCTTGATCTTCAGGGTAGATCTCAGGAGTTGCAGATACCCATCCATCTCTAGCAGGGGCTGATCTAGAACAACGTAGAGTTGCACCTTCAGTTGTAAGCACTGATGCTCCACGATGTATTAGGGCTCTTACAACAGCCTTCCGAGGATGATCTTTATCTTCTTTAGCCGAACTAATTACCGCAGTAAAATTCTTCGTCCCTTTTTTCCATAAAGGCAATTTAGAACCACAAATTTCATCAAGTAATTCAGAAGATATGTTTCTTCGAGAACCATGATGAGGAACTTGAAAATAATCAATACCAGGAAGTGAAACATATAAATCATCAACTAAATAATTTTTAGCTTCTTCTAACGCCTCACGTCCAGCATCCCCTGTTAGCATAATTTTTTGATTATTTAATTCAGCATATTGAACAATACTCATGTTATTTTCCGCACTAGTCGGTTTATTTGAGAGATTTTCATCCCCCCATGCTGCACGGACAAAATTCTTAACAGATTCAAGTACTGCGGACAACCTAGCCAAACTTGTTTGCGCAGATTTAACTTCAGGTGTTTTCTCGGATTGCTCAATTAAATCAAGGTATCTGTCCTTTGTTGGAGCGAGAACGGTAAATTCCCCAATTTTCTCACCTTAAAAAGGTGTTTTAATAGGAATACCCCTACGATCAGCAATTTTTTCTAATGCGGCTATATTTGGATAACATTCTTTCAATCTATCAGCTAATCGTTCTTCACTGCGTAATCTGGCAAATCGTTCAATTAATTCATCGGTATAATCCCAAGGTTTAAGCATCCATAGTTCACCAACTTCACAATTTTCCAAAACCTTTCGTAAACCACCTGCATGATCTCCATCGGGATGTGTTACAACTACTCTATTAATTTTGTTAGTTCCGTAGTATTTCTTAATGTGCTGAATGACCTTATTTCCAGTACCTTCCCCATCTTCAGGACCTTTAAATCCGCCATCTACAACGTGTATGGATTGCACTCCATTCTTACAATAACGAATTGTAATGGCATCTCCACTTTTTGCAGCTTCAACATCTAAAAAATCTATTTCAAAAAAATCATTCATTTGACGTTCCTTTTTTATTGGAAACTTTTGAAGGAGAAATTCCCCAAACTGTTTCACCAATGCTTTCTATTTTCTTTATAAAGTTATCAACATTTAGCCCACTTAAAAAAGCCAAAGACCAAATGCTTAATTGATTGATCTCAGATTGTCCGGAAGAGTTGAATAGCACCAGCCCTGCCTTTATAAAAAGATAACTAACGCCTCCAACAACCATGCTTAATAGTGGTCGCAACACATACCAAATAATCCAATTTTCATTCCATTCTTGTTTTACGCAAGCTTGCAAATAAATTGCTCTTAAACAATAAACATTCCCTCCTATACCTCCAATCAAAATACAGCCTAATAATGTTTCAAAATTACTAAAAAAATCCGATTGATTACCAAATTTCAAATAGAAAAGACAACCTGAAAGCACAAACAACCACACCACTAAGTAGGTTGTTACCCTTACCAAGTACTTTTTAGGCTTCCATTGAAATGGATTGACGTCGTTACTCATCACACAGATATTCCTTCTAAAACTGTTATGGTTCATATGTTATTCCCATTTTTGGCAAAAATCAACTTCTAAAGAAGTTAAATAGAGATCCAGTGGCTCAGAACACCAAACTCTCCTCCTTCAAAAATCCCACATCCTCCCAGCTCAGACCGGCTACTTCGTCGTACAAATCCAGCCCTATCAACGTGTAGAACTGTCTCCCGAAGTTCTGTTCGTTAATCGGTTCGATGCGCCCGCCTGTGTACAAGGCAGCCAGCGCCTTCTCCGGTATTTGCACGGTGTAAGGTTGCAGCTCGCGCAGTAGTCCGCCAATGTGGTCGGCGTGGCGCAGGGCTTCGATCAATTTCTCCGCTTCGCTGTTGAACGGGATAAGCAGCGGCAGCATCGGGCTTTTGATCATGCGGAATTTGTCAGCGATGGTCTGGAAGGGGAAATCGAGGCTTGTTTTGGCGTTGCTGTGCTTTTGCAGGATGTTTTCTTTATCCAGGTCGCGGCCTTTCAGGGTGTAGAGTTCGCGGAAGTAGGCGGTGATGGCAGCGGTGGAGAGGAGGTCGTCTGCGTGGTGGCGGGCGATGACGCGCATCACTTCCGCCTGAAAGGCGAGTTCGGGCGGGTTTTGCCAGCTTTCTTCCGGGGCGAATATCCACACGTGGCTGTTTTCCGCCGCCTGTTTGCCTTCGCGGTTGCAGCGTCCGGCGGCCTGGGCGACGCTGTCCAGTCCCGCTTCGGCGCGCATTACCAGCGGGAAATCGACATCCACACCGGCTTCGATGAGCGAGGTGGCGATGACGCGGCAGGGTGCGCCGTTTTTCAGGCGGGCGCGGATGCTCTCCAGTGTTTGCCGGCGGTGGGCGGCGCACATCAGGGTGCTGAGGTGGAAGACGCCATCCAGCCCCTGTTTCGCCGCTGCGTCGTAGAGGCTGCGCGCCTGGCGGCGGTTGTTGACGATGACGAGCATTTGCGGGTATTCGCCGAGTTTGGCGAGCAGGTCGGCGTCTGCCTGTTTGCCAATATGCTGCACGGTGGTGCGACGCAGTTGCGCGAAGAGGGCTTCCGGTTCGGGGGCGATTTCGCGCACGTTTTCCAGGCCGCGATAGAAGCCGTCTGCCGCTTGCACGGCGGGCTGGGTGGCGGTGCACAGGACGACGCTGCAATGGTAGTTCTGCGCCAGTTCTTTGATGGCCTGCACGATGGGCAGGAGGAGGTTGGGCGGCAGCATTTGCGCTTCGTCAAGGATGATGACGCTGCCGGCGATGTTGTGCAGTTTGCGGCAGCGCGCGGAGCGGTCGGCAAAGAGGGATTCGAAGAATTGCACGGCGGTCGTGACGACGACGGGCGCATCCCAGTTTTCCGAGGCGCGGCGCAGTTTGTCCTTGCTGCTTTGGTCCTGCTTTTGCAGTTTGCTGTCGTCGAAGGTGCTGTGGTGTTCCAGCACGGCGGCGCCAAGCGGCGCGAAGGCTGCGTGAAAGGCGGCGGCATTTTGTTCGATGATGCTGGTGAAAGGGATGACGTAGATGATGCGGCGCAGGTCGTGCTGCCGCGCGTGTTCCAGCGCGAAGGACATGGAGGTGAAGGTTTTGCCGCCGCCGGTGGGCACGGTGAGGCGGAAGAGGCCGGGCGCTTCCGCCGCTTGCGCGGTGGCATGGTCGAGGATTTCACGGCGCAGGCGGTTCAGGGCGGCATGGGCGGAATCTGCCCCGCTTTGTTGCGCGGCGTTCTCGCAGAGCCCGGCCAGATAACGGCGCAGTTGGGTTTGCAGGTCGCTTAAGGCGGGATAGCCGCCGCGCTCGATCGTGGTGCCTTCTATGGCGGCGTAGAAGGCTTCGGTGTCGAGGTAGTCGGCATCGACCAGGCAGGAATAGAGCATGCGGGTGAAGAAGGCGTAGGAGAAATAAGGATGATGCGCGTCGGCTTTGAGCGGAGGCACTGGCAAGGTTTCGGGCAACTTGATTTCTTGTTGCCATACGCCATCGAGTGCGGGAATATCTGTGCCAAATTGCAACGCCAGACGCTGCTTCAAGGTGCTGCGGTTATCGCCTTCGCCGGCACCGTTCGCCAGCCCTACATGGTGTCCCGCAATGCAAAACGCCATCAATTTACCGATAGCGATTTTTCCCCAGCGTTCAAAAGCGATTTTTGCGCCGGCGGTAGCGTGATCGACTGAGGAGCCGCCGTGTAAGCGGGCATTGAATTCAGGGGAATATTTACCGAGGTCATGCAGCTGCCCGGTGTAGCGGGCGATTTCTTCCGCACCAAAGGCAGCAGCAAAGGCAGCCGCCATTTCGCCGACTTTGTACTCGTGGTTTTGTAGAGATTGCCAGTCAGCGTGGTCTGATCTGGCGCCGGAGTGTGCATAGTAAAGACCGCCAAGGATCCCATTCATAACCGTCCTCCCTGTCTGCTATTTAAGAATACTGATCCCGTTCGGAACTATCCCCTGAGCAAACAGGCCGGTCAATACCACTCACCATTCACGTACGACCGGTATCACCTAACGCGGCCTGTTTGGATGATTTAACTCTTTCCTACCTATTTCGATCATTCACAATTCCAGGGCATCCGCTTTGTTCTGACGTGCATATCTAATATCCAAGCTGCCAGAACCGGGCCAAACTTAGTGATTCTTATACGCATCGACGGTTTCTTGACATTTTCTGGCGGCGCCATTAATTTGCCAGCCAGCGCCGATTTGAGGATCAGCTTGCGGGCGCTCGATAAATTCGGCTAAAGCGGTATTCGCCCAGCCCGCTTATCAGTCGTCTGCCCGGTTTCTTCCGGACATCGCCCAGCCGGTTGGGCGTTATTTATTTTGGTACGCTCTGTACGACATGCTCGATACGCATACGATGATTGCAGAAAATTCCGTCGGCGTCGTAGCGCCGCAACGCTTTTATTCCGATGTGCCGCTGACGCTGAAAAGCGGCGCGCAGTTACCCGGCTTCGAACTCGTCTTCGAAACCTATGGCACGCTCAACGCCGCGCGCAGCAACGCGGTGCTGGTCTGCCACGCACTTTCCGGCAATCACCATGTTGCTGGTATTGCCAGCGACAATCCGAAAAATCTCGGCTGGTGGGACAATCTCGTCGGCCCGGGCAAGCCGCTCGACACGCGAAAATTTTTTGTCGTTGGCGTCAACAATCTGGGCGGCTGTTTTGGTTCGACCGGGCCGCTCTCGCGTAATCCGGAAACCGGCAAGCACTATGGCGCCGATTTTCCGCTGGTGATGGTGGAAGACTGGGTAGCCGCGCAGGCGCGCCTGGCCGACCATCTAGGGATCGAGGCCTGGGCGGCCGTCATCGGCGGCAGCCTCGGCGGCATGCAGGCTCTCGAGTGGTCGTTGCAGTTTCCCGAGCGCATCCGCCACGCTATTGCCATTGCCTCGGCACCAAAACTCTCGGCGCAAAACATCGCTTTCAACGAAATCGCCCGCCAGGCGATTCTCTCCGACCCGGATTTTCATGACGGCCACTACGCTGAATACGGCGTCGTACCGGAAAGCGGCCTGCGGCTGGCGCGCATGATCGGTCACATTACCTATTTGTCGGACGATCAGATGAATGAGAAATTCGGCCGCCAAATGCGCTATGACCAGCACACCTACAATTATGATGTCGACTTTGAGATCGAATCCTATCTGCGCCATCAAGGCGACAAATTTGCAGGTTTTTTCGACGCCAACACCTACCTGATGACGACCAAGACGCTTGATTACTTTGACCCAGCCTATGCCTACGGCGGTGATCTGGCGGCTGCATTGGTGCGCGCGCGTGCGGATTTCCTCGTCGTCAGCTTTTCGACCGACTGGCGCTTCTCGCCCGCGCGTTCGCGCGAAATCGTCTTTGCGCTGCTCAAGAATCGGCGCCGTGTGGCGTATGCGGAAATCGATTGCGTCGCCGGGCATGATTCCTTCCTGCTCAACGATGCGCATTATCACGCCGTGCTGCGCGCGTACCTGGAGAATATTGCGGTATGAATCTCAACCAACTCAGCAAGCACGAACGCGAGCGTTTCGATTTTGCCGTCATCGCCGACTGGATCCCCGCCGGCGAGCGCGTGCTCGATCTTGGCTGCGGCGACGGCAATTTACTGCGTTACCTGCGTGAGACGCGCGGCGTCAGCGGCTACGGCGTCGAAATTGACCCCGACAAGGTGCTGGCCTGCATCCGCAACGGCATCGATGTGATTCAGATGAACATCGACCAGGGGTTGTCCAGCTTTGAGGATCACTCGTTCGACCATGCCATCATTTCGCAGGCCTTGCAGACGATGCTGGAGACCGAGCGTATCCTGAATGAAATGCTGCGCGTGGCGCATGAGGCCGTGGTCAGTTTCCCGAATTTCGCTTATCGGATTAACCGCGAGGCCATTGCCCGGGGCCACGTGCCGGTGTCCGAGGACCTGCCTTATGAATGGTACGACACGCCGAATGTCCGCTTCTTCACGATCGCCGATTTTGAAGCGCTGTGCAGCCGGCTGGAGATCGAAATCCGCGAACGCCGCGCCTTCGATAACAACGGCCTGCCCGTCATTGACGATCCCAACCTGAACGGCAGCCTGGCTTTTTACCGGCTCGGCCGGGCATAGTCCGATGCACTTCCTGGGCCGGAGCCATCGTCTGGCGGCGGTGCTTTTTCTCGGTTTCGCTTCCGGATTGCCGCTGGCGCTAACCGGTCAGGCTTTACAGGCCTGGCTGGCGGTTGACGGCGTCGATATCGCGACGATCGGTTTTTTTGGTCTGATCGGCGCCCCCTACACCTTCAAGTTTCTCTGGGCGCCGCTGATGGATCGCTTCGAGCCGCCCTGGCTTGGCCGGCGGCGCGGCTGGCTGGCGCTTACGCAGGGCGGCCTGGCGCTGACGCTGTTGATCATGTCCAGCCTCTCGCCCAGCCGGCAGCCGACGCTTTTTGCCCAATGGGCCGTACTGCTCGCGTTTCTCTCGGCCTCGCAGGACATCGTCGTCGATGCCTACCGTGCCGACGCGCTCAACGACAAGGCCGAACACGGTCTCGGCGCTTCGCTGCACGTTTTCGGCTATCGCCTGGCGATGATCGTTTCCGGCGGCATCGCGCTGATCTGGGCCGACCAGTGGCAGTCCTGGCCGCGCGTTTATGCGCTGATGGGGACGATCATGGGCATCTTTGCCGCGCTTTCGCTGTTTTTATTGCCGCCGGTACGCAGCGAATCGAAACCGCTGGCCTCCAGCCCTGCCAGGGAAATCGCCGGATTTGCGGCGATGCTGGTCGGCGTTTTTTCCGGCTACTATCTGGCCCGCAGCCTGCTGTCTTTACTCGGATTCGATCCGGGCAGCGGCAATCACTGGATTCAGTTACTTTTCGTTCTGGCCGAGATCGCCGCCGCGTTGCCGCTGGCCTGGTGGTTCGCCCGCCTGGCGCGCTTTGAGACGCTCAACGCCTCATTGACCAGCTATTTCGCACAACCGGGCGCCGCCCTGTTTCTGCTGCTGATCGTGCTCTACAAGCTGGGGGACGCCTTTGCCGGCAGCCTCACGACGGCCTTCCTGATCAAAGGGCTGGCGTTCTCGCAGGCCGAGGTCGGCATCGCCAACAAGATCATCGGCATCTGGCTGACGATTTTTGGCGCGATCGTCGGCGGCGCGCTGATGCTGCGCCTGCGCCTTTATCGGGCGCTGCTCCTGTTCGGCATTCTGCAATTGGTCTCGAACTTCGGCTTTTATCTGATTGCCGTACTCGGCAAGGGCGCCTGGGGCAGCGTTGCCGTCCCGCCCTTCGATTGGGTCATCGTTTCACTACGCGAAAGCGCTTCCCTTGACTTTCTGCTGCTTACCGTCATCGCCGTCGAGAACATCACCGGCGGCATGGGGACGGTGGCGCTGGTCGCCCTGTTGATGGCGCTGTGCAACAGCCGCTTTACTGCCACCCACTATGCCCTGCTTTCCGCACTGGCCGCCGTCGGGCGCATCTACGTCAGCCCGGTCGCCGGCGTGTTGACGGAAAGTATCGGCTGGCAGGCGTTCTATCTCTTTTCAGTAGGCATCGCACTGCCCGGCGTCGTCATGACCTGGCGGATGAAAGCGCCACTCATCGCGCTTTCGGAAAATTCTTCAGCGGACACCCGACAAGATTCTCGCCATGGATAGCACTTCGATTGCCGCACGCCTGATTGCGGCGGCGCGAACGCTCTCGGCCGACGTCGGCCGGCTCGCTTTCTCGCCCCCCGTCTCATATGTCTACAACCCGCTCGATTACGCCTGGGCGCCGCACGAAATTTACCTGCGCCGTTTCGGTAACGGAACCAGGCGGGTCATTTTCCTCGGCATGAATCCCGGCCCTTTCGGCATGGTGCAATGCGGCGTGCCTTTTGGCGAAATCGCCGCCGTGCGCGACTGGCTGGGCATCGACGCGCCCGTCGGCAAACCACAACGCGAGAACCCCAAGCGCCCGATCGAAGGTTTTGCCTGCCGGCGCGCCGAGGTCAGCGGCCATCGCTTGTGGGGTCTGTTCCGTGCGCGTTTCGGCACGGCCGAAGCCTTTTTCGCCGAGCATTTTGTCGCCAATTACTGCCCGCTTGCTTTTTTCGACCAAGGCCGCAACCTGACGCCGGACAAGCTGCCGCACACGGAAAGCGCGCCGCTCTACGCCGCTTGTGATGCGCACCTGCGCGAAGTCGCCACGGTACTGGCGCCGGCATGGGTCATCGGCGTCGGCGGCTTTGCCGAAGCCCGCGCCAGAACTGCGCTTCAGGGCATGCCGCTGCGTATCGGCAAAATCCTGCATCCCAGCCCGGCCAACCCGGCCGCTAACCGCGGCTGGGCGGAAGCCGCCAGCGCACAATTGGTCGCACAGGGCGTCTGGCCCGGCTAGCGCTTTAAACGACAGCGCCTTTCCGGAGATCCGCGTAAACAGGGCATCTCCGGTCATCCCCTTTGAGATGTCCTGTTTACGTGGGTTTCAAGGCATACCCCTCTGAGATGCCCTGTTTATCAGGGCTTCAGCGCGCCCCTCTGGAAACGCCCGTGGATAAAGGCGCTCCAGGCAGCTCTCTTTTACCCTCTCTCCAGGCCCACTCCCACAGGGAGAGAGGCTTTTAGCCGCTCCGAAACCCGCGTGGATAGGGCGTTTCCGGGCAGGCGCCTCGGAAACCCGCATGGATAAGGGACTACCGGGCGCCCTGCCCGGAAATGCCCTGTTTATGAGGGCTTCAGAGGGTTGGTTGGGCACAGTGTTCCGGTTTATGTTTTTTGACACTCTGTAGCCCTTGTATTTAGGGCGTCTCAGGGCGATTTATGTTTTATGCCTTATTTTTACGGATTTCAGAGGGGATTCCGCAAGCTTACATAGCGGCTCGACTTTGCCAAAAGACAAGGCGGCGAGCCGCAGGCAGTATGAGTAATACGACAAGGCGAAGCCAACGAAGTATTTTGGCAAAGGAAGCCGCTATTTCAAAAAGGCGCGGGGCGGCTTGGCGGAAGCAAGGGCTTGATTGTTTGAGCGCAAGCGAGTGATCAAGCCCGCCGACAAGCGGCCCGCGGCAAGGAGCTGTCTGCGCCTGGGGTCGCGTTTCTTTGCTGACTTTCTTTGGCGAGGCAAAGAAAGTCAGCGGGGCGCGCTGCCGCTCAGCGCAACAGCATCAAAAGAAGTTTCGTGGGTGGAAGTCAGCGCGCAGGCTGTGGCAATTCTTGTTTTTTAGTTTTAGAGCATCTCCAAAGTAGATGCTTTGGAGCCCTGTAAATAGGGCATCTCCGAGGGGGTGTCTGGAGCGTCTTTATTTACCTGCATTTCCGGGCATACGCCCTGAAGTCCTTTATCCACGGGCGTTTCAGAAAGGCTTCCCACCAGCCCATGTATTTAGAGCATTTCAGAGAAGTGCGCCCGCAAGTCCTTTATTTGCGGGCATCTCCAAGGGGGATGCTCCGGAGCCCTTATAAACAGGGCATCTCAGAGGCGCCTACCCGGAAGCCCTTTATTTATAAGGGCTCCGGGATACCCTGCCCGGAAATGCCCTATCCACGCGGATTTCAGAGGGTTGGTCGGGCACGGTGTTCCGGTTTATGTTTTTTGATGCTCTGAAGCCCTTGTATTTAGGGCGTTTCAAAGCATTTTATGTTTTATGGTCTACTTGAAGGGGTTCAGCGGGGTGCTCCAGAAGCCTTACATAGCGGCTTGACTTTGCCAAAAGACAAGGTGGCGAGCCGCAGACAGTATATGCAGTACGGCAAGACCGGGCCAACACGGCAACGCCGTATTCTGGCAAAGAAAGGCGCTATAAAAGGCAAGGCGAGCTAACGCGGCATGCCTGCAAAGGGAGCGGTTGTTTTCCGGTTTATGTTTTTTGATGCCCTGAACCCCTGTATTTAAAAGGCTCCGGGGCATTTTATGTTTTCTGCTTCGTTTCTTCGGGGCTCAGGGCCGCTTTTCTGATGCTGCTAAATAGCGATCATGCAGCGCTTCGACCTGCGGGATGAGTGCCGCCAGATCGCCGTTGTTGTCGATGATGTCGTCCGCCGCTGCCCGCCGTTCGGCGCGGGCGGCCTGGGTGGACATGATGCGGCGCACTTCATCGGCCGCCAGACCGCTGCGCGCCATGACGCGCTGCTCTTGCACCGCCTCGTCACAGTCGACCACCAGCACGCGCCGGACATATTGACGGTAGGCGCCGGATTCGACGAGCAGAGGCACCGCCAGAATGACGTAAGGTGAATGCTGCGAAAGTGCCTGTTCGCAGCGCGCCAGCGCTTCGTGCCGGATCATGGGATGCAGGATGCCTTCCAGCCTTTGCCGGACGCCGGCGTCGGCAAAGGCCAAGCGACGCATGGCGGCGCGGTCGAGCACGCCGGTGGCCGACACGACCGCCGGGCCAAACGCCGCGGCGATCGCGGGCATGGCTGCGCCACCAGCGCCGGTCAGTTCATGGGCAATGGCATCGGTGTCGACGACGGCAATGCCCAGATCGGCAAAGCGGGCAGCGACTGCGCTCTTGCCGCTGCCGATGCCGCCGGTCAGGCCAACGATAAAGCCCACGATTTACCCGCCCATGCCGGCGTTTATTTTGCCTTGCAGGACGCCAGCCGCGCTTTGGGCAGCGCGCCGGCAATGGCCTGCCGCAGGGCGCCGGCCCGCGTTTCCGGCCCGCGCAGTTCGAGCTGGTAGGTCGCCGAGCGCGTCTCGCGCTCGCCCACGCGGGCGGCATCGATGCCTTTGAGACGCAGATCGGTCAGCCGTTCCTCGGCCGCTTCGCGGGTCGAGAACACGCCCAGCGAAATGGCAAAGCGCATGGCAGGCGGTTCCTGCACGATAAAGAATTCCGGCGCCCCGGCCCGCTTGAGCGCCTCGCTCTGACGATCGGCCGCCTGCCGGCTGCCCAGCGGCGGAATGAATACCCAATAGCTCCGGCTGCCGGCAGAGGAACGGCGATCGACACGAAAATCGCGGAAACGGCCGCCGGTAATCTCCGTGACGCGCGCCAGCTCGTCGGCGTTCAGATCATTCAGCGTCAGGCAAACCATGCTGACGGGTTTTTCCGTCTTGACCGGTTCGGTTTTTTCCGGTGCCGGCTTTGCGGGGGCGTTTTCTTCCGCCCGTCTGTCCGTGCTTTGCGGCGTTTCCCGAGCTGGCTGATCGCCCTGCACGGAGCTTGCGCCGTCCGCCGGCATTTGCGGCGCAACCGGCTCGTTTTGTTTTTCCGGCGCTTTCGCCGTCGGCGCGGCCGAGGATTCGTCACGCGCGATGATATTCACCCGTTCCGCCATAAGCTGCCGCCGCTGCATCTGCCCGGCGCTCATCGACGCCTCATCGCCAAAATAACCCCGTGTCCAGGCCAGAAACAGCAGGTTGGCCACCCCCAGAAAAAACACCAGCGCACGCATTTGTCGACCCTCCCGATTTTTTCCGCCGACGCCTTGACCCGCTCTCCCTGACCGTCTGACGTGGTCTTTCAGGACGCGGCGTCAGCCGCTTAGCCGACCTGCGGCAAGGATTTCAGGGATTTTTCAATGGCCGCTTCCGGATAGGAGAAGTCCTCCAGCTCGCCGGAGAAATAGCGGTCGTAAGACCCCATGTCGAAATGCCCGTGCCCGGTCAGGTTGAACAGAATCGTTTTCGGCTCGCCGCTTTCCTTGCAGCGCAGCGCCTCGTCGATGGCGGCGCGAATGGCATGGCAGGATTCCGGCGCAGGAATGATCCCTTCGGAATGGGCGAACATGACGCCGGCTTCAAACGTTGCCAGTTGCGGCACGGCCACCGCCTCAATCAGCTTTTCGTGATACAGCTGTGAAACCAGCGGCGAGGCGCCGTGGTAACGCAAGCCGCCGGCATGAATGCCCGGCGGCATAAAGTCGTGGCCGAGCGTATACATTTTCATGATCGGCGTAAAGCCGGAGGCATCGCCAAAATCGTAGGCATACTTGCCGTGCGTCAATGACGGGCACGAGGCCGGTTCGACGGCCACCAGCCGCACCTGTTTGCCATGATGGCCGCCGGCGGCGTTATCGGCAAAAAACGGAAAGGCCATCCCCGCGAACGATGAGCCGCCGCCGCACGGCGCAAAAACGACATCGGGCCAGTCTTCGGCCAGTTCGAACTGCTTTTTCGCCTCCAGACCGATGATCGTTTGATGCAGCGCCACGTGATTGAGCACCGAGCCGAGCGCGTAATTGGTATCGGCGCGCGCAGCCGCTTCTTCCACGGCTTCCGAAATCGCCAGCCCCAAGGAGCCCTGGTTATTGGGATCGCAGGCCAGCGCATCGCGGCCGGTCTGGGTCATTTCCGACGGGCTGGCGAACACTTCCGCGCCCCAGGTTTGCATCATCGAACGGCGATATGGTTTTTGCTCGTAGCTGACCTTGACCATGTAGACGCGCACGTCAAGACCGAACATTTGCCCGGCCAAGGCCATTGAACTGCCCCACTGTCCGGCCCCCGTTTCCGTCGTGATGCGCCGGATGCCGGCCTGCTGGTTGTAATACGCCTGCGCCACCGCCGTGTTCGGCTTGTGCGAACCGGCCGGCGAAACGCCTTCGTTCTTATAGTAGATGCGCGCCGGCGTGCCCAGCATCTGTTCCAGCCGCGCCGCGCGCACCAGGGGCGAAGGCCGCCACAGACGATAGATCTCGCGCACCGGCTGCGGAATAGGAATCCAGCGCTCCGACGACATCTCCTGTTCCAGGATCGCGGTCGGGAAAATCGCCGCCATCTGCTCCGGCCTGACCGGCTGCCCGTCGGCGCCCAGCGGCGGGAGGGGCGGCGTCGGCAAATCGGCGGCAACGTTGTACCAATGGGTGGGAATTTCGGACTGGGGCAAGACAAAGCGCAACGATTCCATGAAAACTCCAAAAACAGTCAGTGCAAATGCAGTCAATACGGTTCAAAAATGCCAGAAACGTAAGTATAGCCTTGTCCGCCGCCTTGCACACCGCCTATCTGCCTGCCTTATCGGCCGCCACTATCCGCCGACCCTATCTGCTGGCTATCCCTACTGGCGGAGATATCGCGTGCGCGCCCGCTCATACGGGCGGCGTGCCGATCTGTCCACGCACGATCTCGCGCTGTACGCAGCGGTGCGGGCAGAAGCGGGAGATCAGCTGCGCAAACGCGGCGCGCGCCGCCGCGCTGTTGTCGCGGCTAAAGTTGCAGACGTAAAGATCGAGCGTCACCGCCCGCAATTCAGGCCAGGTATGCACGGCCAGATGCGATTCGGCGAGCACCACCGCGCCGGTCGCGCCCGCCAGACGGCTGCCGTCCATGAACTGATGGAAGGCCTGCGCCACCGGCGTCAGCCCGGGGCTGGCGCAAACCGCCAGGCACACTTCACGCAGCGTCTCGACGCAATCGAGCAGATCGCGGGCGCAGTCGCATTCATGAAGTTCAGCGATGAGGTGCAATCCGTGCATATCGTTTTTTCTCGTTCTCTTCCCGTGTTTCTGGCGTCTTTTTGACCTTCTTTGCCCCGATATAACGCTGCTGGTTTTTTATGTCGATGCTGGCGAATCTGCGCGTGCGCCGGGAACAAGGGATGAAACAAAATTTCTGCCCAGCTGCCGCATCACCCGCTCTGCCGCCAGCACGCCGCGATATTGCGCTTCCTCGAACAGCGAAAAACCGCTGACATCGGCGTGGGCAAAGTGTAAACGTTCTCCCGCCCGCCTGCCGCTGTCGGCAAACAGCCGCCGCTCAGGCCCCCAGATCAGGCCGGGCGCAGGACGCACCATCGCATGGGCGTTGCGGTAAATGTCGATGTATTCCGTCGCCTGCCGGATATCCGGATGCGCACGCTCCAGATCGGACAAAATCTGTTCCGCCCAGTGCGCGTAAGACATGGCTTCGAGCTGAGTGCGACCAGCCGACGGCGCCTGGCCGGACAATGCGCGGTAGTACGTCCACACGGTGCGCTGCGGCCACTGGCGGATCATCTGATGTGTGGCGACGACATAGCCGAGGCCGGGACTGTCATAGAGCACGTTGTCCCAGGCCAGTGGGACGCCGGCCCGGTCTTCCGGGGCATGTGAAAGCGTCAGGTTGGCGACCAGCCAGGGCACGGCGGTAAAACGCCGGGCAGCGTTCGCCAACCGTTCACGGCCGGAAAAGACGTAGGGCACGATGAACAGCGGCGCCGCCCAGATCAAGTGTCCGGCCAGCACGCGCACGCTGCGCTGCGCCGTCGGCTGCCACAGGTCGATCGCAACGTGCTCGCCCGCCTCCTGTACGCGCCAGGCCAGCGTGCCCGTCATCACCCGCTCGCCGGCATGCGTCCGAACCGAATCGGCCAGCCCGCGCGCCAGCCAGGCGTTGCCGCCGGGCGAAGTGAGCACCGTATCGCCCGCCGCATCCTGCGCTTCGCCGTTGCGGCAGGCAAAGTAATGAATCCCCGCCCAGGCCGAGGTTTCGCCGCTGCCCGTGCCATAGTCGTCGCGGCAGGCGTAATCGACGTACCAGTGCAGATGCGGCGAATCAAACCCCTGCGCCCGCAGCCAGTCGCGCATTGTCAGCCGGTCGAGCGCAAGCAGATCGCCGGCGCGGCTGGAATTTTCCATGGGCAGGGCAAACGCCGGGCGGCCGCCGTCTCTTCGCTGCCTAAAGGCGGCCATCAGCGCATGAAAACGCCGATATTGCGCCCGCTCGGCCGCCGCAACGCCGATATGCGGCAGCAGGCCGTCTTCCCACCAGCCATTACGATAGAGCCGCTCCTGCGGCACGGCGCACAGATAGCGCTCGTCATAGCGCGGCCGCCGTGCAAACGGATCGCCTTCCAGCACGCCCAGCTCGGCCAGCAGTTCGCGCACGGCGCGGGCTTCGGGCGGAGGCAGAGGCAAGTAGTGCGCCGACAGCGGGTATTCGCTCACCGCATTACGGCCGGCGCGCGCGTTGCCGCCCGGCTCAGTCTCCAGTTCAAACAGCAGAAAATCCTGGCACCCCGACTTGGCCAGCTTCCAGGCCGCCGAGAGACCGCCAATACCGCCGCCGACAATCGCCACGGGAATGCGCAGTGTTTCCGCCGGCGGCGGCAGTTTATCCGGTTGGCGCAGGGCATGCCCCCACTCCGCCGAAGCGCCGGATAACGTTCCCGGCGGCAGGCGCTGCTGCGCCGGACGCGAACAGCCGGCCAGCGGCGAAAGCCCGGCCGCCGCCAGCGAGGTCAGAAAAGCCCGGCGATCCATGGCCTTATGCCCCGGGTAAGGCCGCACACAGGCGCATCGCCGTACTGCGGCAATGGGCACAGTACATGACGGGCGCCCCATGGGATCGTGCATCGAACCGTCTCATCGGATCGCCTGCTCCCATTCGCGTTCAAAATAGCGCACCAGCACCTGATTGTTGAGGCGGTTCACCTCGGCGTCGACGCGCGCCATGTCTTTGGGAAAATCAAACAGCGCCGGCGTCGTTTCCGACGTCAAAAAACGCATCGCCACCTCGTATCTTTCCGGCGGCCGGTAGGCGCGCCGGCCGACCAGCACATAGCCCCACTCGCCAAACGAAGGCACCAGCGCGTGGTAAGGCGTTGCCGTCAGGCCGACGCTCTCCAGCGTCGTCACAATGCACCAGAACGATTGCCGGGCGTAGAACGGCGAGGTGGATTGGATGACAGCCAGCGAATCGGCATGCATACGTTTTGCCAGCAAACGGTAAAACGCCGCGCTGTAGAGCTTGCCGATGGCGAAATTGGACGGATCGGGAAAATCGATGATGATGAAGTCGAAGCGCTCGTCGTTTTCCTCCAGCCATTTGAGCGCATCGCTGTTGATGAGGCGCAGTTTCGGCGAATTGAGCGCATCGGCGTTCAGCCGGCGTAGCGCCGGCGCGGTTGAAAACAGCCGGGTCATGGCCGGATCGAGATCGACCAGCGTGATCGATTCGATTTGCCGATACTTGAGCACCTCGCGCGCCGCCATGCCGTCGCCGCCGCCGAGAATCAGCACGCGCTGCGCCTGCGGCAGACTCGCCAGGCCGGGATGCACCAGCGCCTCATGGTAACGGTACTCGTCGCGCGAGGAAAATTGCAGATTGTTGTTGAGGAACAAACGCAGGTCGTCGCGCCAGCGCGTGATGACGATACGCTGGTAGGGCGAACTTTCGGCATGAACGATTCCATCGGCATAAAGCTGCGCCTCAGCAAAATCCGTAAACCACCCGGCGCCGGCAAAACCCAGCGCCAGCGCCGCCAACGACACACCCGCCTGCACCTTGAGGCCGAACGCGCCGTGCAGCTGCGCACGAAACAGCCAGAGCGCCCACACGGCGACCAGGGCATTGAGCAGCCCGAACAACAGCCCGCTGCGCACCAGTCCGAGATGCGGCACCAGCAGCACGGGAAAAAGGATGGAGACGACCAGCGCGCCGAGATAATCGAAAGTCAGCACCTGTGACACGACGTCCTTGAAACTGAGGTCGTTCTTGAGAATGCGCATGATCAGGGGAATCTCGATGCCGACGAGCACGCCGATAAGCAGCACCATCAGATACAGCGCCAGCTTGAACGGCCCGGAAAACCAGACAAAGACAAAAAACAGCCCGGCGGCCGAGAACCCGCCCAGGACGCCGACCATAAGTTCGATCTGCACAAAGCGCGCCGACAGCCTGCGGTCGATGAAGCGGGACAGCCAGGAGCCGATTCCCATGGCGAACAGGTAAGCGCCGATCACCGTCGAGAACTGCATGACCGAATCGCCGAGCAAGTAACTCGACAGCGCGCCTGCGATCAGCTCGTAAGCCAGTCCGCAGGAAGCGACGATGAAGACGGAAAACAGCAGCGCCTGATTCACGGCATCATCATCCCTCAAATGCCCTCAACTATCGCCACCGTGCGGCATCGGGCATACCGTCGCTTATAGCGCCGACGGTTTTGCGTCGACTGAAAACCACAAAAGCAGCGCATCAGCGCCGCCGCATGATTGCCTTTGCCGCCCAAACCACCGCCCGCCGTCATTACTTGTGGTACGTCCGGCCCAGGCCGGCCGCCTGCCTCGGGACGGATGCGGCCGTCGATTCAAATAAATTCCAGCCCTGATACTGGGCATAGGTAAAAAGCGCCAGCATCAGCAACCCGACCACGATATTGGTCTTGAACATCCGTAATGACTCCCGCCGCTTCGGTTAAACGCCCGGCTTTTCCATCCGGCGTTGCAGCGCCTTGCCGAATGCTTCATTCTTCCGCCGGACACGTATGGCAAATTCCGGGCTAGCGCCGGATCGGTGGTTTATCCGCCAGATCATTCGTCGTCATCCTCATCGTCATCCTCTTCTTCGGCATAATCGCTTTCAGCCCAGCGCGCCGTCTCGAAATTGGAAAGCTGCAAGCCCGCCTGAAGCGGGAAAGCCGCCAGACTCAGGATAAGCAGAAAATAGCTCGACCAGCCCACCGGATTGAACGTCAGCGACACACTGTCGGCAACACGGTAGCCTGCCGTTTTGACGCCATCCCCCAATTCGTACTCGATGTTGAGATAGTAGGCGCCGGCGGGAAGGTCTCTGAAAACGATAGCGTCCGAGCGTGAACCCTCCGACCACCGTTCGCCGTCATCAACACCGTAGTAATACCCGATTTCCTGGTCCGCACGATACGCCGCGCCGGTCTGTTTTTCGACCAGCACGCTGGACAGGCCCACCCAGTTGTTATCAATATCCGTCTGATGCCGCAGGCGCAAGGCACGCGCCGGTTCCTTCAGAACAAACTCCCGCGAAGTCAGCAATGACTCCGCATTATCTGCGGACAGGACGAAATTCTCTTTAAGGACGCTGCCGCTCGGTGAGGAGAGAAGAAAAGCCAGTTGTATCAGCGTTGCCGCCAGCAGAAATACACCGTACAGGCGCAGGCTTTTCCGGGACACCGCATCCCACGGATTGGGCTGGTTGGCATAGACACCGCGCTGCGTGAGGGGAGCGGCCGTGACGCCGAACGCCTGGCGGATAAGGCTCGCCTCGGTATACACGCCTTCCGACCAGGTGACTTCATTTTCCGTGACTTCGCGCGAAAGCATTCTGGGCGGGGAAATGAAGTCATCAACGCTGCACGTTTCGCCGACACGGACGCGCCAGTAGAATTCGCCCAGCACATAATCGACCTCGGCCTGCGCCAGGCTGAAATGCTTGAACGTCGTCTGGGCGTAGCGGATCGGGCCTCTGCTCTGCTGCGGCGCCGAAGGCGGATTGGACAGCGTGCGAACGAAATTCCAGTGCCCGTCATATTCCGTCAGCCAGGCAAAACCTTCCTTGGCATTGAACAGCAGGTATTCCCGCCAGAAATATTTTTCACCCTCTGACCTGGAGAAGCGCCGCATAAAGCCGATCGTTTCCCAATCAACACCCGCCAGGCGTCCCTTGCTGCCCAGCGGCAGCCACGGCTGGATATGCAGTTTCTGCGCCGCTTCGGAAAGCTGGCGTACCTTGTCGTTCTCGATGCCGAGAATCGCGCCGCAGCTCTGACAACCGATGCTCTGAATTTCCGGCGAATGGATGACCAGCGGCGCGGCGCAATGCGGGCAATTGAGCACTTCCGCTTTAACCCCCGACCCGGCGGGCGATTCGTTCAGATGGGTCAGCCGCAGATCGTCGAACTTGACCGGCTGACCGACGAACAGCAGCGGCGGCGTTTCGCTGTAATCCAGCGTGGCAAAGCGCGTCTGGCTGCGCAAATCGGCCGTATTGACATCGTAGCCGCTCGCCACCCGGAACGGCAGCTCGCCCTGCCCCGCGATACAGCGGGCCGTATTCAGCACGCTTACCGTAAAAGTATGGCCGCCGATGTCCAGCGACGCGCCCGGTTTCAGCGACTCGAAAGCAGGCAACTCACCGCCCGGCGCGGCCGGCGCGCTGACCACGAATTCTCCGCCGGCTTCCGATA
Organism: uncultured Propionivibrio sp.; assembly: GCA_938040985.1. Taxonomy (GTDB): domain Bacteria; phylum Pseudomonadota; class Gammaproteobacteria; order Burkholderiales; family Rhodocyclaceae; genus Propionivibrio. The sequence goes on from CALHZD010000018.1 coordinate 21,502, forward strand.
GCCATGCGGTACGTTTATCGTCGAACAGGATGTACCATTCGTTCCACAGGCCCGCCTCATACTTGAGCTGGATGCGCCCGATCACACCGAAATGCACGCCCTGGTATTTTCCCTCGCTGCCGATTCGGATCAGGGTCGGGTCGTCCATGAGCTCGGCCATGCGGCCGAGATTGGCCAGCGTCTGGCCATCGCGCATCAGCGTGCTGCGGCAAAATTCACAAACGGTATAGACCGACGCCGCCGACTTGAATACGACGGGCGCACCGCAGGAAGGGCAATGAGCGGTTTTCACGGAGAATCCTGAATCGGCGAGGGCGCGGAAATCAACGGCTGCGGGTCAGGCGAGCCGACCCAGCAGTTCGGCCTTTTTGGCGTTGAACTCATCCTGCGTCAGGATGCCTTTGGTCATCAGCCCGTGCAGTTTTTCCAGCGTCGCGGCCACTTCGTCAGCCGAAATCGGCGCCGCTGCGCCTCCCGTCGCAACCGGAGCGGCCGGAGCCGCCGGTGCCGCGGGCGTCGCCACAGGCGGGGTTGCGCCGGTTTGCAGGGCCTGCGCCATCGCCTGACCGACCATTTGTCCGGTTCCCAGCCCCACGCCCAGCCCCGCTCCCAGGCCGGCCAATCCGCCTTCGTTCTGCGCCGCCAGCGGAATCGCATCGGCGGCCTGCATCTGCGTATAGGCCTGCATGCCGCCGATCATGTTGATACCGATGCGTTTGTCGAGCACCTGCTGTAGTTCTTCCGGCAGAGAAACATTCTGCACGGCGAACGCGTCCAGCGCCAGTCCGTAACGTTCAAACGTAGGAATCAGCGCCGCCTTGAGTTTCTCGGAAAAAGCCGCCTGGTTGGCCGCCATGTCAATGAACGGTACGCCTGATTCGCCGAACAGGCTGCTGATGCCGGTAATCACCAGGCTGCGCAGCTGGCCGTCGAGGTCATCGACGGTATAGGTTTCGCGCGTGCCGGAAACTTCTTTGTAGAACGTCGACGGATCGGCCAGTTTGTACGAATAGATGCCAAAGGCCCGCATGCGCACCATGCCGAAATCCTTGTCGCGGATAGTCACCGGGTTCGGCGTCCCCCATTTGCGGTCAAGCTGTAGACGCGTGGAGAAAAAATAAACGTCCGACTTGAAGGGCGAGGCAAACAGCTTGTCCCAATTCTTGAGGTTAGTGAGCAACGGCAGAGTCTGCGTGTTCAGGGTGTACAGGCCGGGGCCAAAAACATCGGCAACCTGCCCCTCATCGACGAAAACGGCGATCTGTGAATCGCGCACGGTCAGTTTCGCCCCGTTCTGAATTTCAAAATCCTGCATCGGGTAGCGATAGGCCAAGACGCCGTCGTTCGCCTCGGTCCAGTGAATAACGTCGATGAACTGCTTCTTAGCAAAGCCCATCAGGCCCCGTTTGAAATCAAAACCGTCCATGAGTATCTCCCGATACAGAAAAATCAGTGTGCAATCAGTAGGTCATACAGGCCGCGTTGATCAACCCGATGGCGACCGACAGTGCAGCCAGCAACGCCGCCTCGGAAATCTTGCCGGAAGGAATATCCACGGCCAGGCGCGGCAGCGTCAAACGTACAACCAGATAGGTGAGCAGTTGAATGAGGCCGGCAATCGCGCCCCAGGCGGCAAGATCGGCCAGCGAGTCGCTATGGGCGATCACGTTGGCGACGGGCATGGCGAAGCCGACCAACGCCCCGGACAGGCTGATCGCCGCCGCCGTGTTCCCCTGTTCGATCAGCGCCAGTTCGTTGTACGGCGTCACATTGACATAGATCAGTAGAAACGCGGCCAGCAGGGCAACGGCAACCGCAAAATAGGCAATGAAAGATGGCAGCGTCGATACCAGTTTGGGCAGCATCGAAGTCCTCCGTATCTGATAAACCTCTAAGAGATGGGTGAAACGGCTGCGTCAGGCCATTTGCGCATTGGCAAAATGCGCCAGCCCGTCGAGAATGAGATTTTCCTCCAGGACATGGGGAATACTCAAGTACGGCGCAATCACCGCCGCCGCGCCGCAAATGCTGCTGCCCGCGCCCATCAGCAGCACCGTCTGCCGCTCCATCTTCAGCCA
>CALHZD010000019.1 GCA_938040985.1 uncultured Propionivibrio sp.
AATCCGACGAATCCGACGAATCCGACGAATCCGACGAATCCGACGAATCCGACGAGTTGCGCGGATTGCGCGGATTGTGCAGATTGGGTGGTGCTTGCCCCCTTGCTGGCGCAATACTGGCGGCGTTTGCCGGAAAAGGTGCTGCCCTGCCATGCGCCGGGGCGGCTCAAAATGTGGCTCAAGTTGCTGTGCCGGCGCTTTCCCGAGGCCGAGGCGTTGTACCAGGCAGTGCGCCCGCTGCCGGATGCCGCCTCGGTGACGGCCGTGCTGGCGCGGCATCACATTGGCGAGGGGTGAGGCCATCATGTCTGCGGAAGTTACCCATTCCGGACGTTTTGCTGATGTTGATTTCGATGCCTCTGCCGATGTTGCGGCCGGCGTTGCGAGGCATGCCGCAGGCCGTTCCCGCCTTCCCGTGAGCGCGCAGTCCGCTGTTCATGAGCGTTTGCTCGCCGTACTCGAGCGGCATCGTGGCGCACCGTTCCGCAAACCTTATGCCGATTACAACCGGGCGGCCTTTGCCGCCAGCATGGCGCGGCGCGAACGCCATGCGCCGCAGGCGCCGCTGATTCTCGACGCCGGCTGCGGCGTCGGCGAGAGCAGCATTCGGCTGGCGCGCGCTTTTCCCAACCATTACGTGATTGGCGTCGATCAGTCGGCTGCACGGCTGGCGCGCCGGATCGACCGAAAAACGGGCGGATTGCCGGAAAACCTCGATCTCGTGCGCGCCGATCTCGTCGATTACTGGCGGCTGCTGGGCGAGGCGGGCATCCGGCTTGACCGGCACTATCTGCTTTACCCGAACCCCTGGCCGAAGATCGGCCATCTGGGGCGCCGCTGGCATGGGCATCCGGTTTTTCCCGCTTTGCTGGCGCTCGGCGGTACGCTGGAATGCCGCAGCAACTGGCGGATTTATATCGAGGAATTCTGCCTTGCAGTGCGTGCGCTGAGCGGCGTGCCTATCCATTGCGAGTTACTCACCCCGCGGATGCTGGCGGCGCAGGGCGGCCCGCAGACGCCGTTCGAGCGTAAATACCGGGATTCCGGACATGCGCTGTGGCGTGCGTGCGCGGTACTGCCGCGTTGATGAGCCTGGAGCCCGCTGTTCATGCAAGAGCCTCTTGCCGGGCGGGTAATGCGGTCGATTTGGCAACGGCGCGCGCCCGCAATATGAACGGGGAAATTGAACGGGAAAATGCCCAAAGGAGCAAGGCGCAGAGACAGCGCATCGCAAAGACAGGTCATCGCAAAAACAGGTAATGTTCCGGCGTTCAGCCGGCATCCCATTCAGGTGGCACTGTCCTCAAGCAGTCCGATTTCCCGGAAAAATCCTGCATACACTGCCGCTTTCTTTTCCAGCGCCAGCGGGTACGCGCGCGAAGAGGACGGCAGGCGGTGGAGTTTAAGCGTTCGGCCGGCAAATTCCGTTTCCGCCGGCTGGCCAATGGCCGGTTTGGCCGTTGCGGGCGGCAGCAGCGAGAGCAAGGTATCCGTCGCCAGTTCGCCTGTCGTGGCAATGTTCCGGCACGCGGGCAGGCGGGAGAGCAGCTTGGCCAAATCGACCGGCTCGACGACTTCCAGAAACCTGTCCGAGGCATTGCCCTGTAGCCGCCGCACGCGGTATGCCGCATCGCTGAGGGCGATTCCCGTCTTGCCCAGAAAGTCCCGAATCTGCTGTTTTCTGAATCGTTTTTCGGCGGTGTTCGCCGCGATGAAATGGGCTTTGTCGCCGAAAAACACCCAGCCAAAAATCCGCCACATATCGTTCTGGAAGTTCGGGTAATAAAAATTCATCTTCCAGCGTGCTTGCGGCGGCGGGAAGGAGCCGAGCATCAGCAACCTGGCGTTTTCAGGCAGGAAAGGGGGGAGCGGATGTGTTTCGATGGAAGGCATGAGAGCACCTGAAGATTTCCGTATGCCGCGCATACAAATTGAGTTGGCGTGATGTTTTGACGCCGGGTTTGAGAAGTTATCCGAAATTCCTTGCATTTTTTGCACTTCTTGACTTTTTGCTTCCTTGCCTGCGCATGATTTAGCCGTATTTTCGGGATGGCGGAGTGGAAGCCGGCGTCGACGCCGGCTGGGAATCGGAAGGCTCCCGCTTTTTTCCGGGCGGTTCCGTATAGACGACTTTGTCGCCGACAATGATCGCCGGCGAGGTGTAGGGATGCTCTTTCGCTTTACCGATGCCGGTGATGTGCAGAATCGTCCAGCCCCGGGCTTTCAGGCAATCTGAGATCAGCGAGCGGTGACAGCGCCACCAGACGGCCTCGGCGCACATCAGCGCTGTCGTTGTTTCTTTTGCTAAAGCGGTCAGCGCGTCGATGCCGCGTTCAAAAACCTCGGTTTCCATGTGATCCGCATAGGCCTGAAACGAGGCGTTGCGCCAGCGGGTGTTGTGCGAAGCGCGGTTCATTCTGCGCCTGCCGCCCAAATCCGCCAGATAAACGTAGGCAATGCCGGCTAAAGCCAGCGTTTGCGCCAGGTTGTCCTGATTAAACTGCGGGTATTTGCGCGAGCCGGGCAGACGGCGGATGTCCGCCAGCGTTTGGATGGCAAACGATTGCAGCATGGCGACAAACGTATTGATGTCGTGCGTGGAATGGCCGATGGTGTAGAGGATGTTCATGTGCGGTGGTCTGTGGTCCCTTGCGGGGCAATCTGCCGTTTTTCGATGTTTCGGCGTGTGTAGCGTGTACATGCAGCGATATGGCGATTTCCAAGCACGCCAGTACGGCGGTCTACTGGACTCCCGAACATTTTCCCGATGATGGGCCGCACAGTGTCACAGTGTATGTCGCGACGGCATTGACCCATACAAACGTACCGCACGGAGTGTGCCCCCCTTGAGCGTGCGCCGTTTGATGAGCTTCGATGGTGTGTTGCAACAAAGATTCTACAAGGAGTTTTTGCATTGGCTGCGAGATGTCGGTGCATACCGGCGCCTCGCCGTCATGCGGAGGCGGGCTTTGCGAGCCGGCGTTGCGGAGAATGGGAGGAAAGCCGTGAAGATGCGAGGGAGGTGAAGAAAGTAGAAGGTAGTAGAAGGCATTAGAAGGGCGGAGAAACCGGGGCACGAAAAACCGGGCGAGGATGAAATGCGTCGCGGCATGTCGTCGGCCTTTATTTTTGCTTGTCCTGTTGGGATCTTTCGATGCGTGCGTTGAGTGCCCCCTTGTAGAGGCGAATGTGGATGCGTTCGTTTTCCGCCAGTGTTTGACTGTCGCGAACGATGCGATCGTGCGCGTCGGTGACAATACTGTAACCGCGAGCAAGTACGGCGTGCGGATTGAGATGCGAAAGACCGCCGGACAGGCGGGAGAGCCGTTCTTGCTGCGTATGTAGATGACGACGCCAGAGCGCCGACAACCATCCGCGCAGCGTGTCGAGCTGCCGGGCGCGTTCCGCGGTGCGTGGCCGGCCGAGGCGCAGGCGGTGCGCCAGTTCGGCGAGCGTCTGCTGCCGGCGGCCGGTTTGCAGGCGCAATGCGCCGTTCAGACGCTGCCGGAGCGTGTGTAGTTGTTCGCTTTGCGCAGCCAGCCGCCGGGCGGGGTGAATGAGCCGGGCGGCCAATAGATCGAGCTGCTGGCCGCGCAGCTCCAAAATATGCCGGATTTGCCGGGAGAGAGCGACATGGCCGGCATCAAGGCGGCGGCGCAGCGCGGCGCGTTCGGGCGCAGCCAGCTCGGCGGCGGCGGTGGGCGTCGGCGCGCGCTGATCGGCGGCAAAGTCGGCCAGCGTGACGTCGGTTTCATGGCCGATGCCGGCGATGACCGGCAGGGCGCTGTTGCGGAGGGCGCGCGCCAGCGCTTCATCATTGAACGCCCAGAGATCTTCCAGGCTGCCGCCGCCCCGGCAAAGAATCAGGACGTCACATTCGGCGCGCCGGTTGGCCTGGTTGAGGGCGTCGATGATCTGCGCGGCGGCGCTTTCGCCCTGGACGGGCGTTGGATAGAGGATCAGGCGCACGTGCGGCGCGCGGCGGGCCAGCGTGGTCAGCACGTCGCGCAGCGCCGCGGCCTGCGGCGAAGTGATGATGCCGATGGCGCCCGGAAACGCGGGGAGCGGGCGCTTGTCTTCCAGGGCAAACAGCCCTTCGCGCGTCAACCGGTCCTTGAGCTGGAGGAAGCGTTCGTACAGATCGCCCAGTCCGGCCTTACGCAGGCTTTCGACATTGAGCTGAAAGTCGCCGCGCGCTTCATACAGAGTGACCAGCGCGCGCGCTTCGACGCGCTGCCCGTCGGCCAGCCGCCAGCCGAGCAACTGGGCGCGGTTGCGGAACATGGCGCAGCGGACCTGGGCTTCGGCGTCCTTGAGCGAGAAGTAGACATGGCCAGAGGCGGCGTAGCTCAGATTAGAGATTTCGCCGGCGACCCAGCACAGCGGGAAAGCCGCCTCAAGCCGTTCGCGCACCAGCCGGTTGAGTCGGGAAACCGGAATGACAGGCGCCGATGCTGCGGATGTTGTCGCCGCCGGTATAGGGCGCGGCGTCGATGTGGCAACGGCTGCGGACAAAACAGGCGATGCGGCGACCCGGGCGGCAGGCTGCGCGAACAAATCGCCCGTCAAGGGCGAGGCGGGACTGCGGGATCCGGTTTTGCGGGGTGTCTGGCGACGGCTCATGCGCCTATTTTAGAGGGAATTTAGAGCGTGGCGAGAAAAAGGGGAGGGTGGGAAAGAAGGGAAAAGAGATCAGAAAGGAGTGATGAGAACACATGAAATGTCGTTGAGGCAGCCGGGCCGTAAAAGTATGGGCTAAGTTATGGGCTCAGGGATACCGATGGATTCGATGCCTACTCGTTTCATATTTACCTCGGTGCTTTTTCCGGCGCTGAGGCCGTATTCATCCCGATTCCGTGCGGGATTGCGGCATGAGATTGCCAAATCATCGGTTTTATGCACATTTTTGGGCGGAATGTCCGGAGTGTGCCGAAAATTGTCAGGTGTAGGGCAGGTAAGGTATTGATATTTCTGTATTAAATTTTAACTATCTGATTTAAATAGTTTTTTAATTTTTGCCTATTTTCAGGGCGACGTAAACGAAACCCTTGTCTGGACGGGGTTTGGGGACATTGTTCAGCGATAAATCACAAAGTTATCCACAGATTTTGTGAATAAACGGATTTCTCGCACAACCTGCGCGCGATCGCACGATATATGTGCGGCTCGGCGCGCGTCTTTTCCGCAAAATGCGTCGCGCGCCAGGGGCGGGTGTGGCGCGAAGCAATGACAAAAGCAATGAAAAACCGGCGAAAGACTTGCCGAGCAGAACGCCACAGGCTAAAGTTCGCCCCTGAAAAAGTTTCTGGAGAAAAGCGTGTTTTCCATCATTCTTGCTGCCGGGTGGCCGATCTGGCCCTTGCTTTTTGCTTCAATCGTCGCGGTTGCCCTGATTATTGAGCGCCTGATTGCTTTGCGGCGCTCCAAAATCATGCCCGACGGGCTGTTGCAGCAGGCGGTCGGCGAATATCGTCAGGGCAAGCTCAATAAGGAGAAGCTGGACGCGCTGGAAAATGATTCGCCGCTGGGCCGGATTCTGGCGGCGGGTCTGCGCAACGTCAAAAGCCCGCGCGAAGTGATGCGCGAGTCGATCGAGGAAGCCGGCAATATGGTGGCGCATGAGTTGGAACGCTACCTGACGACGTTGGGTACGATCGCTTCGATCAGCCCGCTGATGGGCTTGTTCGGCACGGTCGTCGGGATGATCGAGATTTTCGGCTCGCAGGCGCCGACCGGCAGTAATCCGGCGCAGCTCGCACATGGCATTTCGATTGCGCTGTACAACACCGGGTTCGGTCTGGTGATTGCCATTCCCAGCATGATTTTCTGGCGGCATTTCCGCGGACAGGTTAATGGTTACCTCGTTGAAATGCAGCAGCAGGCGTTGCGCCTGGTCGAAGTCATTCACGGCGAACGCAAGGGCTGAGAGGCAGGCATGAACTTTCGACGCGGCAGTACCCAGGATGAGCCGGAAATCAACCTGATTCCGATGATCGACGTGTTGCTGGTCATCATCATTTTTCTGATGCTGACGACGACGTATGCCAGATTTTCCGGCCTGGAAATCAACTTGCCGACGGCGGACGCCGAAAAGAAAAGCGAACAGCCGAATGAAGTCCATATCGCCGTGACGGCGAACGGCCAGGTCATGATCAATAAATCGCCGTTGTCTGCTAACGACGTTGATTCGATCAGTGCCGCCCTGCGCCGGGCCGCCGCCGGCATGACTGAGCCGCTCATCATCGTCAATGCTGACGCCAAGGCGACGCACCAGAGCGTCGTCGATGTCATGCAGGCGGCACAGGCGGCCGGGTATCCGCATATCTCTTTTGCGACCCAGTCCCCGCCGCCGCGCTGATTGCCGTTTTTATCGTTTTGCACATCTCGTGCGGCGTTGATGCTTCACTCGTGCCTGCCTGCGCCGGCTGTCATGCGGCTTCTTAGGGTGTCTTGTCGGGCCTGTGCGTGCGGGCGTCCATGAACTGGCTAGCGCGTCATCTTCCCCGTTTGTGGTATCGCGCCCGACTTGCGTGGCCGTTATGGCCGCTGTTGCCGTTTTCCTGGCTGTTTCGTGGAATCTCGGCATTGCGGCGCGGGTTGTTCCGCTCGGGTTGTCTGCGCTCCCGGCAGCTTTCCGTTCCTGTCATTGTCGTCGGTAATTTGACGGTCGGCGGCAGCGGCAAAACACCTTTCGTGATCTGGCTGGTTAGCCAGTTGCGCGCGCGCGGCTGGCGGCCGGGCGTGATCAGCCGTGGTTACGGCGGGCAAAAGATGGCCGCGGAGGGCGCTGATGGCCTGGGCGGCGTTGTGGCCGTGGCGCCCGAAACGCCGGCTGCGCTGGTGGGCGATGAACCGGTGCTGCTGGCCCGGCGTTGCCAGGCGCCGGTATATGTCGGACGTGACCGGGCGGCTGCGGGGGAAGCGTTGCTGGCGGCGTATCCGCAATGCAATGTGATCGTCGCCGATGATGGTTTGCAGCATTACCGCCTGCGTCGTTGCGCTGAAGTCGTTATGTTTGACGGGCGCGGCGTTGGCAACGGCCAGCTGTTGCCGGCCGGTCCGTTGCGCGAGCCGCTAATGCGCCTGCGGGGAACGACGGCAATCGTCTGGAATTGTGCGCCGGCATGCCGTTTCCCCGGGAAGTTGCCGCCGCAATTTTCCATGCATTTGGCGGTGGGCGATTTTTATGCGCTGCATGATCCGAATGTTCATTGCCCGGCGGCGGCGTTGCGGGGCAGGCGTTTGTACGCCGTGGCGGGAATCGGCGATCCGCGTCGTTTCTTTGTGCAACTGGCGGCGTTGGGTCTGGAATTTACCGAACATCCATTTCCCGATCATCACCGTTATACGCCCGAAGACCTTGACTTTGCGCAGGATGGCGTGCTGCTGATGACTGAAAAAGATGCGGTAAAATGCGCCGCGCTGCCCCTGCATGAGGCTTGGGTATTGCCGGTCGATGCGCAGTTTGACGCCAGGCATGCGTCGCAGCTGCTGAAACTGCTCGTGGAGAAACTCGATGGATGCGCGCCTGCTTGATGTTCTCGTTTGTCCGGTCTGCAAGGCCGACCTGATTTACCGTAAGGCTGCGGCGGAACTGGTTTGCAAGCCGTGTCGGCTGGCTTTCCCGATCCGCGACGATATTCCGGTCATGCTGGAAGACGAAGCGCGTGCATTGGAAGAAAGCGAGCTTGAATGATGCGCGCGCAGGCAGATTCACCGACGCCGTTCAAGGTTGTGGTGCCGGCGCGCTACGCATCGACTCGCCTGCCGGCTAAGCCGCTGCTCGACCTTGGCGGTAAACCGATGGTGGTTCGCGTGGCCGAGCGTGGCCTGTCGTCGGGCGCCGAGGAAGTCTGGGTGGCGACGGATCATGCCGAGGTGCTGGCCGCGGTGAAAAAACACAGTCTATCGGCGCTAATGACGCGCGCCGATCACCCGACGGGAACCGACCGTCTGGCCGAAGTCGTCGAACAGCGCGGCTGGAGCGACGATACGATCATCGTCAATGTGCAGGGCGACGAGCCGCTGATCGAACCGGAATTGATTGCACGCACGGCGCAGCATCTGGCGGACAGCGGCGCGGATATTTCGACGCTGGGCTGTCCGCTGGGCGATGCCGCCGATTTTTTTAATCCCAATGTCGTCAAGCTGGCCTGCCGGGAAGATGGCGATGCGCTCTATTTTTCGCGCGCGCCGATTCCCTATGCGCGCGATCACTTTCGCAAAGAAAACGGCAAATTTTCTCTGCCGGCAGGGCTGCCTGCCTACAGACATGTGGGGCTGTATGCCTACCGGGCGCATTTTCTGCGCGCGTTTACGCATCTGCCGCCTTCGTCGCTGGAGCGCTTCGAGTCGCTAGAACAGTTGCGCGCGCTCAGCTACGGCTTTCGCATCAGTGTGATGATTGTCGATCATCCGCCGCTGCTCGGCGTCGATACGCCCGAAGATGCAAAACGGATGCAGGAGGCTTTTGCCGCCCGGCACGATGGGGACCAAGGCGGCAAAAAAGTATGAGCAGTGCAGGTCAGGTGTTTAGGTAGATTCAGATTGCTTTGGTGAGCATCATTTATGGCTTAGGCCCTAAGCATTTTCATGCTGTGTTGTAATGTTGTAGTTTTGAGTATGTAGTGTCGACTAGTATCGTAAAATTTTTTAGCATATTGATTCTTAGAAGAAATTCTGTAATTTGTAACAGTATAAGAATACTTTGCAATGTAATGACTACGTTACCTTCTCATTTATCGCATCCTAAGTATCGCCCCGATATTGACGGTTTAAGAGCCGTCGCGGTGTTGTCGGTTGTTGCCTTTCATGCTTTCCCATCCGGAATGAAAGGTGGTTTTATTGGTGTTGATGTCTTCTTCGTTATATCGGGTTTTCTAATTTCGACGATTATTTTTGAAAATCTGGAGCGAGGGACATTCAGCTTTACTGAATTTTATGCTCGGCGTGTTAGACGAATTTTCCCCTCGTTATCTGTCGTTCTACTGACTTGCATTGGTGTTGGCTGGCTAGTTTTATTTCCAGACGAACTCAATCAGCTAGGAAAGCATATTATTGCGGGTGCCGGATTTGTTTCTAATCTTGTGTTGTGGAGCGAAGCAGGCTACTTTGACAATTCGGCCGAAACCAAACCGTTGTTGCATTTATGGAGTTTAGGAATAGAGGAGCAGTTTTATATTATTTGGCCTTTATTTTTATGGTTTTTATGGAAGCGAAATTTTAATTCAATTACATTTACTGTAAGTATTGCATTTATTTCCTTTTATTTAAATATAAAAGGAGTCAAACCAGACCCAGTTGCGACTTTCTATTCCCCACAAACAAGGTTTTGGGAGTTGTTATGCGGAGGTATTTTGGCATGGCTCCTTCTTTATAAGAAAAGTAAATTCTCAATTATTAGTTTGCGTCTTGGGTATTTATTTAGTAAAATTATTTATCGTAAACAACCTATTTCTAATGACAGGCTTTTTTTAAGTTTTATTTCATTTCTTGGCTTCTTTATTTTAGTTTATGGTTTTTGGCGAATTAATAAAACGCTAAACTTTCCCGGTAAATGGGCTATTATACCTATATTAGGGGCTATGCTGATAATTTTGGCAGGTCCTAAAGCCTGGGTTAACCAAAAAATTCTTTCCAATAAAATTGCTGTTTGGTTCGGTCTGATAAGCTTCCCCCTTTATCTTTGGCATTGGCCGCTGCTGTCCTTTGCAAGGATTGTTGAAAATGGGGTACCTGCACGTAGTATTCGTATTCTAGCGGTGCTACTTTCTATTGCTCTCGCTTGGCTTACTATGAAGTTAGTTGAGAAACCGTTTAGATTTGGAGAGCGAAGAGCTAGGTTGAAGGTTGCTACGCTTTGTGGATTAATGATTGCAATTGGTTTCGGTGGATGGCTTATTAGCAAGACAGATTTTTCCCAGTCGCACCAATATGAAAAATTAGCAGTTAAGAGAAAAGGGTTCGAATATGCATTTGGATCTTCTCTTTCTTGGTATAGAGGGAAGAATGACTGGCTGTTTTTAGGTAATGCGTATGAAGATACCGTTGCAAAATTAAAGCTAGCTATTACTCCTGATGGTACTAGAATACAAAGTATCAAAGAAGATTTTTCAAAAATTGCGGCTGAGAGTGGTAAGTATAATACAAAATTTGTTTTATTTATTGGCCCAAATAAGTCAAGTGTTTATCCGGAATATTTGCCTAATGGTCTTGTGCCTTCACCTAAAAGATATATTGAATTTTTCTTGGATAAATTGAGAGAAATTCCTAATCTTACTGTTTATGATCCAACCGATGATTTATTGGCTTTAAAGAGTTCTCAGGGTATTCTTTATTGGATGACAGATACGCATTGGAACTATAAAGGTGCTTTTTTAAGTTATTCTGGTTTTTTAAATCTTTTACAATTGCCTGCGCCGAGTGTCAGTTTTAAGAATGGCGCTGTTCATAGTGGCGATTTAATTGGGATTTCTAAGTTGAAAAATTTTCCTCTGCATGCTGAAGATAATTGGGATATTATCTGGGAAAATTCTCCTGTGTGGGAGGAAAAAGAAATTGAAGGTGAAGAAAAAACACCGTTTGGTGAAGCCTCGGTTGTAATAAATAAAAAACCACTTTCGGATAAATATGTTTGGGTTGTGGGTGATTCTTTTGCCAGCGTCTTAAGACCTTATTTTAATGCGACATTTAAAGAAGTACGTTATGTGGGCCATTGGGTGAATAAACTTAAGGGCTTGCCGTCGGATTTGGCAAAGACAGATAGGAAGCCGGATATGGTTGTAGTTGTTAAAGTAGAACGGTCATTTTAAATTATTTTTTTATATTTATGTTAGCGTAAAATTAAAGCTATTTAGATAATAGGTTAAACTGTATTAATATTTATATTATCTAGATATTTTATATGTGATATTTTTGGATTAACTTTTATGAAATAAACTGAGGTTTATTAAGTGTTAGATAATATTGTTATGTATTTATTGTATGGGTGGGTGAATCGTTTTTTGTCGATTCATTGTGAATGAAACAGCCTGGGTTGTGGTTTTCCGTAGAATTGCGTGTGGATACTTTGGTACTTTAAGTAAGTGTCGTAGAATCATTTTCGTTATAATTTTGTTGCATTGCAGGAACATAGTGGCATAGGTTCTAAAGGCCTCAGGTGTTGGGGCGGAGAAATTTTAGCAACCGCTGTGTGAATCCTGTGGTGCAGGATCTTTATGCATTGCCCTGATCTGTCTGGGGCGCTGCTTCTTTCTTTTCAATGGGGAGATCTATGTCGGCAGGTCTTTTATTTGCGCTGGCGTGCGCAGTCGTTGCGGTGATTTATGGACTACTCATGACCCGGTGGGTGATTTCGCTGTCGCCGGGCAATGAAAAAATGCAGGAAATTGCCCATGCGATCCAGATCGGGGCGTCGGCCTATCTGAATCGCCAGTATTCGATGATCGCGCTTGTCGGCGTCGTGCTGGCCGTGCTGATCGGTCTTTTTCTCGGAAAGCTGATGGCCGTTGGCTTTGTTCTCGGCGCCTTGCTGTCCGGCGCGGCGGGTTATGTCGGCATGAACGTTTCGGTGCGCGCCAATGTGCGCACGGCCGAAGCGGCGCGGCGCGGCATTGCGCCGGCGCTGGCCGTGGCTTTCAAGGGCGGCGCGATTACCGGCATGCTGGTGGTTGGTCTTGGCCTGCTCGGCGTGGCCGGCTATTACGCATGCCTGCTGAGCAGTAGCGGCGATTTTCATCGCGCCGTCGAGCCGCTGGTCGGGCTGGCTTTCGGCGGTTCGCTGATTTCGATTTTTGCCCGTCTGGGCGGCGGTATTTTTACCAAGGGGGCCGATGTCGGCGCGGACCTTGTGGGCAAGGTCGAGGCGGGGATTCCCGAGGATGATCCGCGCAATCCGGCGGTGATCGCCGATAACGTCGGCGACAACGTCGGCGATTGCGCCGGCATGGCGGCTGACCTGTTTGAAACCTACGCTGTGACCGTGGTGGCGACGATGGTGCTCGGCGCCATGATGCTCAAGGGCGTGGCTGGCGCCAATGACGGGCTGGTCATCTACCCGCTGGTGCTGGGGGGCATTTCGATTCTTGCGTCAATTGCGGGCTGCTTTTTCGTCAAGGCGAATGAGGGCGGAAAGATCATGAACGCGCTTTATCGCGGGCTGGCGGTGGCCGGCGGTCTGGCGCTGGCGGCTTTTTATCCGGTGACGACTGGCCTGCTCGGCGAAGGCGTGACGTTGGCCGACGGCAGTGTGCTCGCTTCGTTCAATATTTTTGCTTCGGCGGTCGTCGGGCTGGTGCTGACGGGGCTGCTGGTCTGGATTACCGAGTATTACACCGGCACCGATTTCTCGCCGGTCAAGTATGTGGCGGAAGCTTCGACGACCGGCCACGGCACCAATATCATCGCCGGGCTGGGGATTTCGATGAAGGCGACGGCGATGCCCGTCGTCTGTGTCAGCCTGGCGATTTATCTGACGCACCAGTGGGCGGGACTATACGGTATTGCCATCGCGGCGACCTCGATGCTGTCGATGACCGGCATCATTGTGGCGCTGGATGCGTATGGGCCGATTACCGATAACGCGGGGGGCATCGCCGAAATGTCCGGTCTACCGCAGGAAGTGCGCGATGTGACCGATCCGCTTGATGCCGTCGGTAATACGACCAAGGCCGTGACCAAAGGCTATGCCATCGGCTCGGCCGGGCTGGCGGCGCTGGTGCTGTTTGCCGATTACACACATGCGCTGGAAGCGCGGAATTTCGTGACGGCTTTCGACCTTTCCGATCATATGGTCATCATTGGCCTCTTCATCGGCGGCCTGATTCCCTATCTCTTCAGCGCCATGGCGATGGAGTCGGTCGGCCGCGCCGCCGCTGCGGTGGTGCTTGAAGTGCGCCGTCAGTTCAAGGAAATCCGCGGCATTATGGACGGTACGGCGAAGCCTGATTATTCCCGCGCGGTCGGTATTCTCACCTCGGCGGCCATCCGCGAAATGATCCTGCCTTCACTGCTGCCGGTCGGCGTTCCCGTACTGCTCGGCATGCTGCTCGGGCCGAAAGCGCTGGGCGGCTTACTGATGGGAACGATCATCACCGGCCTGTTCGTCGCCATTTCGATGACGACCGGCGGCGGCGTCTGGGATAACGCCAAGAAATATATTGAGGACGGCCACTTTGGCGGCAAGGGTTCGGAGGCGCACAAAGCGTCGGTGACGGGCGATACGGTGGGCGACCCTTACAAGGACACGGCCGGTCCGGCCGTCAACCCGCTGATCAAGATCATCAACATTGTGGCGCTGATGATTGTGCCGATGTTGCCGCTGGCAACCTGAACCTGAACATTCTCGCCGGAGGCTAAAATATTCCAGCCGGACTGGCGCATCTCACAGAAGCAAAAAAAGCAGCGCATAGTCGCTGCCTTTTTCATGCTGGGGCCGCCGGCAGGGAGATCATTGGGGGGTACGAGGCGCTCCTCCGAAACCCGCGTGGATAGGGCGTTTCCGAACGTAGGCTTCTGAAACCCTTATAAATAAAGGGCTAGCGGGCAAGGCACCCGGAGATGCCCTGTTTACAAAGACTTCAGAGCATCCCCCTTGGAGATGCCCTGAATACACGGGCTAACGGGCATGTACCCTGAAACTAAAAAACAAGAATCGCCACAGCCTGCGCGCTGGCTCCGCCCACCGAGCTTCTCTTGATGCCGTTGCGCTGAGCGGCAGCGCACCCCGCTGACTTTCTTT
>CALHZD010000020.1 GCA_938040985.1 uncultured Propionivibrio sp.
CGGCGGACGACCTGCCCGCAAGCCCGCGTATTTTGGGCGTTTGCGGGCAGGCGCCTCTGGAGGCCGCGTAAACACTGGGCTGGCGGGCAGGGCCATCGGGATGCGGCCCCGCGCGCCGTCAGCCGAGCAGCACGCATGCCCAAACCGCCGCCGCATTGACAAGCGAGAACAATACGGCGGCGCTGCCCGCATCCTTGGCGCGCTTGGCCAGCGGATGCCGCTCCAGGGAAATCCGGTCGATGGCGGCCTCAATCGCCGAATTGAGCAGTTCGACAATCGGAATGAGCAATACGCTGAAGATCATCAAGGCGCGGCCGACGCCGCCGACCGGCAGGAAAAAGCTCAAAGGGACGAGCACCGCAACGAGCAGCGCTTCATGACGGAAGGCTGCTTCGCTACGCCAGGCTTGGCGCAGCCCGTCGGCCGAATACGCGCAGGCATTGCAGAGCCGCCGGAGGCCGGTTTTCCCCTTGAACGGACTTTCCTCGGACACGTTTTTCCTTTCGAGCGATGCGCTGGATTTGAATTGATGCGCATTGTATAGCGGCTTCCCGTTGCCGGGTCGGACGGGCGCAGTTTTCCGGTTTATGTTTTTTGATGCCCGGAAGCCCTTGTGTTTAAAGGACTTCAGAGCATTTTATGTTTTCCGCCCTGTTTTTTGTGTGATTCCGAAGGGTGCTTCAGAAGTCTAAATAGCGGCTCAACTTTGCCAAAAGACAAGGCGGCGAGCCGCAGGCAGTATGAGTAATACGGCAAGGCGAGTCAACGCGGTATTTGGGCAAAGGGAGTCGCTATCGCTCGCATTTGCCAAAGACAAGGCGGTAAGCCGCAGGCAGTACGCCTAGTACGGCAAGGCCGGACCAACACAGCAACGCCGTATTTTGGCAAAGGAAGCCGCTATCGCTCGACTTTGCCAAAAGGCAAGGCGGTAAGCCACAGACAGTATGAGTAATACTCTAAGACGAGTAAGACAAGCCAACGCCGTATTTTTAAGGTAAGCCGCTATTTCAGGGCGCGCAGGCTTCGCTATACAATGGCCGCAGCTTTTAACCGATGAAGCGGGGGCGCCATGACACAGGATGATCTGAAACAAGCTGCCGCACGCGCGGCGCTGGATTACGTGGTCGCAGGGCGGATTGTCGGCGTCGGCACGGGATCGACGGCGCGCTGCTTCATTGATGCCCTGGCCGGCATCAAGGACACAATTGCCGGCGCCGTGGCCAGTTCGGAAGATACCCGCCGCCGCCTCGAAGCCTACGGCATCAAGGTCTATGACCTCAATGACATCGACGACCTGCCTGTCTACATCGACGGCGCCGATGAAATTACGCCGCAACTGCACATGATCAAGGGCGGCGGCGGCGCATTGACGCGGGAAAAAATCATCGCCGCGGTCGCCGCGAAATTCGTCTGCATTGTCGACAGCTCAAAATCCGTCGACACACTGGGCGCATTCCCGCTGCCGATTGAGGTCATTCCCATGGCGCGCGCGCAGGTTGCCCGCGAACTGATGCGCCTGGGCGGGCGTCCGACGCTGCGCGAAGGTTTTGTCACCGACAACGGCAATATCATCCTCGACGTGCATGGCCTGCACATCGCCGACCCCGTCCGCCTCGAAACCGCGCTTGACCATATCGTCGGCATCGTCGCCAGCGGGCTGTTTGCGCGCCGCCCGGCCGATATCTGCCTGATGGGCGCCGCGCAGGGCGTCGTCACTCTGGGCGGATAAAAACGCGAGGCGCTACCAACCAAACCGCCGAAGCGCCCGGCGGGCAGCGCGCCGTCGAACCGCCTTGCAGGCGGCGCCTGCACGATTGACGGCGATCAGCCGCCGCTGCACTCCTGCACTACGACCGCCGCACGCCGCCTGATCCGCCAGTTTATTGTTGCGGCGGCACGTATCCCTGCAATTTGTCCGCGCCTTCGCCGAAAAAGTGTTTTTCGAGCTGCTCGGTCAGGTACTTGCGGTGCGCGGCATTGGCCAGATTCAGGTGGTTTTCATTGATGATCATCGTCTGCATGCGCACCCACTGCTGCCACGCTTCCTGGGAAACGTGCTCATAGATACGCTTGCCGAGTTCCCCCGGATAAGGCGGCGCGGCCAGCCCCTCGGCCTCGTAGCCGAGTTTGACGCATTTCACCATTCTTGCCATGAATCGCACTCCCTTGCATCAAAAATGAACGGACACACAAAAAGAATAACCGCGAAGAGCGGCCATAAAAAAGGCCGCCAATCAGCAATGGCAGGATTGTAGCGCCCTGCCGCCCGCCAGAAACCACGCGCTCTACAGTGCCTTCGCAAAGACTTTGGAACGGCGTTGCAGGTTGTACATCAGCCGTTTTTCCTCCGGCAGATCTTCGACCGACTGCTCGATGAAGCCGCGCTCGCGGAACCAGTGCGACGTGACCGTCGTCAGGACAAACAGGCGGCGGATGCCCACGGCGCGCGCGCGCGCCTCAATGCGCCGGAGCAGTTTTTCGCCATACCCCCAACGCCTAAAGTCCGGATGCACCGCCAGGCACGCCAGCTCGGCCTGGTCGTCGCCATAGGGATAGAGGGCGGCGGAACCGACGATCATGCCGTCGTGCTCGACGACCGAGAAACGGGAAATCTCGCGTTCGAGCAGCTCGCGCGAGCGGCGCACAAGAATGCCGGCGTCTTCCATCGGCTCGATCAGGGCGATCAGGCCGCCGATATCGTCCGGCCGCGCATCGCGCAGGATTTCCAGCGACTCACGGGTGACGATGGTGCCCACCCCGTCGCGCGAAAACAGTTCGCGCAGCAGCGTGCCGTCTTCGGCATAACTGATCAGGTGCACGCGGCCGACGCCCGCCCGGCTGGCGCGCACGGCCGCCGGCAGATAACGGCGGATATCGGGCGAAAGCCAGTCGCCTTCCGCCATGACGCGCTCGGCCGCATCGACCGTCAGTTCGTCGAGCAGTTCGCCCTGGCGGTTCGTCACGCCCTGGCTGTCGGAAAGGAAAATCAGCTTGTCCGCGCCGATGGCAATCGCCGTCGCCTCCGCCACGTCCTCCATCGACAGATTGAAAATCTCACCCGTCGGGCTCACGCCGATCGGCGATACGGCGACGATATTGCCGATACGCAGCTGCGCCTTGATTCCTTCCGCATCGACCTTGCGCACGCTACCGGCATATTGCATATCAACGCCGCCGATCACGCCCAGCGGCTTGGCCACAAGATAATTGCCGCCGATCACGCGTATCCGGCTGTTGGCCATCGGCGTATCCGGCAAGCCCTGCGAAAGCAGCGCCTCGATCTCCAAATAAACGCTGCCGACCGCGTCGATCACGCAATCGAGCGTCACGGCGTCAGTCACCCGGCAACCGTCGTGGAATTTCGATTCCATGCCCTTCTCGCGCAATTCCTCCTCGATCTGCGGACGCGCGCCATGCACCAGCACCAGATGCACGCCCAACGCCGCCAGCAGATTCGCATCATAGGCCAGCGCCCGCGCAAACGGCCCGGCAATGGCGCGGCCACCAAAGGCAACGACGAACGTCTTGCCGCGAAACAGATTGATATACGGCGCCACCGCGCGAAATAACGAAACGAATTGCGCGTTCCCCGAATCTTCGGTCATCGCATCACCACTCCTTGCCAGCCGGAAAAGCGGATGCCGCTGTGCGCCGATGTGCGCCGGCTTACCGGCAACTTTCCGGTTAATTTTCTGATTCCAGCGGCGCTTTGCAGGCCTTCCCGACCAAGCATGAAAGCGGCCAACACACGCCCCGGCCCGACCTTTGGGCGCTGCCAACGCCAGGCGAAATCCTGACGCAGCGCCGGCCGGCGCGCAATAGTTTTGACCGACGCGCCGTCTGCCGCCGTCGCATTGCCGACACGCGCCGACACGGCATGCCACGGCGCAGCCCCGGCGGAAAGCGGGGAAAGCAGCGGCATGCGCCGGGGTTGCATCGGGGTTGCATCGGAGTTGCGCCGGAATCGAGCGGCGTCCGTTCTGACGCCTTTTCAGCCGCCGCCGCGTGCTTCGCCGGCCGCAGCGCGGGGCGTGCGCGGCGGCGTGCCAACGCAGTTATCAATCGATTCATTCAAGCGGCGCACCCGAAGCCCAATCGCCCCACAGCGCCTGAATAGCGGCCACCGCCGCCATCCCTGCCGTTTCCGTGCGCAGCACGCGCGGCCCGAGCCGAACGGCGCGAAAGCCGGCGTCGGCGGCCAAGGCCGTCTCTGCCGCATCCAGCCCGCCTTCGGCGCCGATCAGCAGCTCGACGCCGCTCCCCGGCGCGGGCGGCGTCAACGTCGGCAAGGCCGCAGCCGCGGCCGGCGACAGACACAGGCGCAGCGCAGGCGATTCTAGCGAGGCGGGCGACATAAATAGCTGCTTTAGCCAGGCATCAAGATCAATAATTTCCTCCACGACCGGCAAACGATTGCGGCCGCACTGCTCACACGCCGCCGCGACCACCGCGCGCCAGTGCGCGACCCGGCGCGCGGCGCGTTCGCCGTCCAGACGCAGCACGCTGCGCTGCGAGCGCACCGGCACGATGCGCGCCACGCCCAGTTCGACCGCCTTCTGCACGGTGGCGTCCATTTTGTCGCCCGTTTGCAGCGCCTGGATCAAGGTTACCGGCAAATGCGATTCACGCTCGCAGTCAAGCCATGCCAGCACGTCGACGCACACGCCCGCGCGTCCTGCAGCAACGATGCGTCCCCGATACTCGCCGCCGCGGCCGTCAAACAGCGTCAACGCATCGCCTTCACGCAGGCGCAGGACGCGGCAGGCGTGGCGCGCCTGCGCTTCGGGCAGATCGAAGCTTGCGCCGGCGCGCAGGGGCGCAGGATAGTAAAAACGCGGAGAAGCCATGCCGCCATTATAAGGACGCCCGCCGCTCGTCAGCGCAGTCTCGCCAAAGCTTGGCAGTGTCCGGCAAGCTCTGGCATGATGGAACAAAAATAAACAAAACAAAGACAAACGAGACCGACACGAACGAAGCAAACGAAACAGAAAGGAAATGAAATGCATGCGTTGAAAGCCCTGGTCACGGGGCATTCGCGCGGGCTGGGCGCCGCCGTCACCGAAGCGTTTCTGCAACGCGGCGTCCCCGTGCTAGCCTGCGCGCGTCAGGAAAATGCCGATCTGGCAACGCGTTTTCCGGAACTGCTGCGCCAGCAACAGATTGATCTGGGCGACACGGCCGCGCTGGCGGCATGGCTCGACGGCGAGGCGCTCGACCCGTTCTGCGCCGACGCCGGCACGCTGATTCTGATTAACAACGCCGGCGTGCTCGGCCCGGTCGGCTCGCTGGACAGCCAGAATCCCGCAGCCATCGGCCAGGCCGTCGCGCTGAATGTCGGCGCGCCGCTGATGCTCGCCGCGGCGCTGGCGCAGCGGCACGCCGGCGAGCTGCGCATCCTGCACATTTCCAGCGGCGCGGCGCGCTTCGCCTATCCCGGCTGGTCAATCTACGGCGCAACCAAGGCGGCGCTCGACCAGCACGCGCGCGCCGTTGCGGCGGGGAACCGCGACGACCGCCGCATTTGCAGCCTGGCGCCCGGCGTCATCGATACGGACATGCAGACGGAAATTCGCAGCCTGCCCGAAACCAGCTTCCCGATGCTGAAAAAATTCCAGAAACTCAAACGCAACGGCCTGCTGACCCCGCCCACCGAAGCCGCCGCCCGCATTGTCGGGTACGTGCTCGACCCGGACTTCGGCAGCCTCGCCACGGCCGACCTGCGTGAGCTGATCAGCGGCGAATAGCCGGCATCGCCGGAGCAGCGCACTTCAAAAGGGCTGACCGAAGCGCTTTTATCCACTGGCATCTCCGGAGTGATTGATAGCGTCTTCCTTTGCCAGAATACGGCGTTGCTGTGTTGGCCTGGCCTTGCCGTACTGAATGTACTGTCTGTCAGCGGCTTTACCGCCTTGTTTTTTGGCAAAGTTGAGCCGCTATGAAGCTTTCGGAGCACTCCTCTGGAACCTGCGTAAACAGGGCGTTTTCGGGTAGGCATCCCGGAAATCCACGTGGACAAAGGGCTTGCAGGCACCCCCTCTGAGATGCCCTGTTTATAAGGGCTCCAGAGCATACTCTTGGAGATGTCCTAAATACGCGGGGTCGCGGGCAGCCCTTCTAAAACGCACGTGGATAAATGGCTTCAGAATAGGCGCTCGAAGATGCTCTGTTTACACGGTTTGAGAAAGTTGGTCGGGCGCAGTGTTCCGGTTTATGTTTTGTGATGCTTTGGAGCCCTTGCATTTAGGGCGTTTCAGCGCGTTTTATGTTTTCTGATCTGCTTGCAAGGGTTTCGGGGCTTCTTTTTTTGCCTGCTGAGATGTTCTGTCCACGGGTTACAGAGGCACCTGCCCTGAAGTCCTTTATCCATGCGGGTTTGCGGGGAAGCGCCCTGAATGATGTTTCGGGGCGGAGTGCAGTCTGCCCGCTGATTCGGGATAAACTTGCGTCTTCTCCGTCCTCACCCTTTATATCCCCGGCCAGTCCGATGCGTCTTTTTCGCTTCATCAAGATTATCGCGGTGGCGCGCCGTTATGGCGTCGATACGCTGATCCTCGAACAGGAGCCGGGCGGCTGGCTGGGTAAGGCGATGCGCTGCTTCCGCGTGTTCGGCGCGCGCAGGGCGCTGCTGCCGCGCGGTGAGCGGATCCGCCGCATGCTGGAAGATCTTGGCCCGATTTTCGTTAAATTCGGCCAGGTGTTGTCGACGCGGCGCGACCTGTTGCCTGTCGATATTGCCGATGAGCTGGCGAAGTTGCAGGATCGGGTGCCGCCGTTTTCCGCCGAACAGGTGCGCGCGCAGATTGCCGCCGCTTACGGCGGGCGTCGGGCAAGCGAGGTGTTTGCCGAGTTCGAGGAGACGCCGGTGGCCAGCGCTTCGGTGGCGCAGGTGCATTTTGCCCGCCTGCGGGCGGAGGATGGCGGTCATGAAGTGGCCGTCAAGATTCTGCGTCCGGACATGGAAAAGGTGGTCGCCAACGATCTGGCGCTGCTCGATTCGGCGGCGGGCCTGCTGGAAGCCGTCTGGGCCGATGGCCGGCGGCTCAAGCCGCACGAAGTGGTGGCCGAATTCGCCAAGTATCTGTACGACGAGTTTGACCTGATGCGCGAGGCGGCCAACGCTTCACAGTTGCGCCGCAACTTTGCCGGCTCGCCGCTCCTGTGCGTGCCGGAAGTCTATTGGGATCTATGCACGACGACCGTGATGGTCATGGAGCGCATGCATGGCCTGCCGATCAGCCAGAAGGAGGCGCTTGTCGCGGCCGGCGTCGATCTGAAAGCGCTGTCGCGCGCGGGCGTCGAGATTTTTTTTACGCAGGTGTTCCGCGACGGTTTTTTCCATGCCGACATGCACCCGGGCAATATCTTTGTCGCCGTCGATCCGGAACATTTCGGCAAATACATCGCGCTGGACTTCGGCATCGTCGGGACGCTCTCCGAGCGGGACAAGGATTATCTGGCGCAGAATTTCCTTGCCTTTTTTCGCCGTGATTACCGGCGCGTTGCCGAGGCGCATATCGAAGCCGGCTGGGTGCCGCCGGAAACGCGCGTCGATGAATTCGAGGTGGCCATTCGCGCCGTCTGCGAGCCGGTATTCGACCGCCCCTTAAGCGAAATTTCCTTCGGCAAGCTGCTGCTGCGTCTGTTCCAGACCTCGCGCCGCTTCAAGGTCGAAATCCAGCCGCAGCTCGTCATGCTGGAAAAAACGCTGCTTAATATTGAAGGATTGGGGCGCCAGCTCGATCCCGATCTCGATTTATGGGCGACGGCCAAGCCTTTTCTCGAACGCTGGATGAGCGAGCAGCTCGGCTGGCGTGCGTTGCTGCGTAATATGCGGCAGGAAATGCCGCTCTGGTCGCGCAGCCTGCCGCAGTTGCCGCGCCTGGTGCATCGCGCTCTGGCGCATGGATCGGCAGACGATCTGGCGCCGTTGCTGGCCGAACTCAACGCCAGCCGGCGCCGGCAGAATCGGCTGCTGGCGGCGATTGCCGCACTGCTCGCGGCGCTGCTGGCATTCCTGTGCTTTTTCTTTCTGACGCTTCATTAATATTTCACTGCCGCTACAAGGTTTCCCCGCGATGTCCATACAACTCAATCCGCCTCAGCGGGAAGCCGTTCATTACCTCGACGGCCCGCTGCTTGTGCTGGCCGGCGCGGGATCGGGCAAGACGCGCGTCATCACGGAGAAAATCGCTTATCTGATCCGCGCGTGCGGTCTGTCGCCGGCGACGATCGCCGCCATCACTTTTACCAACAAGGCGGCGCGGGAGATGCGGGAGCGCGTCGAAAAGTTGCTGGGGAGCCGGCCGGACGGGCTGACCATTTCCACCTTCCACGCGCTGGGCATGCGCATTCTGCGCGAGGAGGCGCGGGCGCTCGGCTACAAGCCGAACTTTTCGGTTTTTGATGCGGCCGATGCCTTGGGCATCGTGTCTGACCTGGCCGGCAGCGCCGACAAGGCGACGATCCGCCGCCTGCAAACGCAAATCTCGCAGTGGAAGAATGCGCTCGTTTCGCCCGATGCGGCGCGCAGCCTCGCCCGCGACGAGCATGCAACGCTGGCTGCGCACGCCTACGCGAGCTATGTGGCGACGCTGAAAGCCTACCAGGCGGTGGATTTCGACGATCTGATCGCGTTGCCGGTCATGCTGTTTGAAACTTCTCCCGAAACGCTGGAAAAATGGCAGCATCGGCTGCGTTATCTGCTCATTGATGAATATCAGGATACGAACGCCTGCCAGTATCGCCTGCTGCGTCAGCTGGCCGGCGTGCGCGCCGCCTTTACCGCCGTGGGCGACGATGACCAGGCGATCTACGGCTGGCGCGGGGCGGACATCGAGAATCTGCGCGGGTTGCCGCGCGACTACCCGCAGCTCAAGCTGATCAAGCTCGAACAGAATTACCGCTCGACCGCGCGCATCCTGAAAGCGGCCAATGCGCTGATCGCCAACAACCAGAAACTGTTCGAGAAGAAACTCTGGTCCGAGCTGGGCTACGGCGATCCGATCCGCGTCACCGCCTGCAAGGATAATGAGAAGGAGGCCGAACAGGTGGTGATGAAGCTGCAAGCGCATCGGTTTGAGCATCAGGCGAAGTTTTCCGATTACGCGATTCTCTATCGCGGCAATTTCCAGGCGCGCCTGCTCGAACAGCATTTGCGCGACCAGCGCGTGCCCTACATTCTGTCCGGCGGGCAGTCGTTTTTCGACAAAACGGAAATCAAGGACATCACAGCGTATCTGCGCCTGCTCGCCAACCGCGACGATGACCCCGCTTTCATCCGTGCCGCGACCACGCCGCGGCGCGGCATCGGCAGCGCGACGCTGGAAGCGCTGGGAACCTACGCCGGCGAGCGCCGCCGTTCGCTGTTCGCCGCCGCGGGCGAGGAAGGTTTTGCCCAGCGCGTGCAGGCGCGCCAGTTATCGGCCTTGCAGGATTTCTGCCGATTGATTGACCGCTTTGAACAGCGCGCCCGCCGAGAACCGGTCGAGCGGGTGATGAACGAGCTGCTCGACGCCATTGGTTACGAAGCCTGGCTGCGCGGGGAAGACGAGCGTAAGGCGGCCGAGACGCGCTGGGCTAACGTGCAGGAACTGGTGCAATGGTTGGCGCGGCGCGGCGCGGAGGACGGAAAAACGCTGATTGAACTGACGCAGATGATCGCGCTGATCAATCTGCTCGACCGCCAGCAAGAGGGCGGCGCCGGCCTGCCGGACGCCGTGCAGCTTTCCACCCTGCATGCGGCCAAGGGCCTGGAGTTCGGGCACGTATTTCTGATCGGCGTCGAAGAGGGCGTGCTGCCGCACCGTGAATCGCTCGATCCGGTTAAGCTTGAAGAAGAGCGCCGGCTCATGTACGTCGGCATCACGCGCGCGCGGCGTTCCCTGCATATCAGCTACGCCGAGCGGCGCAAGCAGGGGCGCGAGTTTTTGCCTTCCGCGCCGTCGCGCTTCATCGCCGAGATGGGCAAGGACGACCTGCGCTTTTCCGGCGGCGGCGCCAATGCCGCGCCAACGGACAAAGCCAGCGGCAGCGCCCGGCTGGCCGCCATGCGGGCAATGCTGGCCGGAAAAGCAAAATAAATACACTCTTCCGTGGGAGATGGATAAATTTACCGCAGCATCAAACGCCGCTCCGGAGCAGACCGTTTCTCTATTCCGGACAGACCCTTCTGGGGGACTGACCAAACTTCATGCTTTCCCCGAGACGTTTGCTGCTAATCGCCAAAACGCCTGCGCAAAGCCACCCATCCCAAAAATAATGTGAATGTGCGGCTGCGCCTTGCCGCGCTACCCGTAC
>CALHZD010000021.1 GCA_938040985.1 uncultured Propionivibrio sp.
GTGCACGAGACCGTTGGTCATATCCAGCTCACCGAGTGACCAGACGAGCGTCTGTGCCGGTGCGGCGACTTTGCGGGACGCTTCGCTGGATGCCGTCTGACTCGTGCTGTCTGTCGTCGATGCCGTCGCCGGATCGGCATTCGCCGTACCTCCGGCCGCCGCTTCCGCACCCGCCTCACGCGGCGCGGCGGCTGCGGCGCCCGCTGGCTGCCCGGGGCTGGAATCCGCGTCAGACGGCGCTTCCGTGCGGGCCTGTGCAGATGCTGCATTCGTCGCTGCATCCGTCTGCGCCGGTATTTCCGCCGTTTGTGGCGCTGCCGTTGGGGTCTGGCGGGCGGCGGCAGCCTTTCCCTTCACGGCACGTTGCTTGGCCTGGCGCCGCGGCTTCTTCGCCGGCAGTTTTTTCGCGGATTTCTCTGTCGCCTGCACCGCCTTTTGCGACGGCGTTGACGAGTCGGCCTGCAAGGTTGTCAGATTGAGCCGGCCCTGCGGATCGATACGAACGTTGACTTCGGGCGCATCGAGCGCGATGCGGTCAACGACGAAGTTCTGCGCCAGTACGTCCGATTTGCCCAGTGCAATATCGAGTTTCTTGAACTTGGCCAGTGCGCCACCGTCATTTTCCCGAATATCAAAATTCTTCAGTGACGCCTTGCCGGAAACCTGGAGCGAGGCTTTCTGACCATTGTGGAACACGATGCTCAACGCCGTATCCAGCGTCCCCGAAGCCAGCCGCACCGGCGGCTTGACCGGCGAATACACCAGATAAGCCGGCACCTTGACGCCCGACAGATCGAGCACCAGCTCGCTGTCCATCGACTCGGTAAACGGTTTGCTCTTGCCCTTGGCCTGGAGGGCCGCGCCATTGATCACGGCGGAAAATGCCGGTTCGACGAAAGTCTGCACGGCATATTCCATGTTCGAGACGAAGGGCAGCGCCAGCGTGATATCGACCGCCTCATGTTTCTCGCCAACGACGCGATCGTCGAATACCAATTTACCGCCGCTGATCTGGATATTGTTCAGCGAAAAATTGAACTTGGAATCCTGTTCTTCTTCCATCTTCGGTTTATTGGCAAATTCATCGACCAGATCGGAGAAATTGAAGCGGCCGCCTTTCAGCCGCACGATGCGCGCCTGGGGATTGACCAGTTGAATCTCGCTGAACACGATGCCGCCCTTGAACAATGAGGCGGCGTCGAGATCGGCATGGAAATGATCGAAACCGACAAAAACCTCCTCGCCTTCGCGCTCTTTGATCGACAGCCCGTCGACATCGAGCGTCATGGCAAACGGATTGACGCGGATATCCTCAATCGCCACCGGACGATGCAGTGCCTTGCTTGCCTGGCTGATCGCCACGGATTTGGCGACCGGCGGCAGCACGAAGAAACCCAGCAATGCAAAAACGGCAACCAGAATAACAAGCCAGACGGAATAGCGCAGCAGCCGGCGGGTACGGTACGCGTTGACCAGCGAAGACATTAGGGTTTGCCTGCGGGGTTGCTCATCCATGACGTTCTCTCTGTTTTCAGTACTTATCGGGCGATCGTTCAACAATCCTCCGTTGAGGAATTTATCACAATCGATGCCGGCCTACCCGGGCAGGCGCGGAAATATCGACCCGCTAACAGAGGATGAGCCGTATGTGGGAAATGCAGCCGGTCAGACAACGCCAGACTGCGCGCATTGATCCTTGTCAGGAGGTCGGAAAGAGGAAGCATTTTTCGCATGATTTCGCATGACGCCCCTGCGCTGCACGAAGCCTCAGTCATTCCGCCACACTGTCATACCCACTTAGGATGTATGTCGATATGACGCACACGATGCCCCTAATGTGCTTTCTCTTTCTTTAACAGCGGTAGCAGCATGACTTCAATACCTTCATCTTGCAGGCTTTCATACTCTTCCAGGCTGGCTTCGCCGCGGATCGGCCGCTCCGGCGCTTCGAGATAATGGATGCGGCGCGCTTCCTCGGCAAATGCGCTGCCGACGTCTTCCGTGTTGGCGATGATCGAGAAAACCATCTGCCGGAATAGCGACATCATGGTTTCTGGCGTCACCGTCACGCTGCCGGACGGCGGCGTTCCGGCTGCGCCGCGAACTGCCGCGCGCCCGGCATCCGCACCTGAATCTTTTCTGGAAAAACGGATGGCTGACGGCACCCGACGAATTTGCGTCGAACCGCAATGAGGACAGGCGATCATGTCCTGCGCAAGCTGCGCCTCAAACACTTCCATGGACTGGAACCAGCCTTCAAACGTATGCCCCAGGCCGCAGGTCAAATCAAATACGATCATTGGCAAATAGCGGCAATCACAAAAAAGAGGAAGACAGAAAACGACTTGGTATGTTCATTAAGAGATTTCTTGGAGATTTTTAAACAACTCATCCTTATTTATAACCTGACTAAGATCAAGATAAGCAGCCTGCGACATCCAAGCATAATCCATGACTTTTTCATATCGACGCTCATGATGTTTTCTCCTGTGTAGACGCTGAAGCAGGTTTAAGAACTTTCATAATAAATTCTTGCCTACGAAGCGAGGGATATTCACACACCCCAGAATTTCCACGCGCGGCATACAGGCCCATTGATGGCTCTTTCCACCCAGCCGCCAGCATAGTAAATATTGACGTAACGCCCGAGTACCTCACCGGTCGCCCGAACATAAATAAGCTTTTCGTCACGTAAATAAATATCTTTAAGATTCCCAGGTTTGTATTTATAAGCGTATTCACTCATTGGTGTAATGTCGACCTCGTGCAAGTACGTTCCGTCAGGGCGCAGGCTAAGGCGTGAATACTTCCCAGGAGAATCTTCACCTTCCATAAACTGATATTTCCCGATGCCTAACCAGCCTTTATCTGGCCGAATACTCGGGCTTTCAAAGCCTTTCACCCCTTCTACAACCCGATAGATGTGCAGCCCGCCCTCCTGCGCGCAAAGCCGTTTGAGTTTGTGGCGGCCATACACCGCATCGGCCGTGGGAATCAACAGGGCAATCACGATCACTAGCGCTTTGCCCCAATAGGGTTTAACCCGTTTAAGCACTTTCCGGACAGCGCGGTAATACAACCAGGTCAGAAAGAAAATAAGCAGTGCGGCCATTTAAGTGGTCTCTTTGTAGAAGTAGAGGTAATTGGCGCTGACACATGAGCCGAAAGCGCCGTTAAATTCATAGGTATTGTTCCCCGCGCCGCCGTTTAATATGTCGGCACCCGCGGTCGATACCGGCGATTTTACGCAAGCGCAGCGCTCCGGTAAAATGGCTCGCCTCACCGCCCGGGTGGTGAAATTGGTAGACACAAGGGACTTGAAAATTGAGCACCGGGAAGCGAAAGCGCCCGCGTGAATCCCCTCAAATTCGGCGAACCCCCTGGTGGGGCATCGGCAATGATGCAACCACCGCGGCAACGCCGAGCCAAGCCCAGCAATGGGAAGGTGTAGAGACTAGACGGGGGGCGCCTGTCGCGCATTGCGCTACGGCGAAGGCATAGTCCAGCGCACGAACGGTTGTGGTTACACGGCCGGCGGCGAAAGCCGAAGTGTGAAGAAAATCCCTCGGCCGCAAGGCTATACGGGTTCGACCCCCGTCCCGGGCACCATAAGACATCACTGACGTACCGGCGATATCACAAAACAGTGAAGTATTGATTTCACCGGATCAGATACGGCGCATGTTATGCGCCATGAGCTATCGGCCGGGCGAGATGTGCCGGAGTGTCAGCCAGGCGGCCGCGTTTCTGATGAACGCATCCCACCGGCTATCGCCGGCCACAGCACATGGCGGTGATCCTTGGCAGGGCTTATCTACTGCGCGCGTGGCGAGTTGGCCCTGCCAGAAACCTCCTGACTTTCATCCGAACGCTTCCAGTCCGGAATGGGAAAAGGCTGCTTTATAATGGCTGCCACGAAAACTGCATAACGACCAGAGAGAAACGCCATGGAAAAAATGCCCAAAATTGCCAGCCTCATGACCGCACTCTTGCTCGCCGCCTGCCAGGCCGGCGTATCCGGTGCGCCACAAACCACAAATAACAGCGGCAACAGTTCAAACAGTAGCAGCAGCAAATGGATACTCGTTGCTGGCAAGGTAAAAGGCAAGCCCCTGAATACCAAAGACGGCAAAATCACCCTCATCCAGGAAAAAGATGCCTTCACGGGCGTTTCCGCCATCAACCACTACCGCGTGCCGGTAAAAATCCACGACGGCCGCATCGAACACACCGAACCACCAACGACTACCCTGATGGCCGGCCCGGCGGAAACCATGCGTCTCGAAAGAGACTACCTGGATGCGATCAGCGTCGTTAAAACCCTTAAACACGAAAGCGGCCGGCTCACCATCAGCGGCGACGGCATCGAACTCCAATTCCGTCCCGCACCCTAAGCCCCGGTTATCCAAAAAACCCAAATATGTTGTGCAAGCCGCTGAAATGCTAGATTTCCGATGCCTGTCCCGGGCACCAAACAAATCTGACATGCACAGCGCATGAAGTCATGTTTCGTACGTACCGTACCCAAGACAGAAGGCCATTGATTACGTATGGTACGGAAGGCCATGCCATGGCTTCCTTCCCATCCTTAGTCTGCTCATATGCACCGGAACACCGTCATGGTGCCAACCAGCAAATTTTCGGTCATCTGTCCTAGAGAACAGTCTTATGCCTGAAAAGAAAATAGACATTCCATCACCTACCCACGAAACCGACACATACGTCAGAATTGGCGGCGACTTTGAAAGAGTATTCGATGGTGAAGATTATTTGGCCATGTTGAATTCGCTCGATGAAGTAAGTGTTGTACTGCGAGCGCATCTGGTTTTGGAAGAGTTCCTGAATATTTGGTGCGATCGCGTCACAGGAGCAAATAGCCTCTTCGGAAAAATTTTTGTGCCATTCAAGATAAAGCTAGCCATTGCACAAAATCTAGGTTTTGCAACAGAGTACGCAAAAATTTTCGACAAGTTCAATGAAATCCGAAACGGCTACTCACACAAGCGAAAATATGCACTTCAACAGGAAACTCTCAATAGCATTAAAAACAAGGTCAACGCACTTAGCTCAACCCCCCCATGGCGTCCATGTGAAGAGCTGGGCATATTTGCTGAAGGATCAGACCAATCTGGGCAGAGACAAAAAATTCAATACGAATGGGCATCTTGCGATATCAAAAAGAGACTTCTTTTGGTTTTCATACCCTTAGTCATGAAGCTTACTCAATAGATGCAAAGCGAGTTTGACCGTCGTGGCATTGAATATACGCTAGTAGCAAAGCTTGATGGCATGGAAAACAAAAACCCCGAGGCATGAGTAAAGACAAGCTTTCCTCGCACACGCCGATGATGCGCCAGTATTTCGGCATCAAGGCGCAGTATCCCGACCTGTTGCTGCTCTACCGGATGGGCGACTTCTATGAACTGTTCTACGAAG
This sequence comes from uncultured Propionivibrio sp., assembly GCA_938040985.1. Lineage (GTDB taxonomy): Bacteria > Pseudomonadota > Gammaproteobacteria > Burkholderiales > Rhodocyclaceae > Propionivibrio. The sequence goes on from CALHZD010000021.1 coordinate 5,437, forward strand.
ATGCCGAAAAAGCCGCCCGCCTGCTCGACATCACGCTGACCACACGCGGCCAAAGCGCCGGCGTGCCGATCAAGATGGCCGGCGTCCCCTACCACGCGCTTGAGCAATACCTGGCCCGCCTCGTCCGGCTCGGCGAATCGGTCGTTATCTGCGACCAGATCGGCGACCCGGCGACCAGCAAGGGGCCGGTCGAACGCGCCGTCACGCGCATCGTCACGCCCGGCACGCTGACCGACGCCGCACTGCTCGACGACAAGCGCGACGCCCTGCTGATGGCCGTCAGCATGAATCGCCAGCGCGTCGGCCTGGCCTGGCTGAACCTGGCCAGCGGCGAATTCCGGGTCAGCGAAATGGCGCCCGATGCGCTGACAGCAAGCCTCGAACGTATCCAGCCGGCTGAAATCATCGTCCCGGAAAGTCTGCAAGAACCGGCCTTCCTGCAAGCGCTCTCCGCGCCGGCCGCAGCCATTGCCCTCACCCGGCAGCCTGACTGGCATTTCGACAGCGAAGCGGCCACGCGCGACCTGTGCGCGCATTTCAAAACCGCCTCGCTCGCCGGCTTCGGCGCGGATGGTTTACGCCCGGCCATCGCCGCCGCCGGCGCCCTGCTGCGCTACGCCCGGACGACGCAGGCGCGCGCCCTGCCGCACGTCCTCTCGCTGAGCGTCGAACGCGACAGCGCCTTTCTCGGCCTCGACGCGGCAACGCGGCGCAATCTGGAACTGACGGAAACCCTGCGCGGCCAGGCATCGCCGACGCTCTTTAGCCTGCTCGATGCCTGCGTCACCTCGATGGGCTCGCGCGCTCTGCGCCACGCCCTGCACCACCCGCTGCGCGACCCGGCGATCCCCGCCGCACGCCATACGGCCATCGCCGCGCTGCTTGACGCAGGCGGCCAGGCCGCACGCGACATCCGCCGCACCCTGCGTGGCTTTGCCGACATTGAACGCATCGCCGGACGCATCGCGCTGATGAGCGCCCGCCCGCGCGACCTTGCCGGCCTGCGCGACAGCCTGCACCGGCTTGCCGAACTACGCGCACCGTTGGCCACCGAAAGCGCACGCGCCGCCCCATTGCTGCAAACGCTGCATGGCGAACTGCAAACACCGGAGAGCGCGGCCGACCTGCTTGCCCGCGCCATCTGCCCGGAACCGGCGGCACTGCTGCGGGACGGCGGCGTCATCGCCAGCGGTTACGACGCCGAGCTGGACGAACTGCGCGGGATCAACGACCACTGCGGCACCTACCTCATCGAACTGGAAACGCGCGAACGCGAGCGCACCGGCATCGCCAGCCTCAAGGTCGAATACAACCGCGTGCATGGCTTCTACATCGAAATTACGCACGCCAACGCCGGCAAGGTGCCGGACGATTACCGCCGCCGCCAGACGCTGAAAAATGCCGAGCGCTACATCACGCCGGAACTCAAGGCGTTCGAGGATAAAGCCCTGTCGGCGCAGGAACGCGCGCTCGCGCGCGAAAAGCAGCTCTACGAAGCGATCCTGACCACCCTACAGGCCGATCTGCCGCGCCTGCAAAGCATCGCCCGTGCCGTTGCCCACCTCGACCTGCTTGCCGCGCTGGCCGAAACCGCGCACACCTACGATTACTGCCGCCCGGAATTCTCATCCGAGCCGGGGCTGCACATCGAAGGCGGACGCCACCCGGTCGTCGAAAACGAGCTGCCCGGCGGTGAAACCTTCATCGCCAACGACACGCACCTGACCGACGCCCGCCGCCTGCTGCTTATCACCGGCCCCAACATGGGCGGCAAATCGACCTACATGCGGCAAACCGCGCTGATCGCGCTGATGGCGCACATCGGCAGCTTCGTGCCCGCCCGGCGCGCCGTCATCGGCCCGCTCGACCAGATTTTTACCCGTATCGGCGCCGCCGACGACCTCGCCTCTGGCCGCTCGACCTTCATGGTCGAAATGACCGAATCGGCGGCTATCTTGCATCACGCCACCGCCAACAGCCTGGTGCTGATGGACGAAGTCGGGCGCGGCACCTCGACCTTCGACGGCATGGCGCTGGCCTTTGCCATCTGCCGGCATCTCATCGAAAAAAACCGCGCGCTGACGCTATTCGCCACACACTATTTCGAGCTGACGCTGCTCGCCGGCGAATACCCGGAACTGGCCAATGTCCACCTCGGCGCCATCGAACACGGCGACAAAATCGTCTTCCTGCACGCCGTCGAAGAAGGCCCCGCCAGCCAGAGCTACGGCATCCAGGTCGCCGCGCTGGCCGGCATTCCCGCGCCGGTCGTCAAAGCGGCCAAACGACAATTGCGCGAATTCGAGCAACGCACCGCGATCAACCCGCTGCAACCCGACCTGTTCGCCGCTCTGCCCGAACGCGCGCCGCCCGCCGCCGCAGAATTACCTCCGCCTTCGCCGCCGCCCGCCCTGCTTCGTTTACGCACCCTCGACCCGGACAGCCTCACCCCCCGGCAAGCGCTCGACTTGCTTTACGAACTGAAAAAACTGGCGTAATGGACAAATTTCATGCGCTCCCCTTCATTTCTTTCTGAAATAATCTTTTATAAACCGTAACTTACGCTCCTTTTTAGCTTGATGGCACTGCAAATGCTGCTTCAAATCACCGAATTTCCCCTCCAGAAGATTGGTCGAATTTGGGATACCCAGGTCGGGAAAGCGTAACAAGGCGCGCCGCCGCAGACAGTGCAAGTAGTACGGCAAGGCGGCACAACACAGTTACGATTTTTTTAGATGTTTGGCTATATAGGTGGCATCCATGATGCGATTCACAGGCGCCTGTGGCCGCGCGCAATCGGCTTGTGTGGCGGCTTGGTCGAGGTGACGGCAGATGGTTTTGATGCTGCATCCATGCTACTCGGCAAGCTGTTCGGCGGTTTGTTTGCCTTCGCTGTAGCGCTGCCAAAGGGTGTGGGGGTTAAGGCGTCGTCTCCCTATGAATTGCCGCTTACAGCAGACGCAGCGGTATTGCTGTTTACCGTTGTCACGGCGCCCGTTTTTCTTGACCTGTTTGGCGCCGCAAAAAAGGCGTTTTTTGTGTTCAGAGGTTTTGACTTCTCGTAAAGCCTTGTAGCGTAAGGGCGGCAGCAATTTTTAGCATGAAATTTGTCCATTACGCCCGGATTTCAATGAAATCAGCGAAGCCGAAATCCACCGTGTGCAGGAAGCGTTGAACAACCGTCCGAGGAAAACATTGGGTTATAAAACACCGAATACGCTGTTTTTAGGTAAGTCTGTAAAATTGATTTCGGTGTTGCACCTGAAATTCGAATATGCAAACCTCAAAGATGAAAAAGGCCGTCTGCAAGAGAAACTTCCACAAAATTAAAACGCAATTTCAGCACAGCCAAATGGGGAAAAACCTTCGTACATATAGGTTTCAAAAAGGTTTCAAAAATTCGCACAGCAGTAGTTTGCTTGAATTTTATTGGGATGCTTGGTATACAAAGGAGCGTCTAATCATAATCTTATTGCAGTATCCAACTTAAGAGAGGTATCCAAAAATGCGTATTTCCCAATGTACTCTTGTCGTTTTGTCTGCTTTTGCCTTACTGACTGTGACTGCCTGCCAAAAAGAACCTGAGCCGACTCCGCCCCCTCAGGCGCAGGAGCAAGCTCCCAACCCTCATCCCGCCCCACCTGCTCCGCCAGTGCCTACACCCAACCCTCAGCCCGCTCCACCTGCTCCGCCAGCACCTACTCCCGAGCCCCCTTCCAGCCCCAGCCTGATCCGCGAGCCGGCTGCCCCGCAACAGCAGCAAGACCCGGCCGCGCAGGCCATCCAGTCCAAACCGTTTGGCGAAGGGGGCACACTGGCCTTAACCAAAGTAAAAGTGGTCGGCCAGATTCTGAATGTGGAATTTATGTTTATACCGGCTAAAAATGAAAACGGCGGCTATAAATACACGATCGCGCGTACCGGCAAGGTTGCCGATTTTGCCTATATCGACGAAAGCACCAGCAAGCGCATCAGCCTGCTGCAAGACGAAAACGGCAAATATATGGTTGACCCCTCTCCCCAAGGCAAGGATATAAGCGTGTCAGGCAGTTCACCCAGAATCGTCGCGCTCAAATTCCCCGCCCCGGCCGCCACAACGCCCACCATCACCATCGATTTCCCCGGTGCGGGCTCGTTTGATTCGGTGCCAGTGAGCCGCTGATTTTCCACTTGGTGATGTGCAGGCTGCTTAGGGCGGTCTGCACACCGCTCCAGTAGAGATTGTTTTATGAAAACATTGCGTTTCCTTACCTGTGTTGCGGCGCTTTCCGCCTTGTGTGCCTGCGGACAGGAACCCGAACCTGCCAAGCCACAAAATCAGGCTTCTGCCGCCAGCACGACTGTAATACCGCAAACCCAGCCTAATGCCTCGGCGCCTATTCCCGAACAGGTACCCGCCGCTGCTCCTGCTGAGTCGGTTTCTTCCACCCTGTCAGCACAGGACAACAACCTTTCTACCCAAGGAAGCAGTCTGTCGGCACAAGGCGGCAACCTTTCTACCCAAGAAAGCGGCCTGTCGGCGCAAGGCGGCAACCTTTCTAGCCAAGGAAGCAGCCTGTCGGCACAGGGCAGCAGCTTGAGCGGCACGGAAACAGGCTTCAACATCCAGATCAATTTATCGTCGGATGTATTATTTGATTTCGACAAAGCCGAACTCAAACCCGAAGCCGATGCCGAACTGCAAAAAGCCGCCGATGTCATCCGTCAAAAAGGCAAAGGGCTGATTCTGATTATCGGCTATACCGACAGCAAAGGCTCTGATGCTTACAACCAACGCTTGTCTTTGGCACGTGCACAGGCAGTAAAAAACTGGTTTGAAGCGAAAGGCCTGAATCAGAATTATCAAATCAAAGGCCAAGGTGCGACAAACCCCGTTGCGCCCAATACCCACCCCGACGGCAGCGATAATCCGGAAGGCCGTGCCAAAAACCGACGTGTGGAGATTATTGTCAATAAAACCACGCAGCTGGGCGGTTAAGGTTCCGCCTTTATTTAAACAATAAGAGGCCGTCTAAAAGCAGAAAAATCTTTCAGACGGCCTTTTTGCACCTGCAAATATTAAGGCTTATATCCGGGTGTGGTAACCCGGGTTTTCTTCGGGGGCGCAATTGGTTGGGTAACTGGCGATCGGTGGTGATGTCTACTACGGTTTGCTAAATCAGCTTATAAACTTTGTAGGGATTTTCCACGTAACGCAGCGCGTTTCTGGCACCGAAGCGGATAGTGCCCCGTTTGAACATGGCTCCCAGCGCGCCCACATCCACCCGCAAACTCTGTACTTCAGGCAGCTCGGCACTGGCAATATCCAGCCCGATCAGCCCTGAGGTGCAATACAGGCGTTTATCCGTTGAAAAAGCAGTAAACCGGCGAAAATATTGCGTACCACACCGGAGCCAGATGAAAAAGTATGAAGAAATTCAGGCGTAATGGACAAAATAGGTATTTTTAGGGCGGAGTTTTTGAAAAATAATCTTTTATAAACCGCAGCTTACTCTCATTTTTCAAGCCCCGATGGCACCGCAAACGCTGCTTCAAACCGTCAAATCCCCCAGCAGATTGGTCGTATTTGGGATGCCCAGGTCGGGAAAGCGTTCGTAGGTAAACAAACCTGAAATGCCCAAAAGACACGGGGTTCCGGCGGGCGGTATTTTGACGTTTTGCCGTCGATCAACCTGAGTGCGGAGGCAGTAGCTCCGGCTCAGCGGGTGCGCAGGCAGCGGCCTTGTGGTAAGTGCGCCCCAGCGCTTCAGAAATATGCGCTGGCGTAGCGGTACAGGTGCAGGCGTCGGCAGCCGTATGGCTGAAACGCCCGCTGGGAGTGGGTTAGCGAGGGCTGGCGGGTAGGTACCCCGGAAACGCCCAAAAGACGTGGGCTTGCGGCCGGTCGTTGCCGGCGTTCAGCGCGCGGCCGTCAGCCGCCGCCGCGCTTCGTACAGGCAAATACCTAAGGACACAGGCTTGCGGCCGATCATTCGGCCAGTCACTGCGGGCGTTCAGCCCGCCGCACACACTCAACGTCCTTGGCGCATTGGCTCCAGCGCCTGTCGCGCTCGGCGCTCCGCCTTTCGCCCCATTACCCCACCTCCAGCCCGCGTAAAACGGGCTTCTCCAGCCAGGCAGGCCGGGAACCCGCGCGGAATAAGGGTTTCCGGGTCGCCTACTCGCAAACGCCCGATTGACGCGGGTTCCGGGGCACCTAGCCTGAAACGCCCTAGGGACGCGGGCTGCGACGCCGCTTCATCTGAAATGCCCAAAAGACGCGGGCTTGCGGCCGGTCGCTGCGACTGGTCGCGGATGTTCAGTTCGCCGCACTCCGTGCAGGCAAATGCCTAAAGGACACCGGTTCCAGCCGATCGTTGCGGACGGTCACTGCAAGCGTTCAGCGCGCGGCCGTCAGCCGCCGCCGCGCTTCGTACAGGCAGACGCCGGCGGCGACCGAGACATTGAGGCTTTGCACCGAGCCGAGCATGGGAATGGTGACGAGCTGGTCGCAGGTCTCGCGCGTCAGGCGGCGCAGGCCGACGCCTTCGGCGCCTAGCGCCCAGGCCGTGCCCGCCGGCCATTGTGCGCGGTAGAGTTCTTCCTGCCCTTCGGCATCGGCGCCAATCACCCAGATGCCGCGTTCCTGAAGTTCGCGCAGCGTGCGGGCGAGATTGGTCACGGTGATATAGGGCACGCTTTCCGCCGCGCCGCTGGCGACTTTGACGGCCGCCTGCGTCAGCCCGGCGGCGCGGTCCTTGGGGGCAATGACGGCGTGCGCGCCGACGGCATCGGCCACGCGCAGGCAGGCGCCCAGGTTGTGCGGGTCCTGAATGCCGTCGAGCACGAGCAGGAAGGCGGGTTCTTCGAGCGTATCGAGAACGTCGTCAAGCGCCACCGGCCGCCGCTGGCCCAAAACGCGGGCGACGACGCCCTGATGGCGCATCCGTCCGCCGGCCATGCCGTCGAGCCGCTTGCCGTCGACCGCCATGACGCGCACGCCGTGCAATTCGGCATGGCGCAGGAGGTCGCGCATGCGGGCGTCGCGCCGCTCGCCGTCGATGAAGATTTCAAGAATGGCCTCCGGCTGGTGCCGCAGTTTGGCGATGACGGCATGGAAGCCGTGAATAAAGCCGGCAGAAGCCGATGCGGGTGCGCCGGAATGCGAAGACTGGCTCATGAAAATTCAATCCTCCGTTCAGTGCCTTGCCGATTTTTCGGAGCGGAGCGGCGCGCCGGCAGACGTGCGTCCGGCCCGGCCGGGTGCAGTTTTTCTCGGTGCTTTTTTCGGTGCCTTTCCTGATGCTTTTCCTGATGCCTTGTGCGCTGTCTTTTGTGCTGTTTTTTGCGCTGCCTTTTTCACCTTTTTTCCAGCAGCCTTTTCCGGACGCGGCGACGCGCCCGATTCGGCCGCCTGCCATTCGGATGGGGCGGGTGGAGCAATCTGGGCGGCTTCGTCGGCGTCGGCCAGGACAAAATCAATACGCCCGCTTTCCAGATCGGCGCGCACCAGCTTGACGCAGAGGCGGTCGCCAAGCCGGAAACGCCGGCCGGTGCGTTCGCCCAGCATTTCATGGCGCACCGGGTCGAACTGGAAGTAGTCCTCGCCCAATTCGGAGACATGCACCAGCCCTTCGACATACACCGCATCCAGCGCCACAAATACGCCAAAGTGCACGACCGAGGCGATCGTCCCGGCAAAAACTTCGCCGATGCGCTCGCGCATGTAATAGCACTTGAGCCAGTTGGTCACGTCGCGCGTCGCCTCGTCGGCGCGCCGCTCGGTCATCGAACAGTGCAGGCCGATTTCGTCCCATTTGCCGGGCCGGTATGTCGCGCCCGCGAGCAGCGCCTTGATCGCCCGATGCACGAGCAGGTCGGGATAGCGCCGGATCGGCGAAGTGAAGTGCGTGTAGTGCTCGTAGGACAGCCCGAAGTGGCCGACGTTGTCCGGGCTATACACCGCCTGCCGCAGCGAGCGCAGCATCGCCGTTTGCAGGAGCGTGGCATCCGGGCGGGATTTGACCGTTTCCATCAGCGCCGCGTAATCCTTGGCAGCCGGATGCGCGCCGCCCGACAGGCTGAGGCCAAATTCCTTGAGAAAAGCGCGCAGTTGTTCGAGTTTTTCCGGCGTCGGCCCTTCATGCACGCGGTACAGGCACGGATGATGGTGCTTTTCGAGAAAATCCGCGGCGCAGACGTTAGCCGCCAGCATGCATTCTTCGATGAGCCGGTGCGCGTCGTTGCGCTCAACCGGCACGATATTCTCGATTTTCCCCTGGTCGTTGAACAGCATCATCGTTTCCACCGTCTCAAAATCGATCGCGCCGCGCTTGCGCCGCGCTTTGAGCAGGATGCCGAACAGCGTATATAAAGCCCGCAGCGAGGGTTGCGCCTGCGCGGGAATGGCGTGGCCGAACGCCGCCGGGTCTGCCGCTGAATCTGCCGCCGGGTCTGCTGCGGCGCCGGACAGCCACGCCCAGACCTGCGTGTAGGTCAGCCGCGCCGCCGAACGGAACACGGCCGGATAGAAGGCATACGCCTTGACGAGGCCGCCGGCGCTGATCTCCATGTCGCAGACCATCGCCAGCCGATCGGCCTCGGGATTGAGCGAGCACAGGCCGTTGGACAGCTTTTCCGGCAGCATGGGAATGACGCGGCGCGGGAAATACACCGAATTGCCGCGCGCGCAGGCCTCACGATCGAGCGCCGCGCCCGGCCGCACGTAATGGCTGACGTCGGCAATCGCCACCACCAGCCGCCAGCCGCGCCCTTTTTTCTCGGCAAAAACGGCGTCGTCAAAATCCTTGGCCGCTTCGCCGTCAATCGTCACCAGCGGCAGATCGCGCAGGTCGCGGCGCCCCGCCAGATCGGCTTTTCTGACCTTGGCCGGCAAGGCGCGGGCTTCCTTGACGGCTTCCGGCGAAAACTCAAAAGGCAGCTCATGCTTGCGCAGGGCGATTTCGACTTCCATGCCGGGGTCGGCGTAATTGCCGAGGACTTCGACAACACGGCCGATCGGCTGCGAATGGCGCGTCGGCTGCTCGATGATTTCGACCATCACCACCTGGCCTGCTGTGGGCTGGGGCCGTTTGCCGGCCTGTTTGCCTACCTTTTGATCGGCAACGATGAGGATGTCCTGGTGAATCCGCCGGTTTTCAGGCGCCACCAGCATGATGCCGTGCTCGACCAGCACGCGCCCGACGATCCGGCTGTTGGCGCGCTCGGTCACTTCGACAATCGCCGCCTCGCGCCGCCCCTTACGATCGATGCCAGTCACGCGCACCAGCGCCCGGTCCCGATGCAGCACCTTGGTCATCTGCTTGGCATCGAGAAAAAGATCGTCGCTGCCATCGTCCGGGATGAAGAAGCCATAGCCGTCCGGATGCCCCTCAACCCGCCCGGCAATGAGGCTGGCGCGTTCCGGCAGGATGTACGCCCCCTTGCGGTTGCGCATCAATTGCGCCTCGCGCTCCATCGCCGCCAGACGGCGCACGAATGGCTCGCGCTCGGCCTTGCGCACATCGAGCAGGTCGCAGAGAAAATCCAGACTAACCGGCCGGCCTTGCTCGGTCAGCGTCTGCACGATGTATTCGCGGGAGGGCAGCGGCAGCTCATATTTCGCCATTTCACGCTGGAAAAACGGGTCGTTTTTTCTGATTTTTGAAAGCTTTCTTATTGACATTTGAGTTCATTCCCTTAGAATGCGGCCTTCGCTTCGTCGTTAGGCAGGCCCAGGTGGCGAAATTGGTAGACGCGCTAGGTTCAGGTCCTAGTGGTGGCAACACTGTGGGGGTTCGAGTCCCTTCCTGGGCACCAGGCAACATTAAACGCTGATTGCCCCGCGCCGTCAATTAAAACAAAGACTTACACACCCGGCGCAACATAGGCGTATGCGCAGCGCAAAAGCTCAGTCTCCCCTCGCGCAACCTGCGGCATTCCATTCCGCTTCCTTCCATTTGGTAATTCTCACGCAACCTGTGGCGACCCGCCCACTCCTTCCACACTCCTTCCACACTCCTTCCACATTCCCTCCATTTCATTCCCGCTTATCCCTATTCACTTCTGCTCATTCCATTCCCAAATAGTCCAATAGTTCTTCGCTTGTCGTCTTTCCGGGCAGCGAAACCGCGCCGCCGCCCGGCAGCATTGCAGCGCGTTTTTCGACACGCTCTCATGCCTGTTCGCCTGCGCGCACGTTCACTCGCATTGCGCTCAACGTCGCTGTCAGCGTGCGCGGACGCCCTCAATGCTACCCGCGCACCAGGCAGCGCCCGGCCGCCGCTTTTGCGCCCGTTGCCCGCAATGCCCTAACTCTCTGCGCACATCCGGCAGCGTCCCGGCCGGTGCAACTCTCTGGCGCTTTTCTGACGTCCACATCATCGAACCGCGCCCCCAAACAGTGCCAAAGCCTGCGCGCCCGATGCCGCCGCCATCAACCCGCCGTCCGTCCGGTACGATACACGCTGATTCCCGGCATCTTGGATTTCCAGCGCTGCGGATTTTCGCCGTTTCGCACTTCCGGCACATCAAAAACCGGCGCATCGAAAATTAACGGATCGCAATGCCCGATCCTGAAGCCGGATGCAAGAGAAACAATAAAAAAGCGCGCGGGATCAGCATCATGCTGCCAAACCCCGCGCGCCGATTGCGGATGCGAAATTCCAGCCCTCACATCCGGACGTTTAGCCCTGTGCGGCAAACGCATCCAGTACACGCGCCGAATACGCCACGGCGGCGCCTGCATTCATCGCCACAGCAACGCCCAGCGCTTCGGCAATCTCCTCGCGGCTGACCCCAAGCTTGGCGGCCTCCGCCACATGCATGGTGATACAGCCGTCACAGCGCGTGGTCACAGCCACGGCCAGCGCAATCAATTCGCGCGTTTTTGCGTCGAGATGCTGCGTCTTCTTGCCCGCGCCAGCGAGCGCCTGGTAGCCAGCAACGGTATCCGGCGAAAGTTTGCCCAGTTCGCCCACGCGCGCCATCAGTTCCTTGCGGTACTCATTCCAGTTTTCCATCAATGTCTCCTTTCATCATTATTCAAAAGTTTTCCGGAAAGCGCCGAAAAACCCATGCAACCACCTCCGGACGCAGACAGCCCGCCACAGAACCTGAGATAAAAAACATACGCAATCCCAAAAACCGGGCAATTGCATCCGCCCTTCAACCGGAGGGCGCGGCAAAACCGCCGCCTAAATGCGCGCCATCGGCAAGTTGCAACGGCATTGAGATTCCGGGCAGCAAAAAGTTCCCGAAAGCATCTCGGGCAAGATATTCATCCGAAAAAAATGAAACCTTTGCAAAACCTGGCAGAAACCTGTTTTAAGGAATCTGCGCATCGTATTTCTCAATCAATTAAAAACACCAAGAGAAAACCAGAAAGCTTTGCAAAACCCTCAATAAGCTGATGACTGCCTATTGCCTTGAAAATAATCCGAAAAATTAGTAAATATTTCTTTATTAAAAATCCATTCTTATTTGATAACAAAACTCAATTGGCTTCCGCCAATTGGGTTTGTTCAAAGAGTGATAGCGGGTTGATCATTTCTTAGCTCCTTTAAAACTATTTTCAAAATCAAAAAATGGTTTGTCTAGATGTCCAGTAT
>CALHZD010000022.1 GCA_938040985.1 uncultured Propionivibrio sp.
GACCGACTGCTGAATATAAATTCTGGCGACACCACGCACTGCCAGCGCGTCCGGCAGCCGGCGCCGCCGGATGCGCGCGTTCAGGCGATGGCTTCGACATCGCGGCGCATGGCGGCAATATCCGTCGCATCGAGCACCACATCTCCGCCTTTGGCATTGTCCTCAATCTGGTAAGCCTTACGGGCGCCGCATAGCACGTTGATATTGCGGCCGTTGCCCTGCGCCGCCGTCCAGCCAATAACCAGCTGCGTCATGGTGCAAGCGTATTTTTTGCACAGAGGCGCCCATTTTTCGGCCAAGACGCCGATCTTCGCCAGATTTTCCGGCGCGAACCATTTGATCTTGCTGCGCGCCAGCCCCATGAATACAGGCGATTCGGGCGTGATCTTGCCGGTCAGGATGCCGCGTTCAAGCGGGGAATAGCATTGGAAAGTCACGCCATATTCATCGCACAAGCCGAACAGGCGCTCGCCGGCGCCGCGATCGAGCATGCTGTATTTTTCCTGAATCAGATCGAGCTGTCCGGCGGCGACGTACTCCCTGAAGTGTGCTTCGTCGAGGTTCGAGGCGCCAATGGCGCGGATTTTGCCCTGCTGCTTGAGCCGGAGCAGACAGCCCATGGTGTCGGCAATCGGGCAGGGATATTCCGGCTGCGCCTGCCAATGGACGATATAAATGTCGATATAGTCAGTCTTCAGGCGACGCAGGCTGGCTTCGATTTCCTGGGCGATGAACTCCGGGCGGGTATTGCGCACGATACGCGCGCCGTCGCGCTCCATATGCAGCCCGCCTTCCTGAATATCCCAACGCAAACCGCATTTGGTCGACAGGACATACTGGCTGCGTCGCCCGGCCAGCGCCTTGCCGACGACCTCCTCGCTATGGCCGAAGCCATACACCGGCGCCGTATCCAGCAGGGTGACGCCCAGTTCGCGGGCGCGATGGATGGTGCGGATAGACTCCGCATCATCGCTCGCCCCCCACATGCTGTCGCCGCCAATCGCCCAACTGCCGATCCCGACAACGGATGCCTCCACGCCCGACTTTCCGATCTTCATGGTGCGCATCACAGACTCCTTGTTATGGATGATGAAATGGCTGTCACTGCCCGGAGCCGCCACTTTACCGCGTGGAAAAAGCGTTTCCAAGAGGCTGCCCGCAAATCCGCGCGGATAGGGTGTTTGCAGGCAGGTACCTCTGGAGCCCTTATCAATAAGGGGCTGGCGGCAGCCCTTCTGAAACGCCCTGTTTACAAGGGCTTCAGGGTACCCATTCGGAGAATCCCTAAATACGGGGGATAGCGTGCAAGCACCTGGAAATGCCCCGTTTACAAGGGCTCCGGAGCATCCCCCTTGGAGATGCTCTAAAACTAAAAAACAAGATTACCAAGACCAGCGCGCTGACTTCCACCCACGAAACTTCTCTTGATGCGGTTGCGCTGAGCGACAGCGCACCCCGCTGACTTTCTTTGCCTCGCCAAAGAAAGTCAGCAAAGCAAAATCCGAAGGATTTTGAACGTTGCTTTAGCAACGGCACGCAGTGCGAGCGAAGCGAGTAAATGCGACCCCTAGGCGCAGAAGACTCGTTGTCGCGGGCCGCCTGGCGGCGGGCTTGATCACTCGCTTACGCTCAGACAATCAAGCCCTTGCTTCCGCCAAGCCGCCCCGCGCCCCTCTGAAATAGCGGCTTCCTTTGCCAAAATACGGCGTTGGCTCGCCTTGCCGTACTGAATGTACTGTCAGCGGCTCGCCGCCTTGTCTTTTGGCAAAGTTGAGCAGCTATTAAGCTTTTGGAGCGCTCCTCTGGAGCCCGCGGAAATAGGGCGTTTCCCGAAACCTACTCCGAAACCCGTGTGAATAGAGCGTTTCCGGATATGCCTTTCTGAACCCCGCATGGATCAAGAAACTCAGAGCAGGTGCCTCTGGAACCCTTATCAATAAAGGGCTTCAAGGCATGCGTCCGGAGGTGCCCTATCTACACGGCTTCCAGAGAGTTGGCCGGGCCCAGTGCTCTGGTTCATGTTTTTTGATGCTCTAAAGCCCTTGTATTTAGGGCGCTTCAAAGCATTTTATGTTTTCTGGTCTGTTTGTAAGGGTCTCAGGGCGGGGTGTTCGGCGTTGCCCTGTTTATAAAGTCTCTAGGGCAACCCCTTTGGAGATGCCCTAAATACGCGGGCTCTCGGGCACTATTTTTGAGGAAGGCGTAACGGAGCGGTAGCGCCGGCAGTTGATGGGTTTTTAATTCTCCCCTGTGGGGGAGATGCCCCGAAGGGGCAGAGAGGGCAACAAGTTTATTATTTCAGGGGAAATTTGATTTTTTCTTCTGTGTCTTTTTTACCCGCCTTGCCCTCTCTCCAAACCTCTCTCCCACAGGGAGAGAGGCTTTTAGGGTGCTCCGAAACCCGTGTGGATAGGGCGTTTCCGGCACCTTCTCCGAAAACCGCATGAATAAAGAAGGTCAGAGTAGTATGCCCGGAAATGCCCTATCTACACGGGTTTGAGAGGGTTGGTCGGGCGCAGTGTTCCAAGTTATGTTTTGTGATGCTTTGGAGCCCTTATATTTAGGGCGTCTCAGCGCATTTTATGTTTTCTGTCCTGTTTGCAAGAATTTTGGAGCGGGGTGTTCGGAGACGCCTAAAACATAGCGGCTCAACTTTGCCAAAGACAAGGCGGCGAGCCGCTGACAGTACAAGCAGTACGGCAGTGCCAGGTCAACACGGCAACGCTGTAGGTTGGCGAAGGGCGCCGCGATGTCTGGATTACAGCGCGTCCGCCCGGAAGGTGTCGCACTGGCGGAGGTCGCCGCTTTCCATTCCGCGTTTGAACCAGCGTACACGCTGTGCGGCGCTGCCGTGGGTAAAGGATTCCGGCACGACGCGCCCTTGCGTGCGCTGTTGCAGGCGGTCATCGCCAATCTGGGCGGCGGCATTGAGCGCCTGTTCGATCTCGCCCGGCTCGATGATGGCCTTGGCGGCATCGGCGCGGTTTCCCCAAACGCCCGCCAGACAGTCGGCCTGTAATTCGAGACGTACCGACAGCGCATTGGCCTTGGCGCGGCTGCTGCGTTGTTGCGCCTGATGGACCTGATCCGAGATGCCGAGCAGGTTTTGTACGTGGTGGCCGACTTCATGCGCGATGACGTATGCCTGCGCGAATTCGCCCGGCGCCTGGAAACGCTGCCGCAGATCGCGGAAGAACGATAGATCGATATAGACGCGCTGGTCGCCAGGACAGTAAAACGGCCCCATCGCCGACTGTCCCATGCCGCAGGCCGTCGGCGTCGACCCGGAGAAGAGCACCAGGCGCGGCTGCGTGTAGGTGCGGCCATTTTCACGGAAGACCTGTTCCCAAACCGCTTCGGTGCTGCCCAGCACCTTGGCGACAAAACGCGCCGCCGCATCATCGGCCGGCGGTTTTTGCGCCGGCGCCTGCGTGTGTACTGAGGAAGCGCCTTGCAGGTTGGAGGTCAGGTCGATGACCGTCATCGGGTCGATGCCAAAAAAATAGCTGGCAATCAGCGCCAGCGCGATCGTCCCGATGCCGATGCGCCCACCGCCGAAACCGCCGCCACGATAGCCGCCGCGCCGATCCTCAATGTTGTGGCTTTCTTCCTGATCATCTAGTCGCACGTTTCTTCCTCCTGCGCCGGGTTTTCCGCAGCGCCCCGCAAAGCGTCTGCCGCCTGCTTGCGCATGGCTGCCGTCTGCGCCTGTCTGCGTTTTTGTTCGAGCCGGGTATTTTTTCCGGCGTCAAAAAATACATAACGACTATACAGTTCGCAGCCTTTCATGCCCGGATCGCATGGGCGATTGGCGACCTTGCTGCACAGATCGTTCACTTCGTGCGGGCATCCCCATCCACCACCTCCACCGCCGGACATCGTTCTTGCTCCATCATCCAAAAGCGTATTGTCCATGCAGCCGGTCATGCGGACAAGTTTTCCGGCGTACAATGGCCCGCGTCCATAAAAAACGGGGAGCCGAGACGGTAATGAGCGAATGGGTACTGATTCTGACCATCAATTTGATGACTTTTCCCGGCGAAATGCGCGATGTCTCGCCGATCGTCATTGAGGGCTTCAAGTCGAAACAAAATTGCGACAGCGCGGCATCGGCAGTGACCGGGCGCACCCTGGCGTTGCTGGGAAAGGCCCGCGAGCAGCAGGGCATCCGGCCGGATGACAGCCGGGGTGTTCCGGCGATTTGGTACGAATGCATCAAGATCACCAAATAATGCGAAGCGGCGGCGGGGCGGGATGCCCGCACAGGCGTAATTTTCATGGTGCAGCGGGGATAAGGTGCTGGGTGGTGCTGGGAGGTACGGGGCGGCGCTGCGTGGCGTTGGCTGGCGCTTGATGGTCGCTTGCTTACGGTCACCGGTACTCGCGGCGTAGGAGGCGGTGGCGAATGAGACTGTTTTTTGCCTTGTGGCCGACCGCCCCCGTGGCGAAGGCGTTAAGCGATGTGGCGGAATGCTGCGCGCAGCGCTTGGGCGGGCGGGCAACGCGGGCGGCAACGATTCACATGACGCTCGCTTTTCTCGGCGAGCAGCCGCGGGAAAAGTTGCCGGGAATCCTCGCTGCGGCGCGTGCCGTGCGTATGGCGCCGTTCGATCTATCGCTCGACCGGCTGGGCGGCTGGCGGCATCATCGCCTGCTTTGGGCTGGATGCCAGTCGGCGCCTGCTGCCTTGCACGATCTGGCGGCGGGCTTGCATGCTCGTCTGCGGGATTCCGCGGCTGCGTTTGGTGCGGGTGATGTGGAGCGGGCGAAATGGCATTTTTTCCCGCATGTCACGCTGGTGCGCAAGCTGCCTGCGCAGGCGTTTCCGCTCGCGCTGCCGGCATGCCAGCCGTTGTCGTGGCCCTGCCGGAATTTCGTGCTGGTCGAATCGCGCCTATCGGCCGCCGGCGCGGAGTATCGCCTGATGGATACTTTTGACTGTTGTGGCTAACAGGCCGTATGCGTCGTTGCCTCGTCGGCGAAGCAGGCGTCGGTGAGTCCGGCATTTGCTACGGCATTGTTTTGTCTTGCTCTTGTCTTGCGCCGCGCCCGGTCTTTTCATTCGACGCCGGGTTTCATTGGCCTCTAGTCCGAAGCCGTTTGCGCCTGAATGGCGGTCAGGGCAATGGTGAATACGATGTCGTCGACCAGTGCGCCGCGCGAGAGGTCGTTGACCGGCTTGCGCAAGCCTTGCAGCATGGGGCCGACGGAAACCACATTGGCGCTGCGCTGCACCGCCTTGTAGGTGGTGTTGCCCGTGTTGAGGTCGGGAAAAATAAAAACGGTGGCCTGCCCGGCAACGCGGCTGTCGGGGGCTTTCTGGCGGCCGACTTCGGCCACCGAGGCGGCGTCGTACTGAAGCGGGCCGTCGATTTCCAGCGTCGGGTCCGCCTGGCGCGCCAATTCGGTTGCCTTGCGCACTTTCTCGACATCATTGCCGACGCCGGAGGTTCCCGTGCTGTAGCTGAGCATGGCGATTTTCGGCTGGATGCCGAATGTGATCGCGCTGTTGGCGCTTTGCCGGGCGATTTCGGCCAGCTCTTCCGCAGTCGGGTTCGGGTTGATGGCGCAGTCGCCGTACACCAGCACCTGATCGGGCATCAGCATGAAAAAAACCGAGGAGACAATCGATGAGCCCGGCGCGGTCTTGATCAGTTGCAGCGCGGGGCGCACGGTGCTGGCGGTCGTGTGCACGGCGCCGGAGACAAGGCCGTCGACGTCGCCGGTGGCGAGCATCATGGTGCCCAGCACCACGTTGTCTTCAAGCTGGGCGAGCGCCTGTTGCGGCGTGAGCCCCTTGGACTTGCGCAACTCCACCATCGGCGCGACGTATTTTTCGCGGATATCGTCGGGGTCGATGATTTGTATCGATGCGGGCAATGTCACGCCCTGCGTGGCGGCAACGTCTTCAATGGCGTCGCGCTTGCCGAGCAGGACGCAGTGGGCGATGCCTTTTTCTTCGCAGGTGACGGCGGCGCAGATGGTGCGCGGCTCGTTGCCTTCCGGCAGCACGATGCATTTGACCTCGGCGCGCGCTTTCTGGATCAGCTGGTAGCGGAAAGCCGGCGGCGAGAGCTTGGTGGTTTCCGGCAGGCTAAAGGTGGTTGAGATGGTGCCAGTGTCCAGGTGTTCGGCAATGGTTTTGACGACCAGGCGCATGCGTTCGATGTCGTCGCCGGGCACGGCGCGCGGCATCTCGCTGATCTGGCGCGCGGTGCTGTAGGTGTCGCCGGTCGTGCGCAGAATGGGGATGCCCGTGCCAAGCACCGGGCCGACCAGTTCCATCAGTTGCGGATCGATGATGCTGGAATGGGTCAGCAAAATGCCGGCGATGGGGATGCCGCGGCTGACCGCCAGGGTCGTCAGCAGCAGGATGTCGTCGCGGTCGGCGCAGGTGATGACCAGCGCGCCCGGCTTCAGATACGGGATGTACTGCACGGCCTGGCGCGCGGCGAGGATGATGCTGTGCATCCGGCGCGCGGTGATTTCGCCTTCCGATGTGATGTCCGCCTTGAGGTGGCGGGCAATATCGAGCACGCGCGGCGCGTAAAGCTGCGGTGTTTCATAAACGACGCCCCAAAGCCGCGTGTAGGCCAGTTCGTCTCTGGCGCCGTCGATGTCGAAATCTTCCGGCGCCATGTTGAGCACCGCGCCGGCGACATTGCAGCCCGCGCGCGCAAACTGGCGGGCGCTGATCTTCAGGTCTTCAATCGCCGCAGGCTCCGCCGCGTTGGCCACCAGCACCACGTCGGCCTTGAGGCTGTTGGCGATGTCAATGTTGAGCTGCGAGGCGAAAGTATGCGTCGCCTCGGTATGCAAGCCCTCAATGATAAGGATATCGGTGTCGGCGCTGGCGTCCATGCACAGCGTGACGATGTCTTCGAGCAGGTCGGCTTCGTGATTTGAAGCGAGCCACTCCGCCGCCGCGGCGAGCGGGATGGATTCCGGCGCGTCGATGCCGTAAATCTTGCGCGCAAAGTTATTCGAGCAATCGCGGATCTCCTGCCCGACCGGCTTGATAAAACCCACCTTCAAGCCAAGCTGCAACAAGGCGTACACGATGCCCAGGGCGGTTGAAGTCAGGCCGGCATCCAGATGCACGGGCACGGTGAGAAATAACTGCGATTTGCGCGCCATTTTTCTTCTTTATCGGACAGATGGAAACGGGTGAAAGTATGAAAAAAGTAAGAAGACAGGAGGAAACGGCGAAACATAAAAAACGCTGTTATTATCTAGCGTTTTCCATTTGCGATAAAGGTGGCTTTTGTAACATCAGCGGTAGGTTGCCAAGCGCGAAGTCAGCTACGTTGCCAACCTGCCAGATGACGTAAGAGCGAACGTTGATTCCTGTTCTTAACTCATATCCATATTCGTATGCTTATCTGCCCGGATGTCTTGGCGCGGCACCATGCCCTGGACGCGTCGCCTACTGGGCTACATGCCGGCCCCGGAGGTCTCTATACTGTGCTCTATTCCCGGGGCCGGTAATCGGCCGGCTGCTCGGCGATAGCTATTGGGTGCTGTGCGGCAAAATGGCAATTGACCGGCCGGAGCCGCCGTGGTTGTTCTCGATCCGCGGATTCAGGAAAACATAGAATGCGCCTTTGGCGGGCAATCGTGTTGCGCCCAGCAGGTATTCGGTGAAAATCATTCCTGCGGATGAACCTGCCCAGTAAGTCATGGTTGCGTCTTTCTGCACAACGGAACCGATGGAGGGCGAGTCGGTTGCCACGTGCTTGACGCCCTTCGATGCGAGATATCGGATCGTCTCCGGCGTCGCAGCGGGCCAGCCTTCCTGTTTACCGTCGAGCGGACCTTTGATGACTTCGTCGATGCGCCCACGTTCGAGCGGACGGAAGTGGTTTGCCGTGTGACCGCTGGCGAAAATGACGATCTCCCCGGCCCGAATGGGGCCATGCACCTGCTCATGGGACTGAATCAAATCGACTGTGATCGCAGGCGATTTCGGCCATTCGGAGGACCGGGTTGAACCAACTAGGTTTCGCACGTCGATGACGCGTGCCGGTCCCATCAGATAGTGTGGTGGCACTTTTTCGGAGGTCATTTCAGACGGCACGACAGGACCAAATTTTTCCTCGTATTCCTTTCGCCACGCGCTCGTCTTGGCGTCGTATTTCGATATATCGAAGCCTGGTGGGGGTGAATAGGCAGCCGGCGGCGTGATGTGCGTTCCAGTACGGCTGTCCTGTAAGTGCGTGTTGACCCAGTAGGGGGCAATCGGGCCTGTGAACGAGACAACATTATCAACAGTGTAGTAAGGAAAAGCATAGTTACCGATGCCAACCCCAGGCCATGAGATAGGATTATCCATTTGCAGGGGGACGGACAAGTCGATCACATTGTGTGCCTTGACGGCCGGTAACAGAACGCTCACCAGATCCTTGGTGACGATGGCAACGGCGCGCGTTTCGGCCGTCGGCGAGCCGACGTGATTGACTGCCAGATTAATGAACAGCGAGCCGTTTGGTACCTTGTCGAAATTCTGCAACCCTTCTACATCGATGCCGCCATACTTGAAAAGCGCCAGATGTGTTTCGAGACCGCGCGGCGTTTGGTTGATACTGGCCGGGCCACGCATCACATAATCCGGCTCGCCGAAACTACCGATGCTTGGACTGTCTAGCGCGACAGCGAGCACACCTTTGGAACCGAGATAGTCCTGTGCTTCCCAGTTGGGCGTCGGAAATGCCGGTGCCTTGCCTTCCAGCGGCTCGATATGCAAGCGTCGGCCCGCCTCCCCTGGCAGGTCGTAATTATCGACATAGCGGCTCCAGTACAGCACGACGTCGCCTGGCGCAAAACTTCGGCCAATTTCCGACTCGGTTTTCTTCAACATGTCGATGGTGAAGATCGGGCTGACGCCCTTAGGCGCCTTGTCGAGAATTTTTCGGCCATCAATCCGTACCGTTTCGCCGAGAAATTGCCATATGGGTACCTTATCGCAGGTCAGCGTGCCCCAGTAGCCGGAATTAGGCAGGCCACTGCCCAATGGCGGCATCATGTGCGGCGGACAGTCGAGCTGCGGCCCGGTATTTTCATCGACAATCAGTAGGTCGGCGGCATATGGCCCGGGACCGTGCGTGATGTACGGAACGATGATCGGCTGGTGATGGCGGCTGCCGCCCTGCCAATACTGCTTGTGCGACATGGATACGGTGCCGGAGAGGTCGACCACATCCTCGGGTTTTAAGGGGCGCAGCTCCGCTAATGCGGAAAAGGACAGAGTCAGGCCGCTGCCTGCCAGCAGGAGGTTCATTGCAATTTTCGAGTAGTGCATGGATGCTCCTTCCATAAAAAAGAACTGACCATGAAACCCAAACTGTCAAAGCCTTGATGCCAGAAAGCGGTATTTATTTCCTGACCTACCCGAATAAAACGCCTGCATAAGTACGGCGAAGCTTGGCCAAAAATAATTAACTACAATTACATCATGCAGCTTTGCATGGCGATGTGTCTGGTGACGTCTTGCGAGGGATATTGATGGATTGAAAGTGCGGGCATGTGATGTTCGCTCGGCGTTCCTTCCATTGCATCCGTCGAAGGAAAGGCTAATCCTGACGGCGCTTTGCATCAAACGAAATTTTTGGCTCGTCGGTTGAGAAAAATTTGTCTGTTACGGCGGTACTGAATGGCGTTGGAACCTCGTGCGGTATTGATACCTAGCGCAATGTCGGGAAGCCTCGGCGTGGTGCCTGATGGAATGGAGACACATGGAACACAGCATGGAGAAACAACGGAACAAGCATGAATCTGGGCGAGCGTGCATGGAGTGCGCTGGCGCGAGTGTGCGGAGCATGGGGTGGTGCCGACTGTGGATAGCTGTCTTATGGGCGCTGACCGGGCCGGCGCTGGCCATTGAGGTCGTCCATGCCGAATTTGGCCTATTGACGCCGCGCCAGGCGGGCGCATCGGGGCGCTCGCAGGATCTGACGCTTGAGCCGACGCGCTTTATCCCGCATCGGCCCGGCACGCGCTACGGCTGGGCCATCGAATTGCGCACGGACAAACGCCGGGTCAGCGTCCGTGAAGATTATCTGCTGCCGGCAGCCGGGAGTCGCCATGACAATAGCCATGCCAGTGAGCATGGCGACGGACTGGCGCAGCCAGCGCCGTCCGACACGGCCCTTGCAGGTGCGGAAACGCGCACGCTGACCTTTGAGCGGCGCAACACGGTCAGCCAACGCCAGCTTGTTCCGCGCAACGGCCTGATCTTTGGCGAATGGGAGATTGGCCCCCATGAGCCGCCCGGGCGGCGGCATCTTCAGGTGATTGTGGAAGGCGAAGTTGCCGCCGATTTCGAGTACGAAGTGCGCGCAACGCCATAGTAAGACAGTAAGGCAGGCCGCCGAACCGCCAGGCGGCAAACCGCCGGTCTGTGTAGAGCCGTGTATAATTTTCCTTTATATTCAATGGCCTGTAGCCCTAGTAAAAAGGGCGTTTGCGGGCCGTTGGCGCTAGAAGGCGCATGAATACTGGGTTTGCGGGCGGGGGTACGGAAACGCCCTGTCCATGCGGGGCGTAGCGTATTTAGCGTATTCTGTGCGGGAAGAAGCGCGACGAGATAAGCGTGCACCGGCTTTTCTAGCCGCTACACGCAAACTGTACGGAGAGTTGCTGAGTCCATTGATACATCATTGACAGGTGCAAAAGCGTCTCTTATGAGACGGCTAATGGCTACAATGGATTGGCGCAAGATATTGTTAATATTATTTTCTGATTTTTCAAAAGCGATGGTTCGCTTGTCAGGACAATATCTTTTTCTGCTGTTTTTATAAAACTAATAAGGCCTTCTTGCAAAATCTGCTCTGCTCCGTTTCTAGAAACAGCACTGGTATAGGTTGCCAGTGCAGAAAAGCAGCCGCAATCTCCAATAGGTTTCTTTAGGCTTGCTTGTGCGCTAGCGATGGCAATATTGTTTATTTCCGTTCTTTTTATAATATTTATTGATACACAAGAGTTTAGCTCGTTGTTTATACTAATTCCGCTAGAAAATGCAAACTCAGAAGCCAGAAGAGAGGCAAAAGCAAAAAGAAATGCGCCAAGTTTAGTCACCTGTTCCTCCATTGGTTGGACGATTTGCTATATATTTGACTTCAATAGTTAGTCGTCGTGATGTTGTTGCACGAAGAGTAGAAAAGAAACTTCCTTCAACCTCAATGCATCCATGGCTATAGCCCTTGGTAGAGTCGTGAATGTAAAAACCACCTCTTCTTGGTCTGCATGCGTTTACTGTTTTTTGATTGGCAGGTTCAATCCGTACTCTATGATTTCCCCAGTTTGCCCAATATGGCTCACAATTTCCCGCATCTCTCCCTCGGGGGATTGTTTGTACTCCCCAAGCAGGAGAAAGATTGCATTTTCCAGTCCCATCATCTTTGGCAGTGCCTAAGTCGGTATTGTAAATATGGTATATCCCTTCCGGGACGGGGCCGCTCTCTTTAAGGCACTGGTATGAGGGATGCTGGTATTTATTCATCCCGGTTGTTGCCTTGAATTTCAGTGAATTCCATGTCAACGTTTGACCATCAAAATGCATGTCTATCAGCATTTAATTTCCCCTTTAATAAAGAATTGTAAGTTCTATGAAAAGCGCAAGTATTCCAGCTGGCGGCATGAATTACGTCCAGTAAGTTTTGCTATGTTATATATCTCCATATTTGATGAATATGGCGCGACGGATTAAATTCGGCTACGCCTTTTGAAAGGTGATTGCTCTATTTATTAACCCACAAATCAATTCGTCCAGAATCCTTGGAGATTGACGGCAATTCTGCACTGATCCCCGTGCGTTCAAGATGTTTACAGGCCGTCGCCTCAGTCGTCCGCCGCGTACCAGTATGCGCGCGGGAAGGCGAGGCCAATGGCTTCGCCCACGTCCGGGCCGGGGGTGCGTCGGCCTTTCTGGATGCGCACTTCGTGTTCGCCGATCTGGACGCGATAGTCAATGGTTTCGCCCAGATAGACCTTCCGCGTTACCTGGCCGCGCACACCGCCTTCGTCGACAAAATTGATTTCGCTGGGGCGTGTGGCCAGCAATCCCTTGCCTGATGCGATCAGTTCGGCGGAAGGGGCCTGACCGTTCGGCCACGG
The DNA here is from genome assembly GCA_938040985.1 of uncultured Propionivibrio sp. Classification (GTDB taxonomy): domain Bacteria; phylum Pseudomonadota; class Gammaproteobacteria; order Burkholderiales; family Rhodocyclaceae; genus Propionivibrio. The sequence goes on from CALHZD010000022.1 coordinate 12,112, forward strand.
ATACTCAACGCCGTTGATGCGCATGCCGGCAGGCGACAGGTCAGCGGGCAGAAAACAGGATAGACCGATGAACTCAAACACGAAGCGGTTGGCGGGGGAGCCGTATACTTCCAGCGGCGTGCCGATCTGCTGAACGACGCCCGATTTCATGACGAGAATGCGGTTGGAAAGCGCCATTGCTTCTGACTGGTCGTGCGTGACGTACAGGATCGAGAAGCCGAAACGGCGTTGCAGGTCGCTGATCTCGAAGCGCATTTCCTCGCGGAAATGCGGGTCGAGGCTGGACAGCGGTTCGTCGAGCAGCATCACGTCCGGACGGATGGCGAGGGCACGCGCCAGCGCCACACGCTGCTTGCCGCCGCCGGACAGGTCGTCGGGGCTGCCGGATGCGTTTTTTAACAGGTTGGTGTGCTTGAGCGCTTCTTCCGTGCGCGCGGCGATTTCTTCTTTCGGCAGTTTGCGGATGCGCAGCGGAAACGCCACGTTTTCGTAAATCGACAGGTGCGGCCAGACGGCGAACGCCTGGAAAACCATGCCGAAATTGCGATGCTCGGGCGGTAGATAGAATTTTTCCCGCTTCGACGAAATGAGCTTGTCTTTGACCCGGATTTCTCCGTCGTCGAGATCCTCGAAACCGGCGACCATGCGCAGCGTCGTCGTTTTGCCGCAGCCGGAAGGGCCAAGCATGGCGACGCATTCGCCTTGCGCGATGTCCAGATCCAGGCGGTCGACCGCCGTGACCTTGCCGAAACGTTTGGTGACTTGCCGTAATTCAATGTAAGCCATGAGAGTTCCTTACGCCGCTTTCTTTTCGCCAATCAAGCGCTTGATGAGCACTTCGCCGGTGACGATGATGATCAGGGCAATACCGGCCAGCGCCGCTGAATATACGGTTTCGCCGTCCTCATTGAGCGTGTAGATGGCGACGCCGATGGTGCGCGTCGTCGGCCCGTAGAGCAGCACGGAGACGGTCAGTTCGCGCAGCGCGGGCAGGAAAATCAGGAAGAACGCGGCCATCATGCCGGGGCGGACGAGCGGAATAACGATGTCGCGCAGCGCCTGTCCCATCGTGGCGCCGGCCGCGCGCGCGGCTTCGACGAGCGAGTCGTGCACCTGCTCCAGCGCCGCTGAATTGGCTTTCAGCGAAAACGCCATGTAACGGGCGATGTAGGCGATCAGGATGATCCAGACCGTATTGTAGAGATTGACGCCGAATTTCCCGCTCCAGGCCAGAATGACGCCCAGGGCGATGACCGAACCGGGCACCGAGAAGGGCAGCATGCCGAGAAATTCGAGGATGCCCTTGCCGCGCACCTTCATCTTGACGATGACGTAGGAGATGATGACCCCGGCGAACATGGTGATCAGCGCGGCGGTCAGCCCCAGGCTGACGCTGTTCCAGATCGAGCCGCGCGTCAGATCCCATTCAAACAGGATGTGTCGGTAATTCTCCCAGGTGAAGTTTTCCGGCGAGAACGGCAGGCCGTAGGTCTTCAGGCCGCCGACGAGGAAGATCGTCACCGTCGGCAGCACGATGGTAAGTCCGATATAGATGAGGCAGAAGATCAGAATCGGAATGCGCAGACCGCGCAGCTTCAGCTCGCTGGGGCGGAAGCTCTTGCCGGCGATGATCTGGTAACGCCCCTTGTTGAGCACCTTGTTTTGCAGCCAGAGGATCAGCGCGGCGGTGGCTACCAGCACGGTCGCGAGTACGGTCGCCGTGCGGATCGAATCGAAACTGCCGGCGCTCTGGTGGATCTTTTCATAGATCAGCGTCGGAATGTTATAGATACCCGTCTCGACGCCGAGCACGGCGACCGTGCCGAAGTGCGCCATCGAATACAGCATGATGAGCAGCGCGCCGGAAAGAATCGACGGCATGACTAGCGGGATGGTGATCTTGCGCGTGATGGTGAGCAGATCCGCGCCCGAGATCCGCGCCGATTCCTCCAGCGTCGGATCCATGCGTTCGAGCGCGCCGCTGACCTGGATGAAGACGAAGGGAAACAGATACATCGTCTCGACCAGAATAATGCCGGCGTAGGAATAAATATCGAAGAGCGGGCCGTCGAAGCCGAACACATCCATGAAAAGGCGGTTGATGTAGCCGGCGCGCGGCGAGAGCAGCATCTTCCAGGCAAGCGCGCCGATAAAGGCGGGCAGCATGAAAGGGACGAGAAACAATAATTTCATCGCCCGTTTGAAAGGCAGGTCGGTGCGCGTGACCAGCCATGCGAAAAGCGTGCCGACGATGGTGCCGGTGACGGTGACGCCGCCGGAAAGAATCAGCGAGTTGAGCAGCGCTTCATACGTCTCGCGTTTTTGCAGGATTTGCGCAACGTCGGCCAGATTGAACTGCCCGTCGACCCAGAAGGCGTTGAAAAAGATCAACAGCATCGGGAAGGCGACGACAACCAGCAAAATGCCGACGGAGAGGGTGAACAACAGCTGCGCCATGCCAAAGCGCGAAGCCGGTGCGGATACCGATACGGATGTCGAACTCATGAATGCGCCTCCGCGAGGATTTCGCCGTCGAACCAATGCACCTCGTCAAGCGTGACATGGCAGGTTTCGCCTTCTGCGAACAGCAAGCCGCCGGCCACGGCCTCGTGACTGGGCAGCGCCGCCCGCACCGGCGCGCCGGCAATGTCGATCAGGTAGTCGATCTGCGCGCCGAGGAAACTGGCGCGGCGGATCGTCGCCGGCAGCGCACGGCCGTCGGCGCTGTCGCGGGCCAGCGACATATCGCCCGGCCGAAAACCGGCCGTCACGCGCTCGCCGGCGCTATCCGGAGGCGCGCCGCGCCAGCGTAGCGGCGAATCGCCGACCGTCCAGCCGCCGTCCGCCGCGCGCTTGAGCGGCAGCAGGTTGGCAAGGCCGAGAAAGCGGAACACAAAATCGTCGGCCGGCTGTTCATAGACTTCTTGCGGCGTGCCGATCTGGCGTAGTTTGCCGGCCGCATCCATGATGGCGACGCGATCGGCGATGGCCAGCGCGATTTCCTGATCGTGCGTGACATACAGGATCGTAATGCCGAGTTTTTGTTGCAGCGCCTTGATCTCGAAGCGCATTTCCTCGCGCAGGTTGGCGTCGAGGTTGTTCAGCGGCTCGTCGAGCAGCAGCAGGCGGGGCTCCGAGATCAGCGCCCGCGCCAGAGCGACGCGCTGCTGCTGGCCGCCGGAGAGCTGTGAAGGCAGGCGGTCTTCAAGACCGCCCAGTCCGACGAGGCCGACCGCGCGCAGCGTGCGCTCACGCAATGCGTCGGCCGGCGTTTTAGCCAGTTTCAACGGGTAGGCGACATTATCGAACACGCTCATGTGCGGCCAGACGGCGTACTCCTGAAAGACCATGCCCAGGTCGCGCCGATCGGGCGGCAGCATTTCTCCGCCGGCTTCCGCGACGCGCTGGCCGCCGATGGCGATGGCGCCGCTGTCGGGCGCTTCAAAGCCGGCGATCAGGCGCAGCAGCACCGTTTTGCCGCAGCCCGACGGGCCGAGCAGCGTAAAGCATTCGCCGTTGTGGACGTCGAGCGACAAGTCGTTGAAAACCGTCTTGTCGCCGTACCGTTTGCTCAATGAGCTCAGTTGAATGTCGGCCATAGCGTAGTTCGTCGTTGAGCCGGCGTTATTTCTGCATGATTTCGGAGAACTTCTTAATCGTGGCCTCTTTTTCGGCCATGATTTGCTGGTAGTCGATCTTGATGGCGCGCTTCATCGCATCCTGCGCCGAAGGCAGCTTATAGCGTTCGGGCGTCTGCACGTCGGTGCGCACCGGCAGCGTGCCTTCATTGGCGATGATCGTCTGCCCTTCCTTGGACAGCAGGAAGTCGACGAATTTCTTGGCGGCGTCGACGTTGGCGCTGTTCTTCAGAATGGCGACTGGGCTGGGGATGAGCAGCATTTCCTGCGGATAGGCCAGCGCCAGCGTCGCGCCCTTGCCGATTTTGTCGAGCGTGATGTAATCGACGCCGAGGCTGGCGACAAGATCGCCGGAAGCGGTGTCATCGACGACCTGCCCGGCGCCTTTGCCGACCTTGGCGCCGTTGGCGCGCAGCGCTTCAAAATAATTCCAGCCGAAGGTTTTCGAAAGCATGGCGACGCTCATATAAGCGGTTCCCGACAGCGCCGGGTTGGCGATGCCGAAGGCGCGTTTGTAGGCCGGCTTCTTGAGGTCATCCCAGGTTTTCGGCGCTTCCTTGACAAAGCGGGTGTTGTAAGCGATGCCCAGCGTGCCCAGGCGGGCGGCGGTAAACGAGCCGTCGTAATCGGGCAGCGGGTTGAGCAGCGACTTGAACTCGGCCGGCGTGTATTGCAGCAGCAAGCCCTGCGCTTTCATCTGATAAAAATCCGGCACTTCGCTGGTCCACAATACGTCGGCGAGAATCTTGCCGGATTCGCGCTCGGCCGCGATTTTTGCCATCAGCTTGCCGGCGCCGGCCGATTGCGCATCGACTTTGATGTCGGGATATTTTTCGGTGAAAGCGGCCCTGACCTTACCGATGATCGATTCCTTCATCGAGGTGTAGACGAACAGCTTCTGCTCGGCGAAGGCGCTGGTCGACAGGGACAGCGACAGCGCCGCAATGGCAGCGCACAGGCAGGGGCGCTTGGTGAATTTCGTAAATTGTGAGAAACGCATGGAAATCTCCTTTCCTGATCGGTTCATAAGGGGCAAGCCAACCTGGCGGATTATAGGCATGAAGGCCGGCCGGATGGAAGCGGCGGCCGCCTTGTCTTTGGCAACGTCGAGCCGCTCTTTGAGCCGCTATGTAAGGGGCGGAAGACCTACCCAGAAACCCAAGTGAATAAAGTCTCCTTTGCTGGGTAAAGCCACATAACGAGTTTCCCATCGCTGAAGCCCGCGTAAATAAGGCGTTTGCGGGCATGCTCCTTTGGAGCCCTTATAAATAAAGGGCTTCAGGGCAGGGGCA
>CALHZD010000023.1 GCA_938040985.1 uncultured Propionivibrio sp.
TTTTGTCCTTTAGCGCCAAGCGTCTCGGGGAAAGCATGAAATTTAGCCAGCATTCCTTTCCTTCCGACAAAAATCAAGCTGCTAACACTTAAGTCAAGTCAGCCCGCCGCGTAGTGGCTGTTTGCCGGCGTGCGCAGCGAACACTGTCGCGCCAATCATCTGGAATGTTTTAAATCACAGACCAATGTCTCCACCCGCCACAGCATTGCGGTGCTTTGCCGTGCTTAAGGTAATTACGGCACTGCCCGCGGCAGCGCGTCTCGCTATGGTTTCTGATTCATCCGACCTATGCAGAACACAGCCTTCGCCAATTCATCTTCTTCGGGAATATTAAGTGCGGCCCGATTCATACCGAGTTTTTCTCGGTAAAGCTCTCGCGCAGGATGTGCAGCACGGCGGCGATGCGTCCGGTCTGTACGCGGTGCGGGGTGACGGCGTAGATGGCGAGCGGCGGCAGGTTCCAGTCGGGCAGGACGAGGCGCAGGCTGCCGTCGGCCACCGCGTCTGCCGCTTCGCCGTCGGCCAGCAGCGCGAGGCCCAGCCCCGCCGCGCACAGGCGGCGCACGGCGGAAAGGCGGTTGCAGTAGAGGCCGCCTTCGATGTTGAGCGGGTGATGCTCGCCGTCGCGGCGCAGTTCGCCACGCGGGACTTCGTGATACACCCAGGTGTGCGCGGCGAGGTCGGCGGGGTGGGCCAGCGCGGGCGCGTCGTCGAGGTAGGCGGGCGCGGCGTAGATGTGCCAGTGCCAGTCGGCAAGATGGCGGGCGACGAGGTCGGGCGCGTCCAGCGCATGGACGCCGCCGCGCAGGGCGATGTCGATGCCACCGTCGCGCAAGTCGGCCAGCGCTTCGTCGAAGTAGAGGGAGAGGCGCAGCGCCGGATGTTCGCGACGGATGCGGCGCAGGGCATGCTGGAAGGCGGCGGCATCCGCCATGCCGGTCGGCGCGGCGAGGCGCACCTCACCGGCGATGACGGTTTTCAGACCGGCCAGGGTCAGGCGGGCGCCCTGCACGGTGGCGAGCAGGCGGCGGCAGTGTGCGGCGAGCGCCTGGCCCGCGTCGGTCGGGGCGAGGTGGCGCGTGCTGCGGTGCAGCAGTTTGACGCCGTGCAGCTTTTCGAGGCGGCTGATGTGCTGGCTGACGGCGGAAGGAGTCATGCCCAACGCCTGTGCGGCGGCGTTCATGCTGCCGTGTTCGAGGACGGCGGCGAAAGCAAGCAGCGGGCGGAGGTCGTCCATCAGTGCAGGGTCAGCAGGCGGGCGAGCAGGGCGTCATCGAGCAGGCGGTTCGATTCGCGCAGCCAGTCGCCCCAGGCTGCTGGGAAGGCGTTGCGGCAGTAGCCCGCGCGGGCGATGAAGTCGAAGACACCGTGGATGTAACCGTTGATTTCCAGCGCGGCGAGGTCGAAGGTTTCATCCCAGAGAAGGCTGATGGTGGAGGGGATGTCGCGGTCGGCGATGTCATGGACGTTGTAAATATGCAGCGCGTCAAGAATGCCTTGCGCTTCGTGCGCGGCGTAAAAGTAGCCGGTGTCGCCGTCGTCTTCAAAGATGATGCCGTAGGGCGTGCCTTCAAACCAGGATTCGAGGACGCATTTATCGCCGGAGCGGTGTTCGCTGCTGTCGCAGCCGAGATAGAAGGTTCTTTCGTGCATTATTTAGTTCTGCTTGGCAATGGGTGAAGCGCAATCGGCATTATCAGGCGTACGGGTTCTTCCTACAATAAGTGCTCCTTCATTCAATTAACAGATACCCATTCTAGGAATTCAGCTAATACCAATTCCAGAAATTAAGCTGGCAAGACGGCGCGCCGCAGACAGTATGTGTAATACGATAAGGCGCGCCAACACACTCAGATGATTTCCTTGGATGGGTAGCAAAGGAGTTTTTATGAAATTTGCAGTTATTGGCGCCACCGGTTACGTCGGCGATGCCGTGGTGCGCGAACTCGCCGCGCGCGGTCATGACGTTACTGCCTTCGCCCGCCACACGGAAAAAGTCTTCGCCGCGCCGAACGTGCAGGCGGTTCAGGCCGATGTGCACGATGCCGCTTTTGCCGCACAACTGGCGGGGTTTGACGCGGTGGTCAGCGCTTTTAACCCGGGCTGGACGAACCCGAATATTGGCCACGACTTCACCGCCGGTTACGCGGCCATTCTTGCCGCCGCCAAGGCCGCTAACGTGCCGTATCTGCTCGTCGTCGGTGGCGCGGGTAGCCTTTTCGTTGCCCCTGGCGTGCAGCTGATTGATACGCCGGACTTCCCGAAAGCAATTTTTGACAATGCCAACGCCGCGCGCAACCTGCTGCGCGATTTGCAGGCGCAATATGGTGACGTCAATTGGGCGATGGTTTCGCCGCCTGCCTGCCTCGGTGCCGATGGCGGTTTCAGCGAGGAACGTAGCGGAAAATACCGCCTGGGCGGTGATGAACTGCTGATGGCAGGCGATACGCCCGCCGGTATCAGCGTTGCCGATTTGGCGGTGGCGATTGCCGATGACATTGAGCGCAAGGCGCATCTGCACCAGCGCTTTACCGTGGCAGCGGTGTGATGCCTTTGCTGTTGCCTGAAAAATCCCGCTCCGTCGGGATTTTTTCTGGGCGGGAACTTCATAGTGACCTATTTGTTTATGATTTTGCCACTGCTTGTGCAGTCATCACTAATAATCAACATGAGAAATTCCCAATGATCGCCGCTTATCGCTAGACCACCGAGCGTGCTCTAGCGTTATTATTCGTCCGCCTAAAAGAACAAGAAATATCTCGGCGTCTTGCGTTTATATTCTAAATACTCCTGCCCGTAGGCCTGCTCGCAGTAGCGCTCCTCACCTAAAACGATCAGGTGGTTATATAGGGCAAAAGGCACTGTCACCCCCCATAGCCACAGCGACGCCGAAGCGATGCTAACGCCTATCATGCCGAGGAAGAAAAAGAAATACATCGGATTGCGCGATATGCGATAAATGCCGCATTGCACGGTTTTGTCCCGAGGCGTCGCCGCATAGTCGTAAAAAGCCTGAATAAAGCCCGCAAAAGCCGCCGCGTAAATCACTGCTCCCGCCCAAAACCATACGGTGCCCGTTTTGAGCGGCACAAACACCGATAAAATAAGCAAGGCGACTTGCAGCAGTGCCCCTATCATTGCATTTCGTTTGTCTTCGGCGGTATACCACGAGGTGTCGACGGCGCGCTTGCCGACCTCTTTATAGATAAACATATACACAAACTGTATCAATACCATCGCAAAGGCGGGTATCCACGCATTGAGCCAGCCGATTTCAAGCGTCGTAAAAAATGAAATTCCCATAGCCGCTCCTGCATCTTGTTCAAATAAAATTTCTCTTACGTAACCTTCTTTCGCCGCTCTACCGTGCGTTTAAATTTTACTCCGCCCGCTCGGCGCACCGCCTTCTCGATTGACTTTATGGAGTGGGTATGTGCGGCGGGAAATGTGGAAAGGTGCGCCATCATAGCGGCTATACTTGCCGTCCATTTTCCACCGCGAGGCGCCTATGCCCTGGCTTGAACTTTTTGTCCTCTGCCACTTTATCCTGACCGTTGCCATCGCCCTGCGCGTCATTTACGCGCGCCGCTCGAGCAGCGCGGCGCTGGCGTGGCTGGCGGTGCTCTTCGCTTTCCCTTATTTCGGCGTCTTTTTATATGTACTGATTGGCGAACCGAAGCTGGGACAGGCGCGCGCCAAGCGGCGGGCGGAGTTGCTCGCTTTTCACAACGACTTTGCCGACCGCTTCCTGCCGCCGCAGGCGTCGCCGCCGGAAGACATCCGCTTCCGCCAGATTGCCTGCCTGGTGCAGGCCGATGCGCGCTTCGATACGACGACGGGCAACGACACCCGCCTCCTCGCCGACACCGACGCCATCCTGCAATCTTTCATCGCCGACATCGACGCCGCGCAGCATTGCTGTCTGCTGGAGTTTTATATCGTCGAAGGCAGCGGCCGCGTCGAAGGCGTGTTGCAGGCGCTGATGCGGGCGGCGGCGCGCGGGGTGCGTTGCCAGCTGCTTGCTGACGCGCTCGGCAGTCAGGATTTCTGGCGCTCGGCCTGGCCGGGCAAGTTGCGCGCGGCGGGGGTGGAAGTGACGGAAGCGCTGCCGTTTGGCCTGATTCGCGCGCTGTGGGTGCGCGGCGATTTGCGCAACCACCGCAAAATCCTCGTCGTGGATTACCGCATCGCTTACACCGGCAGCTACAACCTCGTTGACCCGCGCCTTTTCAAGCAGAACGCGGGCGTGGGCGAATGGGTCGATGCCGTGCTGCGCTGCGAAGGCGCGGTGGCGCAGGAACTGGCGGCGGTGTTCTACGGCGACTGGGCGGTCGAGAACGAACACAACCTCAGCGCCACCCTCGAACGCCTGAACCGCTACGCCGATGAAATGCCCGACCGCACACCGCTCACGACCGGCGGCGCGCTGCTGCAAGTCATCCCCTCGCATCCGGGCGGCGACACCGCGCTGGTGTACGACGTGCTGGTCAACGCGCTGAACGTCGCGCAAGAGAGCATCATCATCAGCACGCCGTATTTCGTGCCGGACGAAGCCCTGCTGAACACCCTGATTATCGCCGCCCGCCGTGGCGTGGCAGTCACCCTGATTGTGCCGCGCCGCGTCGATTCCCGCCTGGTGCGCTACGCCAGCCGCGCCTACTACCGCCCGCTGCTGGACGCGGGCGTCTGCCTGAAAACCTTCGACGCCGGCCTCCTGCACACCAAAGCCGTGGTCATTGATGGGCGCTTCGCCCTCTTCGGCACGGTCAACATGGACATGCGCAGCTTCTACCTCAACCTCGAAGTCAGCCTCGCGGTGTACACGCCGGACACCGTCGCCGCCATCCGCGCCCTGCTCGACGGCTACCTTGAGCAAAGCGAAGCGGTCGAACTGAAAAAATGGGAACAGCGCCGCCGCCTGCAACGCTTCATCGAACGCTGCGCGCGCCTGGTCAGCCCGTTGCTATAGCCGTTTCAAAGGGAATGACACAAGGCGGCAAGCCGAAGACGGTACAAATAACGCGTCGAGACGCGCCAACACCATGTCAGTTGCATTTGGAACGACTATATAAAACTTGCCTGCGCCGTAATACCGTTCCCGGAAATTAAGCCGCAAAGGCGGCGCGTCATAGGACAATACGCCCTCATGCGGCAAGGCGCGCCAACACACTCGGAACTATTTTCTGGAATGGGTATAAGCGGTATAAACGCTTGCACTTACCCGCCACACCAAGAACAATACGCCACTTTTTACTGAATCCTCGACTCCTATGACTCTGCACCACGCCGCGTACCGCCTTGCCTGGTTGCGCGTGCTGACCCTCGCCATCGCCGCCTTCGTCTTCAACACCACCGAATTCATCCCCATTGCGCTGCTCTCCGACATTGGCGCAGGTTTCAGTATGACGGCGGCGCAGACCGGGGTGATGCTGACGGTGTATGCCTGGGTTGTCGCCCTCGCCTCGCTGCCCGGTATGTTGCTGGAGGCGCAGCAGGAACGGCGCGGCCTGCTGCTCGCGCTCTTCGCCCTCTTCATCGCCAGCCATGCACTCAGCGCGCTGGCGTGGAATTTCACCGTGCTGCTCATCTCGCGTATCGGCGTGGCGCTGGCGCATGCGGTGTTCTGGGCGATTACCGCCGCGCTGGTGGTGCGCCTCGCGCCGCCGGGTAAGCAACAACAAGCCATCGGCTGGCTGTCGATGGGCACGGCGCTGGCGACCGTGCTCGGCCTGCCGCTCGGCCGCTTTATAGGGCAACTGTTCGGTTGGCGCACCACCTTTGCCCTGATTGCCGTCGCTGCCGTCGCCGTGATGTTCGCCGTGTTTCTGTTGCTGCCGCGCCTGCCCAGCCGCAACGCGGGTTCCGTCGCCAGCCTGCCGCTCTTGGCGCACCGCCCGCTGCTGCTCGGCCTCTACGCCTTCACCGCCCTGATCATCGCCGCTCATTTCACCGCTTACAGTTACATTGAGCCGTTCGCCCGCCAATTCAGCGGCCTGGGCGAGGACGCAACCACGGCGCTGCTCCTCGTCTTCGGCCTCTCCGGCATGGTGGCGAGCGTGCTCTTCGCCCGTCTGCACGCGCGGATGCCGACGCGCTTTCTCACCTGCGCCGTCATGCTGCTTTGCAGTGCTTTGCTGCTCTTGCGCTCGCTCGGCGCCTTGCCGCCGGCGCTGTTCGCGCTGGTTTTCTGCTGGGGCATCGGCATCGCCGCGCTCAGCCTCGCGCTGATGGTGCGCGTGCTGCGCCTCGCGCCGGATGCGACCGACGTCGCCACCGCCATCTACTCCGGCATTTACAACATCGGCATCGGCGGCGGCGCGCTTATCGGGCGGCTGGTGATGCAGCACGGCGATCTGGCGTTCATCGGCTTCGCCGGAGCGGCGCTGGCGCTCGCGGGCAGCGCACTCTTTGCCTGGACACAGTGGCGTTTCCGCACGACGCGCTGAATTTCAGGAGTTGAAAAGCTTTGAACGCAAAAAATGCTTTTTGCGGCTCAAAATAGGTTCAGCGGAACAGCGCCCGTAATGAGCGGCAACAATACCGCGATACGGTAATTGGCAGTCGCCAGCGCCGGTTTCTGCCAGGGAACCGCCTTAACCAAACACACTCGGCCGCCTTACCGCGACGGCAAATAGACTGTCGCACGACTTGCAAAGCAGCATGAAGGTAGCCTAGAAATCATCCATTCCTGCCATCTCGCTCAAATAACCACTCAGACGCATCCCAAAAATAACCGGAGCGTATTGGCGCGCCGGGGTGAAGTATCACCATCCGAATAGCCGCCGCGACTGGAGACCGACAACGACACCTGCCCCGCAGCCCGCGTAAAACGGGCGTTTCCGGATAGGCTGCCCGCTAGCCCAGTGTTTACGCGGGTTCCCGGCCTGCCCATCCGCAAGCTTAGTGTTTACGTGAGTTTCCGATATGCCTACCCGTAAGCCCACTGTTTTCGGTGGTTTCAGACTTGCCTGTCTTTAACCACCCTATTTACGGGTACTCTCCGCCTGTCTGTCTTCAATCTCCCTATTTACGTGGGCTTCCGGCCGGCCTGCCGGCAAATGCCTGAATTGGGCGACATAAAAAGGGGCTTGCGCTGCTATCACAGACTGAAAAAGGGGAATCAGGTACGGCCTATAAAGGATTATTTCGCTAAAGAATGAGACCTTGCGCATGAGTTTTGTCCATTAGCGCCAGGCGTCTCGGGGAAAGCATGAAGTTTGTCCATGACTCCGGATTTTTTGTGGATGACAATTGTTGGGCGCCGAGTGCGCCGTATTCAGGATGCCGGTTTCGGAAAAATCGCAAAGCTCAATGGCTGCTGCGGATGCCGTCTCAAGCTATTTTGAAGGTCTGGCGTCATTTCTTGTGCGGTGTGGCGCGGCGATTTGTCTGCGCACTCACGCAGCACTCGTTCAAGGCACTGCGACCGTCACGTCAAACTGGCCGTTCGGCGCCCATTCAACATCACTTTGTGGCAGCCCCGGAATAGCATTAAAACGACAATGCATCGCAGACAGTGCACAGCCATGTGATCGATCAGGCATGCCAACGCCGGCAGATTATTTTCTGAAATTCTGAGAATTTGATTTCCGGGCCTGTCCGGGATTTTGCCGGTATTCAGACAGGCCGTCAGGTTCCTGCCGCCGTCCTGCGGCATTCCTGAGCCTTCTCCTCAAGTAGCGGATACCGCTGTTTGCATTCCTTCCAGCGCCTGCCAAACAGCCAGCGCATCTCGCGTTTCGGCCACGTCATGGACACGCAGGATGCGTGCACCGTGCTGTGCTGCCAGTAACGCAGCGGCAATGCTGGCGGGCATACGGTTTTCCACTTCGCGGCCGGTTATTGCTCCCAGCATTGATTTGCGCGACAGTCCGGCCAGCAAGGGCAGGCTATCCACCCTCAGTTCAGGCTGGCGGCGTAGCAGCTCAAGATTATGCGCAAGCGTTTTGCCGAAGCCAAAACCCGGGTCAAGCACCAAGCGATCGTCGGCAATACCGGCCGCGCGCGCGGCAATCACGCGCTCTTTTAAAAACGTGCGCACCTCACCAACAACATCGCCGTAAACCGGCGCCTGCTGCATGGTCAACGGCTCGCCTTGCATGTGCATCAGGCATACGGCGCAATCGCTGGCAGCGACGGCTTCCAGCGCACCGGGCATACGCAAGGCGTAAATATCGTTAATCATTGAGGCGCCGGAGGCCAGCGCCGCGCGCATCACATCCGGCTTGTAGGTATCGACCGAAATCGGCACGCCGCAGTCGGTCAAGGCGTCCAGCACCGGCAGCAGGCGCGCCAGCTCGTCGGCGAGCGACACGGGCTGACAGCCCGGCCGCGATGATTCGGCGCCAATATCGAGCATGTCGGCGCCCACCGTGATTTGCCGCCAGGCATGTTCGACGGCGCGCGCCGTATCGTCTGCCCATCCATCCCCGGAAAATGAATCCGGCGTCAGGTTGACGATCCCCATGATCAGCGGGCGATCGAGCGAAAAAGAAAACCGGCCGCAACGCAACATGCCAAACCTCACTCAAAAAAAGAAAACGGGAAAGCCGCCTTTCCCGTCATGTATTTCAAGCATTCCGAATTTTCGGAATTATCCCGATCCTGCCCCGCCGCTTTTCGATGACACCCATCCAAATGACCGCCATGCGGAAGGGCAAAAACGTCCTGCCTGCCGAATATTCTCAGGCGGTGGCTTCCGTCGTAGGGGCGGCGTCGGGCGGTGGCGCTTTGGGCGACTCGGCGTTGGTATTTGTCTGCGATGGCTTGGGCGGGCGTGGCGTCCGGCCAGCCATGATGTCCTCGATCTGCTCAATATCGATGGTTTCCCAATCGAGCAACGCCTGCGTCATCGCCTCGACCTTATCCCGATGCTCTTCCAGCAGATTCACGGCGCGACCGTACTGCTCATCGACGATGCGGCGAATTTCGGCATCGACTTTTTGCATCGTCGCTTCCGAAACATTTTTGTGCTGCGTCACCGACCGGCCGAGGAATACCTCGTTTTCGTTCTCGCCGTACACCATAACGCCCAGATCGGACATGCCATAGCGCGTCACCATGTCGCGCGCCATCTGCGTTGCACGCTCGAAGTCATTGGAAGCGCCGGTCGAAATATCATCGGCAAAAATTTCCTCCGCCGCACGACCGCCGAACAGCATACAAATCTGCGCCAGCATCTGCTCGCGATAAAGGCTGAAGCGGTCGTGCTCGGGCAGCGACCAGGTCACGCCCAGCGCGCGACCGCGCGGGATCACCGTGACTTTGTGCACCGGATCGCACCCCGGCAACAGCGAACCGATAATGGCGTGGCCCGATTCGTGATACGCGGTTTTCTTTTTATCCTCCGGCGTGATGATCATCGACTTACGCTCGGCGCCCATGAAGATTTTGTCCTTGGCTTTTTCAAAATCTTCCATATCGACAAGGCGCTTGTTGCCGCGCGCGGCGAACAGCGCCGCTTCGTTGACCAGATTGGCCAGATCGGCACCCGACATCCCCGGCGTGCCGCGCGCCAGAATATCGGCCCTGACATCCGGCGCCAGCGGCACTTTGCGCATATGCACATTCAGAATCTGCTCGCGGCCGCGAATATCCGGCAGCGGCACGACGACCTGGCGGTCGAAGCGTCCGGGCCGCATCAGCGCCGGATCGAGCACATCCGGACGGTTCGTAGCAGCAATGACGATAATACCGGTCTGCCCCTCAAAGCCGTCCATCTCGACGAGCATCTGGTTCAGCGTCTGTTCCCGCTCATCATTACCGCCGCCCAGTCCGGCGCCGCGGTGGCGACCGACGGCATCCAGTTCGTCAATGAAGATAATGCAGGGTGCGTGTTTTTTGGCATTCTCGAACATATCGCGTACACGCGCGGCGCCGACGCCGACGAACATTTCAACGAAATCGGAACCGGAAATCGAGAAAAACGGGACTTTCGCCTCGCCGGCAATCGCCTTGGCCAACAACGTTTTGCCCGTCCCCGGACTACCGACAAGCAGCACGCCTTTGGGAATGCGGCCGCCGAGCTTCTGAAACTTGGACGGATCGCGCAGGAAATCGACCAGTTCGGAAACCTCCTCCTTGGCCTCATCACACCCGGCGACGTCGGCGAAGGTCACGCTGTTGTTTGAGCCATCAAGCAGGCGCGCCTTGCTTTTGCCGAACGAGAAGGCGCCGCCCTTGCCGCCGCCCTGCATCTGGCGCATGAAAAACACCCAGACGCCAATCAGCAACAGCATCGGGAACCAGCTGACAAACACGCTCACCAGGAAGGACTGTTCTTCCTCCGGCCGCGCCTCGACCTTGACGCCGTGCTTGAGCATGTCCGACACCATCCACAGGTCCGCCGGCGCATAGGAAGTCACCTTGCGGCCGTCGTTGAGCGTCCCCTTGAGCGTGCGTCCTTCAATGACGACCTTGTTGACGTTGCCATTGGCGACCTCGCCCATGAATTGCGAATACTCCATCGACGGCTGCGGCGTCTGGCGCGTATTGAACTGATTGAACACCGTCATCAGCACCACGCCGATCACCAGCCAGACCGCCATATTCTTGAACATGTTATTCAAAGCGTAACCTCATGCAAGTCCCATATATATCTCATGCAGATGCTTCCATCGGGCAGAAAGCAGCATGTCGAATTGTATAACGTCCCTGCCTTTTTGGCAGAACCATTCACGCGCAGACAAGGAAGCCCGCCTGGCCTGCGGGCCATTTCAACTGGCTTTCAGCAAGCCTTTGCCCAGCAAATACACTTCGGCGCTCCGATCGCGGGAAGCTTCCGGTTTGCGCGTCATTACGCTGCGAAAACGCCCGCGCATGGCACGTACAAAATCCTCGTAACCATAACCTTGAAACATTTTGATCAAAAACGCGCCGTCCGTTTTCAGCCAGCAGAGGGCAAAATCCAGCGCCATTTCCGCCAGCGCCGCCATGCGCGCCTGGTCGGCGACGGCAATACCTGAAATATTGGGCGCCATATCGGAAAGAACAAGCCCTGCCCGTTCGCCGGCAAGCAAAGCTTCAAGCCGCGCCAGCGTATCCGCATTGCCAAAGTCACCGCGAATGAAATCGACACCAGGCAGCGACGCCATCTCCAGCAGATCGAGCGCGACAATGCGCCCGTTCCCCCGCAGGCGCTGAACCGCAAGCTGCGACCAGCCGCCGGGCGCTGCGCCAAGATCGACGATCGTTTCGCCCGGTCGGATCAAATGATCGCGGTCATCAATCTCCATCAGCTTGAACGCGGCGCGGGAACGCCAACCTTCCGCCTTGGCGCGCTGCACGAAAACGTCAGTGACGTGTTCATGCATCCATGCCTTGCCGCTTTTCGTCCGCTTCATCGTACAAACCCGTTAGAATCCGTTTTTCAGCGTTTTACGTTTCACTTTTTTCACTTTGCCCGACGTTTTCATCCCACCAGCAACACCAAGCAAACACCCGACACCGAATGCCCACACTCGAAATCAATGCGGAACAACGCCGCGCACTGCGCGCCCGCGCCCACGGACTGGCGCCCGTCGTCGCCATCAGCCAGAACGGCCTATCTGCAGCCGTTCTACGCGAAATCGCGCGCAGCCTCGACAGCCACGAACTGATCAAAATCCGCGTATTCAACGACAACCACGCAGAACGCGACGCCTATCTGGCGGCGATCTGCGCACAGCTCAACGCCGCGCCGGTGCAGCACATCGGCAAACTGCTCGTCGTTTGGCGGCCTGCGCCGGACGACGAAAAGAATGCCCAATCGCCGCAACGGCGCTCTGCGCACCGCCGCAGCGCCCCGCACAAAACAAAACGCAGCTACCAGTGACTGGACAAGGACCGCCGCGCCTGAACCTCGGTATTCAGCAATGCCCTCTTCCCGCCGGGCAGACTACTCGTAACGAATGTCTAGCAGCTCGTACTCGCGCAAGCCGCCCGGCGCCTGCACCTGGGCAATATCGCCGACGGATTTGCCGATCAAGGCGCGGGCGATCGGTGAGTTGATCGAAATCTTGCCGGCCTTGATCTCCGCCTCATCCTCGCCGACGATCTGATAGGTCGCCTGCTCGCCGGACTCCTGATCCTCAACATCGACCGTCGCCCCGAAAACGCAGCGCCCCTCGGCATCGAGCAATGCCGGATCGATGATCTGCGCGCGCGCCAGTTTGGACTCGATTTCCGCAATCCGCCCCTCGATGAATCCCTGACGTTCCTTGGCCGCATCGTACTCGGCATTTTCGGACAGATCGCCGTAGGAGCGCGCCTCGGCAATCGCTGCAATCACATTCGGCCGATCAACGGTCTTGAGCCGATGCAGTTCGACGCGAAGCTGCTCGGCGCCGCGCAAGGTCAATGGAGTTTTACTCATAGATCTTTCATCCAAAAAGCAAACTGCCGGCCCGCGCACGGCGGAAACCGGCAGCCGGGCAGTTAATCAAACGATCTGCGCGTGCAGATCCTGGAGAGAATAAATCGTCAGGCCGCCGCCATTCTTGATTCCTTCCGCCGCCGCCTCGGCGCCCCAGATCGTCGTATAAAGCGTAACGCGGGCAGCCTGAGCGGAAACGCGGATGACGCGCGAATCATTGATCGCCTTGCGCTTCTCCTCGACGGTATTGATGATCAGCGCGATCTCGTCGTTCTTGATCATATCGACGATATGCGGCCGCCCTTCCGTCACCTTGTTGACCGTCGTGACCGGTATGCCCGCCGCTGCAATCGCCGCCGCCGTGCCGCGCGTGGCCAGCAGCTGGAAGCCGCTTGCATGCAGATCGCGCGCCACGTCCACCGCTTTATCCTTGTCGGAGTCCCTGACGCTGATGAACGCCTTGCCCTGATCCGGCAGACGCACATGGGTCGCCAACTGGCTTTTGACGAAGGCTTCCGCAAAGGTTTTGCCGACGCCCATCACCTCGCCGGTCGACTTCATTTCCGGGCCAAGAATGGTGTCGACGCCAGGAAATTTGTTGAACGGAAAAACGGCTTCCTTGACCGAAAAATACGGGGGAATCACCTCATGCACGACACCTTGTTCAGCCAGCGACTTGCCCGCCATGCAGCGCGCGGCAATCTTGGCCAGCGGCAGCCCCGTTGCTTTGGAAACAAAGGGCACGGTACGCGAAGCGCGCGGATTGACTTCGAGCACATAAACCGTTTCGCCCTGAATGGCAAACTGGACATTCATCAGTCCGCATACATTCAGTCCCTTGGCCATCAACCGGGTCTGACGGCGCAGCTCATCCTGGATTTCCGGCGACAGTGAATAAGGCGGCAACGAACAGGCCGAATCGCCCGAATGCACCCCCGCCTGTTCGATATGCTCCATGACGCCGCCGATGATGACTTCTTTCCCGTCGGAAAGCGCGTCAACATCGACTTCCACGGCATCATTGAGAAAATGGTCGAGCAAAACCGGCGAATCGTTCGACACCTTGACGGCCTCGCGCATATAGCGCTCCAGATCGCGCGGTTCATGCACGATTTCCATGGCGCGCCCGCCCAGCACATAGGAAGGGCGAACGACGAGCGGATAGCCGATTTCCCCGGCCAGACGCAAGGCGTCCGCCTCGGTGCGCGCCGTGCGGTTAGGTGGCTGTTTCAGGCCAAGATCATTGAGCAGCCGCTGAAAGCGCTCGCGGTCTTCCGCCGCATCGATCATGTCCGGTGAGGTACCGATGATCGGCACCCCGTTGGCCTCAAGATCACGCGCCAGCTTGAGCGGCGTCTGCCCGCCAAACTGGACGATGACGCCCGTCGGCTTTTCGATAGCGACGATTTCGAGCACATCCTCCAGCGTCAGCGGCTCAAAATACAGGCGGTCCGACGTATCGTAGTCGGTCGATACCGTTTCCGGATTGCAGTTGACCATAATCGTTTCATAGCCATCCTCGCGCATGGCCAGCGCCGCATGTACGCAGCAGTAATCGAACTCGATCCCTTGACCGATACGGTTCGGCCCGCCGCCAAGCACCATGATTTTCTTCCGGTGACTCGGCATAGCCTCGCACTCCTCTTCGTAAGTCGAGTACATATAGGCGGTGCCCGTCGCAAACTCGGCCGCGCAGGTATCGACGCGCTTATAGACCGGACGGATGCCGAGCAGGTGGCGGCGCGCCCGCACCTGCCCTTCGCTCGTATGCAGCAGGCGCGCCAGGCGGCGGTCGGAAAACCCTTTGCGCTTGAGTTCCCGCAGCGTCGGCGCGTCGATGTCGTTGAGCTTCATGTCGTCAAGCAGCATCTCGATGCGCACGATGTCCTCGATCTGTGCCAGGAACCACGGATCGATATGCGTAAGCTGGTGCACTTCATCAAGAGTAAAGCCGTTTTCAAAGGCATCGCCCACGTACCAGATGCGCTCCGGCCCCGGTTCGCCCAGTTCTTTCTCCAGTTCCTCGCGGTCGGTTGTGTGCTGATTCATGCCGTCGACGCCGACTTCCAGCCCGCGCAAGGCCTTCTGGAAAGCTTCCTGGAACGTGCGGCCAATGGCCATGACTTCGCCGACGGACTTCATCTGCGTACCTAAACGCGAATTGGCCGTCGGGAATTTCTCGAAAGCAAAACGCGGCACCTTGATGACGACATAGTCGATCGCCGGTTCAAACGAGGCCGGCGTCTTGCCGCCGGTGATTTCATTGGCCAGTTCGTCGAGCGTATAACCGACCGCCAGCTTGGCCGCTATTTTGGCGATGGGAAAGCCGGTCGCCTTGGAGGCCAGCGCCGAGGAGCGCGAAACGCGCGGATTCATTTCGATGACGATGATGCGCCCGTCCTTCGGGCTGACGGCGAACTGGACGTTCGAGCCGCCGGTATCGACGCCGATCTCGCGCAGGATAGCGATCGAGGCGTTGCGGATGAGCTGGTATTCCTTGTCGGTCAGCGTCTGCGCCGGCGCGACGGTGATCGAGTCGCCGGTATGCACGCCCATCGGGTCGAGATTTTCGATCGAGCAGACGATGATGCAGTTGTCTTTCTTGTCGCGCACCACCTCCATCTCAATTTCTTTCCAGCCGATCAGGGACTCCTCGATGAGCAGTTCGTGCGCCGGGCTGGCCTCAAAACCACGTTTGCAAACCGCCAGAAACTCCTCCTGGTTGTAGGCAATACCGCCGCCCGTGCCGCCAAGCGTAAAGGAAGGGCGAATGATTACGGGGAAGCCGATCGTCGCCTGGATTTCCTGCGCCTCGGCCATCGAGTGGGCAACGCCGGAACGCGCCGACTCCAGGCCGATGTTCGTCATCGCCGCCTTGAATTTCTGGCGATCCTCGGCTTTTTCGATGGCATCGGCGCGGGCGCCGATCATTTCGACGCCGTATTTTTCCAGCACGCCGTGGCGCGCCAGATCGAGGGCGCAATTGAGCGCCGTTTGCCCGCCCATCGTCGGCAGCAGCGCATCCGGGCGCTCTTTTTCGATGATTTTTTCCAGAACCTGCCAAGTAATCGGCTCGATGTAGGTCGCATCGGCCATTTCCGGGTCGGTCATGATCGTCGCCGGGTTGGAATTGACGAGGATGACGCGATAGCCCTCCTCGCGCAGCGCCTTGCACGCCTGCACGCCGGAGTAGTCGAATTCGCACGCCTGGCCGATGACGATGGGGCCGGCGCCGATGATAAGGATGGATTGAAGGTCGGTTCTTTTAGGCATCGTTCTGGATTCTGAAAAGCGGCGACACGCGCCGCGTCAAGTCAGTCAAACACTTACTCACACCACACACATTTGAAAATCGTCAATCGCCCGCTGAAAATGGCGGGCAGTCATGGGCGTGCGGAAAAGGCGCCGCACAGCCCGCCGCCGCGCTATCGGCGGCAAAAAACCGGCGCGCGTCGACGTCGCGCAACATCGCGCCCTCTCGTACCCTCTCGCGCCACAGCGTACCGTTCCGGCCTCACCCATGCCGGTTACGGTCGAGCTTGTCGATCAGCGCCTGCGCACGTTCCGGCGGCATGTTTTTCTGCATCAATTGCAACAGGCCGTCCCCTTCGACGATGGGGCGCAGCACTTCGATTTCAGCCTCGTAAAACTTTACGTCCCAGGCCGCCAATTCATTGTTGAACGTTTCATCGTCCCAGGTCTTGCCTTTGGCCAGCAGGGTAATCAGCGGCATGGCCTTGTTGCCGATAAAAGCCTTTTTGTAAGGCTTTTGCGCCCAGCGGCTGGAGAACCATTCCCGATATTGCGGCGCAAGCGTCAGCATGCGCTTGGCAATGGCTCTTTCCAACGGCGCCTGGGGAAATTTGTAGAGTTTCATGACCGTATTCCTTACTTGAGGGATATCACACTATTCACATTATTTTGCCGGCGCGGCCGCCATCTTTTCGATGAAGCGGTCGAACAGGTCGGCGACGTCGTGCGGCCCGGAACTGGCCTCCGGGTGCCCCTGGAACGAGAAGACGGGCGCATCGGTACGTTCGATCCCCTGCAACGAGCCGTCGAACAGGGAAATATGCGTCGGTTTAAGCGTATCCGGCAAGGTCTCCGGATCAACGGTAAAGCCGTGATTCTGGCTGGTAATCATCACCTTGCCGTTGCTCAGATCCTGCACCGGATGGTTGGCGCCGTGATGACCGAACTTCATCTTCACCGTCCGGGCGCCGGAGGCCAGCGCCAGCAACTGATGCCCGAGGCAGATGCCGAACATCGGGATTTTCGCCGCCAACAGTTCGCGGATCGCCTCGACGGCGTAGGCGCACGGTTCGGGGTCGCCCGGGCCATTGGAGAGGAACACGCCGTCCGGCCGGTATTTCAGCACTTCCGCAGCCGGCGTCTGCGCCGGCACGACCGTCAGCCGGCAACCACGCTGCGTCAATAAACGCAGGATGTTGCGCTTGACGCCAAAATCATAGGCGACGACATGAAACTTCGCCTCGCCCGCAGGCTGATAGCCTTCCAGACTCCAGGTGCCGCCGTCGCGCCATTCGTAGGGTGCCTCGGTGCTGACGACCCTGGCCAGATCCATGCCGGCCAGGCCGGGAAAAGCGCGCGCCTCAGAGAGCGCCTTGGCTTCGTCAATCTCGCCGGCCATCAGGCAGCCCGCCTGCGCCCCCTTGTCGCGCAGCAGCCGGGTCAGCTTCCGCGTATCAATACCTTCAATGGCGACCACGCCAAAGCGTTTGAGAAACTCCGGCAGCGACTCCTGCATACGCCAGTTTTCGGCGCGCAACGGCAAATCGCGGATGACGAGGCCGGCGGTAAAGCACGAAGAAGATTCGAAATCCTCATCATTGCAGCCGGTATTGCCGATGTGCGGATAGGTCAGCGTCACGATCTGCCGGCAATACGAGGCATCGGTCAGAATTTCCTGATAGCCGCTCATGGCCGTATTGAAGACGACCTCGCCGACCGCAAGGCCCTCCGCGCCGACGGCGTAGCCGCGAAAAACCGTGCCATCGGCCAGCGCCAGAATCGCCGGGGGAAAAGAGGGTAACAAAGACACGAAAATCTCCAGTTCCATCGCTTGGATGTGCCGCTCGGAGCACAACTCGGATATGCAAAGCGGGATCGGCACACGCCAATCCCGCCGGCTTTGCAAAAGCGAGAGGATTATAGCCGCGCCCCGCACGGGCGGCAATTTCCGCCGCCCTCCGAAGCCGGCGCCGATCCATTCCAGGGGCGCTCCGGCCGGATTCATCTGTCCATCCGGATGCAGAAACGGCACCAGGAAAAGGTTAATCAACAAGGAACGTGGTAAGTCACCGGACTGACGCCAAAAGCAGCCCATCACCCTTTCACACTCTTTTTTCCGCCCAATCTATCCAGCAGAGCAGCAAATGCCGCCCAATCATCCGCGTCTTTTGGGATCGCCGCGGCAGCGCCCCTGAAGCCCGTATAAACAGGGCATCACAGCGCGGTCATCGCTGAAACCCTTATAAACAGGGCGCTACAGCGATGCCTGCCCCGCAGCCCTTATGTGGCGCGGGTTGCAGGGTATCTGCCGCTACAGCCCTTATTCCACGCGGGCTGCGGAGCACGCCTGCGGCAAAGCCCCATAGATTTGGGAAGCGTAGCCCGTCGCACTGACGGTCAAAGGAAAGATGGACGAAAATTGGCGCAAGCGCACGGCCCGACGATCAGCGAGAACAACCCGACCGGACGCAGAAACGGCGGCAGTGCAAGATTAATCAACGGGAACGCGGGAAAAATCTCCGGACTAACGCCAGAAACAGCCAAGCGCCTTTTTTCATCCTTTCTCTCCCTTTTCCCATTGCTCATCCGACAGGGCGGCAAATACCGCCCCGTCATCTTCGTCTTTTGAGATCACAGCTGCGGCACTTCCGAAGCCTTATAAACAGGGCATCACAGCGTAGTCATCGCTGAAACCCTTATGAATAGGGCGTTACAGCGATGTCCGCCCTGAAGCCCTTATATAACGCGGGTTGCAGGGCAACAGTCAGCGAGAAAGTAATCTCCAGCCGGACGCCAGAAAAGGCAACAGAGCAACCTTGATCAACGAAGAGCGAGGAAAATCCCGGCGGACACAGAAGCAACCAAGCGCCCTTTTCTTTTTTCCCTCCCCGCGCATCCGGCAGTGCAGTAAATGCTGCCCCATCATCCGCATCTTTTAGGCATCGCAGCGGCAGCACCCCTGAAACCCTTATGAATAGGACGTTACAGCGATGCCTGCCACGCAACCCTTATGTGGCGCGAATTACAAGGCATCTACCGCCACAGCCCTTATTCCACGCGGGCTGCGGAGCACGCCGCCGGCAAAGCCGCGTGGATCGAGGGCGCGTAGCCCGCCGCCCCGACAGTCAAAGAAAAGATGAACGAAAACGGACGCAAGCGCGCGTCCCGGCGGCATCAAAGAAGTTAATGCCTGTCTTTAAGCGCCCGCAAATTGCGGGCGAGGTTTGAAGACTGGCGGTGGAATTGTGGCCTGCGTGGCCTGCGGTTAGCGCAGGCCGAGCACGTCCTGCATGTCAAACAGGCCGTTTGCTTTGCCGGCCAGAAAGCGCGCGGCGCGCAGGGCGCCCAGGGCATAGGGCATGCGGCTGCCCGCTTTGTGGCTGATTTCCACGCGCTCACCGATGCCGCAGTACATCACCGTATGATCGCCCACGATGTCGCCGCCGCGCACCGTGGCAAAGCCGATGGCGGACGGGTCGCGCTCGCCGGTCACGCCTTCGCGCCCATACACCGCGCACGCCTTGAGATCGCGCCCCAGCGCTTTGGCGACGACTTCGCCCATGCGCAGCGCCGTGCCGGAGGGGGCATCGACTTTCAGCCGATGGTGCGCTTCGATGATCTCGATGTCGTAGCCGTGCGCAAGAATGCGCGAGGCGACATCAAGCAGTTTGAAGACGGTATTGGCGCCGACGCTCATGTTCGACGAGAAGACGACCGGGATTTCCTTCGCCGCCTCGGCAATCGCCTGCTTGCCGTCAGCCTCGAAGCCGGTTGTGCCGATGACGATCGCCGTCCGATGCTTGCGGCACAAGGCCAGATGCGCCAGCGTCCCTTGCGGGCGGGTAAAGTCGATCAGGCAATCGGCGGCGGCAACGGCCGCTTCGATATCGGCAGTCACCGGCACATCGCAGCTTAAGCCGACCAGTTCGCCGGCCGTTTTGCCGATCGATGGCTGGGAGGCCTGATCGACGGCCGCAATGAGTTCGGCCCCTTCATCCTTGATCGTCGATTCGATGAGCATCCGCCCCATGCGGCCGCCCGCACCGACAACAGCAATTTTGATCGCGCCCATAGTCCGCTCCTTGCAAAGTTTTCAGAAACCGATTTTCTCGAACATGCGGCCAAAGAAACCGCGCTCGCTTTCATGCTCCGGCGGCGGCGCGGCCGTTTCCGGGTCGACCGAGCCAAGATCGAGTTCCTGCATCCGGTTGGCGGGCACCGCCGCATCCGTTGCTTTCTCCGTCGCAGCCACGACATCGCCCGTCACGCGCGCCAGCCGGCCTTCGCCATCGAAAAACAGCGTCAGTTTCTGCTCCTCCGTCTCGCCCGTGCCTTTATGCAGGCGATAGATGTAATCCCAGCGGTTGGCGTGAAAAATATCCATCAGCAGCGGCGTCCCCAGAATGAAGCGCACCTGATCCTTCGTTAGGCCCGGCCGCAATTGAGAGACCATCTCCTGCGTCACCACGTTGCCCTGCTGGACATCAATTTTGTACTCATTGACGATGCGCGGTACGCGCGTACACGCGCCCAGCGCGCTGCACGCCAGGACCAGCGCAAAAATACGGAAACGGTTCAAGTTCATGATGCGCGGAAAGTTTCTGCGAATGATTGGGAAGTTTGAGAAGAATCAATATATGCACAGCCCGCCGCGCCGCCGGCGCCACGCACCGACAGCCCGCAGACACGCGAGACGGCCGCTATGATAACCGAAAACGCGCGGCCCGCCGCCCGCCGGATCGCGCCTTCACGGCATCGGCGCACAAGCATCCATTGCCCGTGGGCGGGCAAGCGCCCGGCGCGCGCCGCACTGCCCTGAACCGAGCGCCGCATTGCCCAGAACGTTTCCGCAGTCGGACTGCCCAGAGCGTATAGAGAGCCGCTTTCGTCAAACATAGTTTTAAAGCAATTCAACAGGCCACGAACCGCGCCATTTTGCGCTCACGACCTCCCCTCCCACACCTTTCCACGCATTCTGAGCGCCGGCCGGGCGCGGCCTTACAGCGCATCGAAACCCGCCTCTTCGATGGCTTCGCGCAGCTGCGCCTCACTGGCACGCGCTTCATCATAAACGATGACGGCGCGCGCCGCTTCCAGCGACACTTCTACCCGTTCAACGCCAGGCAGCGCCTGCAATACATTCGTCACATTCTTGACGCAGCCCTGACAGCTCATGCCGCCAACACCGATCACCGTCTGCTTCACCGCCATTTTCTACTCCTCCGGAAAAAATTCAGGGAAATCCGCGCTAGAGATCACGCGCCATCAAACTTCGTCACGCCCCATCATGCCCATCGCGCTCCGGATGCCAGCGGCGCAGCAGCAGCGAATTTGAAACGACCGAGACCGAACTCATCGCCATCGCCGCGCCGGCAATCACCGGGTTAAGCATCCCCAGCGCCGCCAGCGGGATGCCAAGGACGTTGTAAATAAACGCGAAGAAAAGATTCTGCCGAATCTTGCCCAGCGTCGCGCGCGACAGGCGAATCGCATCGGCCACGCCATGCAGATTGCTTTTCACCAGGGTAACATCCGCCGCCTCAACGGCCGCATCGGAACCGGCGCCCATCGCAAAGCTGACATCCGCGGCCGCCAGCGCTGGCGCATCGTTGATGCCGTCGCCGACCATCGCCACGAGCCGGCCATTTTCGCGGAGCGCGGCGATGGCCTCCGACTTGCCCGCAGGCGAGACCCCGGCGCGCACTTCGTCGATACCGGCGCGCGCGGCAATCGCCGCCGCCGTCCGCGCATTGTCGCCGGTCAGCATGATGACCCGCGCGCCCAGCGCTTTGAGCCGCGCAACCGCGTTGGATGACGTTTCGCGCAGGGGATCGGCGATCGCCAGCAGCGCCAGCGCCCGTTCGCCATTTACGGACACTTCTGCCAGCACGGTCACCGTCTTGCCTTCGTTCTGTAAGACGGCAATCCGCTCCGCCGGCAGCGGCGCGCCGGTCAGCCAGTCCGGCGACCCCAGGCGTAAGCGCCGCCCCATGACCGTCGCCTCGACCCCCAGCCCCGGCGAGGCGCAAAAATCGGCGAGCGGCGGCACGCTCACGCCCAGGCTTTCCGCCTGCCGCAATACCGCTTTGGCGAGCGGGTGTTCGGACCCCTGCTCCAGCCCGGCGGCATAGCGCAGCACTGCTTTTTCATCGAGCGGCGCATCCGCATCCGCCGCCAGCACAATGATGTCGGTCACGGCCGGCTCACCGCGCGTCAGCGTGCCCGTTTTGTCGAGCGCCAGCGTGCGCACCTTGCCGGCCTGTTCCAGCGCCACCGCGTTTTTGATCAGGATGCCATGCCGTGCCCCCTGCCCGACCCCGACCATGATCGCCGTCGGCGTCGCCAGGCCCAGCGCACACGGGCAGGCAATCACGAGGACGGCCACGGCATTGACCAGGGCGACGCTGAAAATGCCGCCATACCCCCACCAGCCGATGAACGTCAGCAGCGCAACGCCGCAGACGACCGGCACGAACACGGCGGAAATCCGGTCGGCCAGACGCTGGACCGGCGCTTTTGACCCCTGCGCCGCATCCACCAGGTGAATGATGCCGGCCAGCAGCGTATGCTCGCCAACCCCGGTGGCGCGGCAGCGCAGCATGCCCTCGGCGTTGACGGTCGCGGCAAACACTTTGTCGCCGGGATGCTTGGTGACCGGCAGGCTCTCGCCGGTCAGCATCGCTTCATTGACGCTGGAGGCGCCTTCGAGAATTTCGCCATCAACCGGCACGCTTTCGCCCGGCCGAACGATGAACACATCGCCGGGGATTAACTGCGCGGCATCAACCTCGACGAGGCGACCATCGCGCTCGACGCGCGCCGTTTTCGGTTGCAGACGCGCCAGCGCTTCGATGGCGGCCGTCGTGCGCGCCTTGGCGCGCGCTTCAAGCAGCTTGCCGAGCAAAACCAGCGTCATGACCGAAGCCGAAGCCTCAAAGTACACCGGCAGATCATGAAAACCGCCGAGCGTGACGATCAGGCTGAAAAAATACGCCGCGCTGGTGCCCAGCACGACCAGCACATCCATGTTTGCACCGCCGCCGCGCAGCGCTTTCCAGGCGCTGTCGTAAAAACGCCGGCCAATCCAGAACTGTACGGGCGTCGCCAAGGCGAGCTGCCACCCGCGCGGCAGCAGGTCGTGGTGGCTGTGGCCGGAAAAATCCAGCCCGTTGAACATTGTCACCATCTGCGCCGCCAGCGGCAGCGTCAGCAAGGCGGCTAGCCAGAAACGGCGCAGATCGGCGCGGTACTGCGCCGCTTTGCGCGCTTTGTCCGCCTCGCGCGCCTGATCATCGGCAATGCGTCCGCGAAAACCGGCGCGGCCGATAGCGGCCAGAATGCCCTCCGCATCGGCCAGACCCGGCGCATAACACACGCGCGCATGTTCCGAGGCGAGATTGACCGTCGCCTCGACCCCCGGCAGACGGTTGAGCACCTTTTCGATGCGGGCGGCACAGGCGGCGCAGGTCATGCCTTCGATGCTGACATCAAGCATCTGCGGCGGCACGCTGAACCCGGCTTTTTCAATGGCTGCCACCACGCGCGCTGGAGTCGCTGAAGTTGCGGGAGTCGCAGAATTAGCAGAAGCAGCCTCCGGGGAAGTCATGACCACGCGCGCACGTTCCGAGGCGAGATTGACCGTCGCCTCGACCCCCGGCAAGCGGTTGAGCACCTTTTCGATACGGGCGGCACAGGCGGCGCAGGTCATGCCCGCAATCGGCAGATCGAGAACAACGGCCGCGCCCGCGCCGCCATGCGCCTGCGTATGTTGCCGTTGATTTTCCGGAAGATTTTCTTCGTTTTTCATCATTGACACATCATTCATATCGTTCGCGCGCCGATAACGCGCATGCACCGTACAGACCGGGCGCCCTGTCCATTGATCATCGGCATGCGCGCCGGCGTCGGAGCGTATGACCCCTCGGCGTGAAAATCGTTCTTGCGAATATCCCGCGCCCGTCGGGCCGATGCCAAGGTAGCGCAGGCGAGGCCCACACCCGTTCCGCCCGTCGCCGGCGATACCACGATAACCGCCGCCATGCAGCCATGGGCTTTTTATCAGGCAGTCCTGCGCGGCATCGTGCAAGAAAACAAGGAGCGGCGCAAATTAACAGCCACCGGACCAGCCTCCAGTTGCATCCGGCAAAACTCAACCGGCGATACGCCTGACGAAGCCGGCATGGCCGCGTGTGGCGTTTCACGTCAATCCCCCGACAATTTCACATAGAATGCCTGTGCTGATCTTTTCTATAAAAATCCACACCTCCATGAACCCCGCACCGCGCGAACCTGAGCCGAAGTCACCGCACGCATCGCCACCGCTTTCCCTGCTGGCGATGACGATGCCTGTCGCCATGGGCTACATTCCGCTAGGCATGGTATTCGGCTTTCTGTTCGCGCAATCCGGCGGCGCCTGGTGGCTGGCCGCCCTGGCAAGCCTCATCATCTATGCAGGCGCGGCGCAATACATGATGGTGCCCATGCTGGCCGCCGGCATCTCGCTCGGCGCTCTGGCGCTGGCCACGCTGATCGTCAATCTGCGCCACATTTTTTACGGCCTGTCGCTGCTTGACCGCTTTCCCCGCCGCCCTTGGCTCCTGCGCTGGTACATGGTCTTTGCGCTGACCGATGAAACCTATTCCGTGCTGACCACGGCAACAACCGCTACGCAAGGGCAAATGGCGCGGCTCGCCGCACTCAACCACGGCTGGTGGATATTAGGTTCCACGCTGGGCGCACTGGCCGGCGCGCACGCAAGGATCGAACTGGCGGGGCTGGATTTCGTGCTGCCCGCGCTGTTCGCCGTGCTCGCCGTCGAACAGTGGCGTAGCCGAAGAAATCCGTTGCCGTTGCTTGCGGCGCTCGCCGCCTATGCCATCGCCGTCTGGCTAATGCCGCAGCATGCGCTGGCCGCCGCCATCGTCCTGTGCATCATCGCCAACCTCTGCTGGCCGGACAAGGCGCTGCTGAGCGCCGGAAAAGGGAAGGCGCGATGATCGACACGCCCTATGCCACCGCCGCGATTCTTGTCATGGGTCTGGTGACGTTTGCGCTGCGCGCCCTGCCCTTCATCGCCGCCTTCTGGCTTGAGCATTCGCCGCTCGTCCGGCGACTGGGCGTTTTTCTGCCCCCCGCGATCATGATGCTGTTGCTCGTGCATTCGGCCGCAGGCGCCAGCCGGGAACATGCCGCCGGCCCCTGGATCGAAATTGTCGCCATCCTCCTCACCGCTGCGCTGCAATGGCGCAGCCGCAACGCGCTGCTCAGTATTCTGGCGGGGACGGGCGTGTACGTCGTGCTGCGCAACATCGGCTGATACGGGCAACGCTGCGGACTGCGCCGCCGGCGGGCGGATACGTGTAGATACGGCCCGACGGTGCGGCACAGCCTTCAAATCACTTTGGAATAACGCCGGCTTTCGCGGTCGGCGCGCAGGCGGCGATCAAAAACCATCGCGATGCCGCGAATCAGCATACGGCCTTTGGGGAGCACGCGCAGACGGCGGTTTTCGATCGTGAGCAGGCCGGCTTCGATCATCTCCGCCAAATCACGCAGCTCGACGGCGAAGTAGCTTTCAAAGCTGTCAAAAAACCGGCCGCCCGCCCCTTTTCTCACCCCTCCGCCCGCCTGCGCGAACTCACGCTGCGCCACGGCTTCAACCGCCGCAAAATCCAGCGCGAAATGGCACATCAACCCCTGAATGACCGCACGGCGCAGCCGGTCGTCAGCATCCAGCTCAATCCCACGGAAAATGGGCAATTCGCCCTGGTCAAGCATTCCGTAATACGCATCGAGCGTTTTGCAGTTCTGATAGTAGGCCGAGCCGACCTGGCTGATCGCCGAGATACCGAAAGCGAGCATGTCGCATTCCGGAAACGTCGAATACCCTTGAAAATTCCGGTGCAATCGGCCTTCCCGCTGGGCAACGGCCAAATCGTCTTCCGGTTTGGCGAAATGATCCATTCCGATGAAAACGTAACCCGCATCCGTCAGCGTGCGGATCGCCAGCGCCAGAATCTGCAAACGCGCTTCGGCCGTCGGCAGATCCGCTTCCGGAATACGCCGCTGCGGTTTGAACAGCCCCGGCAGATGCGCATAATTGTAGATGGACAGCCGGTCCGGCGCGGCGGCCAGCGTACGTTCCAGCGTCCGTGCAAAACTTTCAACCGTCTGGCGCGGCAAGCCATAAATCAGGTCGATGCTCACCGATCTGAAACCGTTGGCGCGCGCTGCGGCAATGACGGAAAACGTTTCCTCTTCGCTCTGCCGGCGATTGATCACTTGCTGCACGGCGGCATCAAAATCCTGCACGCCGACGCTCATACGGTTAAAACCGAGCTCGCCAAGCAGTTTGACCGTATCGGCATCGACTTTACGCGGATCGACTTCTATCGAATATTCGCCGCCCTCATGCAGGCGAAAATGCCGGCGCGTCGCTGCCATCAATTGACGCATTTCATCGTGTGAAAGAAAAGTGGGCGTGCCGCCGCCCCAGTGCAACTGCTCGACGAGATTGTCATCACCGGCAAGAAAACAACGCTGCAAGGCGATTTCCCGGGCAATGTAACGCAGGTACTTGGCCGAACGCCCGTGGTCCTTGGTGATGATTTTGTTGCATGCGCAGTAGTAGCAGATCGTCGGGCAGAACGGCAGGTGGAAATACAGCGACAAAGCTTCTTTTTTCCCCACTGCGCGCCGGGAAAGCCAATATTGACCGCGATCCGGAGCCAACGGAACAAAGCGGTCAGCCGTCGGATACGAGGTATAGCGCGGGCCGTTGATGTCAAAGCGCCGCACGGTTTGCGCGTCGAAAACGACGCTATCGACAACAGTAAGCATGGACATAGTTTAATCTGAGTCCAACGGGCGCCTCTACATGGACAGAATGCACGCAAAAAACCCAAACGCTGTCTTTTACTTTCTTCAACGGGAATTCGTCAAATCCATTAGCGATACAAAATTTCACACAAAATCCAAACCTTAGCCGCAGTGATATGAGAATATTCAGTCGTTCTATCGCAAAGTGGTTCGATAAAGCTTCCGCAACGAAATTGCGGCCTCTGACATCCGGAGAAGACACACCGTCCTTGGAAAGAATGGGCTTCAACGGAAATCTCACAATCTTGCATTCACCTGGAGTTTAAAAATGAAAACATGGCAATCCATCGCTGCAGCACTGATCTTTGGCGTACCTATTTACGCATCCGCCGATACTGGCGGTACCGTTTCTTACCGTTGTCAGCAAGGCAAAAACCTAAGCGTCCGTTATAGCTTCAACGCACAAGGCATCCCCACGCAGGCGCGTGCCATGCTCAATGGTCAAGACCGGAAAATGGCCTACAATCTTGATCGCTCCGATAATGTGGATACTTTCTTCAACGACCGGAATGGTTATCGGCTGGACTCATCCTATATGGACAGCAAGAATTATCGTACCCAGCAAATTATCGTCACCGGTCCTGATGATCAGATCCTGTACAAGGGTTGCAGCCCCGAGGCCAACAATGCGGAGCGTATGGCTGAGAAACTAACGAGCCACGTCAAAAGCGCCCAGGTCGCTTATGTCTGCCAGAATGATCAGCGCGTCAACGTGTCCTACCAATTCAATTCCGCCGGCCTTCCCACGCGTGCCGCCGCCCGGTTACAGGGCCGGAAAATCACGCTGCATTACGACCAGAACCGCTCAGATAACGTAGACACCTTCTTCAAAGGGCGCGGTTATTCACTGACAACCGACTATATGGATGCAGAGAACTATCGCTCACAAAATATCACTATCACCGCGCCCAATGACGTCCTTCTTTATAAAGGCTGTTCACCCGTTCGCTGATCGGTCGGTGTAAATAACCGCAGCCTGAAGCCATCATCAGCGGCATGGCTTCAGGCTCCTCCCTCAAAACCACCTCTACAGTTCGTGCATGGCGGCCATGAAACACGCCCGTCCCAGCCGGACATCCGGTCGCTACGGCATACGTGGTAGCAACACATGGCAAGTGGCGGACAAGGAAAACCATCAGGAACAACCCGCCTTATCAGCTCGCCAGCCATAACATGCTGATGAAGTATGCAAGGATGCGTTTGCATCAAGGCGCCTTGCCAGAAATCCTGCGCTACTTTTCTTTTTCAGAAAATCGAGGCTATATTGAAAGCGTCGGATCAGCAAGGAGGCAGTATGTTCAAACACATTCTCGTCCCGACGGACGGTTCTGAACTTTCACAGGCAACCGCCAGGCGCGCGGTCTCCTTTGCCAAGGAAAGCGGGGCGCGCATTACCGCGCTCTACGCCACGCCGGATTTTCCGGAATGCTTCTTCGGCGAAGGCGCGCTGGTCGATCCCGGCTCGCCGGAAAAATTCGCCCGGCTCGCCGATGAAGAAGCGCAGAAAATCCTCAGTTTCATCGAAACGCTCTGTCAGGAAGCCGGCGTTCCCTGCACAAAGCTGTCGATCCATGACGACATCCCTTACGAAGCCATCATCGAAGCGGCCGACCAGCAGGGCTGCGACCTGATTTTCATGGCTTCGCACGGACGCAGCGGTATCGGCGCACTGCTGCTCGGCAGCGAAACCAACAAGGTGCTGACGCATAGCAAGATTCCGGTGCTGGTCTATCGTTGAATCGGGGCATCCGAGCATAACCGGCGCTTCGCCGGTTATGAAGTCTGCCGGATGAGCTGCGGCTCCTCGAACAGCGAATTGATCTCGACGCGAACGATATCCGGGTTATCCGGGACAAGGTAAAGAACCGGCGTTATCAATTCTTCAAAAATGCCGCGCAGGCTGCGGGCGCCGGTTTTGTACTCGATGGCAATTTCTGCAATCTGCTCGAACACGCGCGGCGCGACGACAAGATCGACGCCTTCGGCGCGGAAAATGTCCACGAACTGCCGGTAAATGGCATTCTTCGGCACGCTCATGATGCGCGCCAGCATCTCGCGCGACAAATCATCGAAGCGGGCCACGATGGGCAGACGGCCGGTAAATTCCGGAATCAGGCCAAACTCAAAAAGATCGGTCGGCTTGACGCGCTTGTTCAGGCGTTCGAGGATATTCTGGTCATCGCTGTCGGACGTGGCAATAAAGCCGAAGCCGTGCGTCTTCGACATAATTTTTTCCAGCCCGACAAAAGCGCCGCCGCAGATGAACAGGATGTTCGTCGTATCAATGTAGCGACCATCGGCAAACTTGACCGGCGCCCCCTCCATGATTTTGAGCAGGGCGTGCTGGACGCTCTCGCCCGAGGTGACGCGCGCCTCGCTCTTGCCCGCCTTGAGCTTGTCGATTTCATCAATAAAAACGATGCCGAGCTGCGCCCTGGCGATATCTCCCTTGGCGCGGTCGATCAGGCGCAGCAGCGCCGCCTCGATTTCCTGATTGACGTATTGCGTCTGCGCCAGCGAAGTCGCATTGGCGGTGACGAAAGGCACCCCCAGCATGCGCGAGAGCGTTTCGCACATCAGCGTCTTGCCCGTACCGGAGCTGCCGATCAGCAGCACATTGCTCTTGGCGACATTCCCAGCTTGCTGCACGAGCGAAATCTTGCGGTAATGCGAATACACCGCGACGGCCAGAACCTTCTTCGCCGCTTCCTGGCCGATCACGTACTGGTCGAGATACCGGACGATCAGGCTGGGGGTCACTTCCTTGGCAAGCATGGATTTTCCTTTGAATTCTTCAATGCCGGAAACGCATGGTATAGCGGATGGACCGATGAATCCAGCCGCCCCCTCTGAGCCCCTTGTAAACAGGGCATCTCCGAGCGCCTCCCCGGAAACCCGCATGGATAAAGGATCTCCAGGCGCCCCCTCTGAAGATGCCCTATCCACAAGGGTTTGCGGGCTGCCGCGCGGCGGGGAATCATGATCCCCCCCCCAATAGCAAACGCCTGCCGCACATGCCATCGGCACAAAAACCGTAAAACATAGGTTAAAGTAATGGCTATTGTGCCGGCCGCCGTTTTAGTCCGGCTTTTTACCGCCCGCGCGCCCGGGTGTTCGGCATTGACTGATTGGTGCAGATGATTCAAATGGATTCCGACACAAGCCTATCGACTTTTAAAACGCCATTAACGCGCTGGACGGCAATTGCAAACCACGCCGGCCAGAAAACCCGCCTCATCCGCCAGTTTTTTACCCATCCGCAAAGCATCGGCGCCATCGCTCCTTCATCGCAAACGTTGGCCACGGAGATGGCTAACGCCGCGCTACGCTACGGCGCCCCCAGCGCGTTGGTCATTGAGGCCGGCGCGGGCAGCGGTGCAATTACCGAAACCCTGGTCAAAGCGCTGCCCGACAATGTCCGCTTCCTTGCCTGCGAAAACAACGCACAGTTAGCCGACGCGCTGGAGCGCCGGATGCCCGACATCGAACTGCGCCGCGGCAAGGTGCAGCATCTGCCGGAATGGGATTCGGCCGACAACAAAACCATCGTTTCCTCGCTGCCTTTTCGCAGCCTGCCCGCCCGCGACGCGCGTGAGATCACCCGCTGCTTTCACCGCGAGCTACAGCGCAACCGAGGCTCCGTGCTGGTGCAGTTCAGCTACGGCCTGCGCAACCCGATCCCCGAGCTGGCCGAGGACGACAATATCGCCTGCTTCTACCACAACACCGTCTTCCGCAACCTGCCACCGGCCAAGGTCTGGGTTTACCGTAGCCAGGCCGCCTAGCCGCCCCGTCTCCGTGCGCTGTCGATCCTTCTTGTGCCCTATTCGTTTTATCCGCCCTATTTTGCGTCCGTCTGCGCTAAACTGGCGCGAACCTCCCGCGCCCCATAGCGCACAGGCATTTTGCATCGTCCGCGGAGAATACGCATGATCGAATGGTGGTACTGGCTGATACTGGGTTTCTGTCTGATCATGGCAGAACTTCTGATTCCCGCTTTTTTTGCGCTCTGGTTTGGCATTGGCGCCATCGCCGTCGGCCTTGTCTTGCTGGCGATACCCAGCCTGGGCATGGCGGCGCAGATCCTGCTGTGGGCGGTGCTGTCGAGCATACAGGTCGTCCTTTGGTTCCGCTTTCTGCGGCCGAAAACCATGACGCACGTCGGCACCTCGGCATCCAACGTTATCGGCGAAGTCGGCATGCTGGTCAGCGACCTGGCGCCCGATATGCGCGGCCGCGTGCGTTTCCAGAAGCCCGTGCTGGGCGCAGATAGCTGGGAATGCTATGCCGACGCCCCCATCCCGTCCGGCGCGCACGTGCGCATCGTTGCCGTCGAAGGTAATTTCATCAAAGTGGAGGAAAAAACATCATGCTAAGCGGCGCTACCCTGACATCCCTGATTTTTCTTGCCTTTATCGCCATGACCGTCGCCCAGGGCGTGCGCATTGTGCCGCAGGGCGAAGAATGGATCATCCAGCGGCTGGGGAAATACCACATTACCCTCCTCCCCGGCCTGCGCTTCATCATCCCTTACCTCGACTCGGTGGCCTATAAGGTGACGACCAAGGACATCATCCTCGACGTTCAGGAGCAGGAAGTCATTACCCGCGACAACGCCGTCATCGTCGTCAATGCGATCGCCTTCATCAAGGTCACCGACCCGGTCAAGGCCGTCTATGGCGTGGAAGACTACGTCGAGGCGATCCGCAACATGATCATGACGACGTTGCGTTCGATTGTCGGCGAAATGGATCTCGACCATGCGCTGTCCTCGCGCGACATGATCAAGGCGCGCCTGAAAGCCGGCGTTGCCGATGAGGCGCTCGACTGGGGCCTGACCGTCAAGTCGGTCGAAATCCAGGACATCAAGCCCTCGCCCTCGATGCAAAAGGCGATGGAAATGCAGGCCTCCGCCGAACGCGAGCGCAAGGCGATGGTCACCAAGGCGGAAGGCGAAAAGCAGTCAATGATCCTGTCCGCCGAAGCGCGGCTGGAATCGGCCAAGCGCGACGCCGAAGCGCAGATTACGCTGGCCGACGCCTCCTCGCAGGCGATCACCAAGGTGACGGAAGTCTTTGGCGCCAACGAACTGCCGATGTTCTATCTGCTCGGCGAGAAATACATCAACAGCCTGAGCAAAATGGCCGACTCGCCGAATGCGAAATTCGTCGTCCTGCCGGCCGATTTGCAGAACGCGCTGCGCGGCCTCTTTCAGAATCTACCCAAGCATTAGGCGGTTTCCTTGCATAGCGGCTCCCTTTGCCAAAATACCGCGTTGCTGTGTTGGCCTGGCCTTGTCGTACGACTCCTACTGTCTGCGGCTACCGCCACCGCCTTATCTTTGGGCAAAGTCAAGCCATAGCGGCTTCCTTTGCCAAATACTGCGTCGGCTTCGCCTTGCCGTACTACTCGTACTGTCAGCGGCTCGCCGCCTCGTCTTTTAGCAACGTCGAGCCGCTATATAAGCTTGCAGAACACCTGCCCCGAAACCCTTGCAAACTAGCCAAGAAAACATAAAACACTCTGAAACCCTTATAAATAGGGCTTCTCCAGGGACCGCTGCCCGCCAGCCCGCGTATTTAGGGCATCACCGAAAACCCCGCCCCGAAATCCTTGCAAACAGACCAAAAAACATAAATCGCCCTGAAACGCCCTAAACACAAGGGCTCCAAAGCATCACAAAACATAAACCTGAACACTGCACCCGACCAACCCTCTCAAACCCGTGTAGATAAGGCATCTCCGGACGTCTGTTCTGAAATCATTTATCCACGGACATTTCGAAGGGGATGCCCGCCAGCCCACGTATTTAGGGCGTTTCAGAGTAGGCGCCCGTGAACCCTTGTAAACAGGGCATCTTGGGTCAGGCACTCGGAGCACCTTTATTTATAAGGCTTCCAGAGGATCCTGCCCGGAAACGCCCTATCCACGCGGGTTTGCGGGGAGGCACCCTGCGCCGGCGCGGCGCCATGCGCTCGCAGGCGTTGCCGCCCGGCTATAAGCAAATAAAAAATGCTTCTTTGGCAATGCCAGGAATTACGCCTACACTGCGCGGGTTGCCCGCCGTCCGGGCCATTGATCGCCAAAACGGAACGGTGCGGCCGCTTCCAGCCCCCAAACCTGACGAAATACGCTTTAACAAGGAGAAACCGCCATCTGCCAGCTTCTTGGAATGAATTGCAATGTCCCCACCGACATCTGCTTTTCCTTTACCGGTTTTCAGGCCCGCGGCGGCACAACGGACGAGCACCGCGACGGCTGGGGCATCGCTTTTTTTGAATGGAAAGGCGCGCGTCTTTTCCTCGATCACAACCCCTCCTGCGAATCGCCGCTTGCGGCACTGGTGCGCGCTTATCCGATCCGCTCGCTCAACGTCATCGCGCACATCCGCAAGGCGACGCAGGGCAGCGTCAGCCTGGAAAACACGCACCCCTTCAGCCGCGAACTGTGGGGACGCTACTGGATTTTTGCGCACAACGGCAATCTGACGAATTACGAACCCGCGCTCGACGGCAGCTTTCTGCCAGTCGGCCAGACCGACAGCGAACGCGCCTTTTGCCGCCTGCTGCAAGACCTGCGCCGGCGTTTTCCCGCCGGCATGCCGCCAGAAGAGGCATTGCATGCGGCCATCGACGAATTCGCGGCGCAAACGCGGCGCTTCGGCTCCTTCAACTTTCTGCTCTCCAACGGCGATAGCCTGTTCGCCCACCGCACGACGGAACTGCACTACATCATCCGCCAGGCGCCTTTCCCTGTCGCCCATCTGATGGACGAAGACATGAGCGTCGATTTCAGCGAAGTCACCACGCCCAACGACCGCGTCGCCGTGATCGTCACCAAACCGCTGACCGATAACGAAACCTGGCATCCGCTGCCGGTCGGCCGCGTGACGCGCTTCCACAATGGCGCCCCCGTAGAGTGACAGCCGGTAAAATCAGCTATCTCTCCAGGGCGGTACATTAGAAACCAGTCAAATATATGGTGAGGTTAAAAAACCCGTCCCGGGGCACCACGGCACCGCTGTCCATCGCAACGCTGAGTCAGGCAAGCGGGCCTCTGCGCCACCGCTAAATCGACGATAATGTATGGCTCCATTGTGTCTGCTCCGACACGTTCTATTTTTTCTGTGAGAGGCTCATGAAAGAATTCGGCTTTACGACCGGCAATCTGCACTGTGATCGCGCCAAACCCATTGAACACGGGGCGGTGCATAAACCCATCCACAATTCTGCCGCCTTCGGTTTTACCGACATTAACGATCTGGTCAGGATATTCCAGGGCGAACAGGCCGGCTTTGTCTATGGCCGCCAGGGTACGCCGACGACGATGGCGCTGGAAGATAGAATCACGCGCATGGAACAGGGACTCGCCACGGCGACGTTCGGCAGCGGCATGGGCGCCATTTCGGCGACGCTGCTGGCCTTGCTGCGCGCCGGCGACCACCTGATCGCCAGCCGTTTTCTGTTCGGCAACACCACCAGCCTGTTCGAGACGCTGGCGCAGATCGGCATCGCCGTCTCCTTTGTCGATACAACGGATGCCGCCCATGTCGCCGCGGCACTGCGGCCGGAAACGCGGATGGTATTTCTCGAAACGATCGCCAATCCCTGCACGCAGGTTGCCGATTTGCAGGGCATTGGGCAACTGTGCCGCGAGCGGGCTCTAATCTACGTCGTCGACAACACGGTCACCTCGCCGTATCTCTTCCGTCCCAAAAGCGTCGGCGCTTCGCTCGTCGTCAATTCGCTGACCAAATACATTGGCGGGCACGGCAACGCGCTGGGCGGCGCCGTCACCGAAACCGGCTGCTTTGACTGGGCCGCGTATCCGCATCTCTACGATTTCTATAAAAAGGGCAACCCCGCCCTTTGGGGCCTCACGCAAATCCGCAAGAAAGGGCTGCGCGACATCGGCGCGACATTAGGCCCGGAATCGGCGCACCACCTAGCTGTCGGCTCGGAAACGCTGGCATTGCGCATGGAGCGCATTTGCGCCAATGCGCAACGCCTGGCCGAGTTCCTCGCCGCGCATCCGCAGGTCATGCGTGTTTATTACCCTGGTCTGGACAGCCACCCGCAACATGAACGCGCCAAGGCATTGTTTTCCGGCAACAGCGGCATCCTCGCCTTCGAGCTGCGCGAGGGCTGCGATTGTCTCGACATCTTTCGCAAGTTCCGCATCGTCATTCCCTCGACCAATCTGGGCGATAACCGCACGCTGGCGCTGCCCGTCGCCCAGACGATCTATTTCGAGCTTGGCCCGCAACGCCGCGCCGAATATGGCATTGCCGAATCGCTCATTCGCGTTTCCGTCGGAATTGAAGACGGAGACGACCTCATCGCCGACTTTACGGCCGCGCTGGCGCAATAAGGCGCGCATCAAATGACGCCAGACGGCACGCCGCCCGAAGAGGCAATGACTGCGCCTGATGACGCGTCCCCGGCCGGCGGCCGCATTGAAGGCACCGAGCAGGCCGAACGTCGCGAACATTTCCTGCCCGGCAAGGATGCGTCTCTCGAAGCGAGCATCCTGCGTATGCAGGCGCGCCTGGCGGCGCTGGGCTTTCATGTGGAAGAGCGTTCCTGGCTCAACCCGCTGGGCGACATCTGGTCGGTACACCTGTGCGAGCACGATTGTCCGCTGCTATTTGCCAACGGCAAGGGCGGCTCCCGGCTGGCCGCGCTCGCCAGCGCATTGGGCGAATTTTGTGAGCGGCTCTCATGCCATTATTTTTGGGCGCATTACGATCTCGGCACGCGCTACGCCAATGCCGATTTTACCCATCATCCTCAAGAACGCTGGTTCCCTCTCCCCGAAGAGGGCCGCTGGCCGGACGGTCTGCTCACGACGGAGCTGCGTTGTTTTTATGACCCGGAAGGCAGCCTCGACTCCCGCTTCCTGGTTGATCACAATTCCGGCAATGCGGAACGCGGCATCTGCGCCCTGCCTTTTACCCGCCTGCGCGATAACGCGCAGATCTGGTTTCCGGTCAATATCCTCGGCAACCTCTACGTCAGCAACGGCATGGCGGCGGGCAACACGCCGTCTGAGGCGCGAGTACAGGCCCTATCGGAAATTATCGAGCGCTACGTCAAATTCCGCATTTTCAGCGAAGGGCGATGTTTGCCGGACGTGCCGGAACCTATACTCGCCCGCTTTCCCCGCCTTGCCGCCGGCATCGCCGCGCTGCGCAGCGCCGGTTTCGGCATTCTGGTGCGCGACGCCTCGCTCGGTGGTCGATACCCGGTTCTCTGCATCGCTTTACTCAACCCGCATGACCAGGGCTGTTATTGCAGCTTTGGCGCGCATCCGCGCTTTGAGATCGCCCTTGAACGCGCGCTGACCGAGCTGTTGCAGGGGCGTGCGCTCGATGCGCTCGACGGCTTCCCAGAACCGGGCTTTGATCTCGACGAAATCGCCGGCGCGCCAAATCTGGAAATCCACTTCGTCGATTCAAGCGGCATCGTCGGCTGGCCTTTCCTCGGCAATACGCCCGACTTTGCCTTCCATGACTGGAATTTTTCCGCGACGACGGATGAGGAATACGCCTGGCTAGTTCACCTGATTGAGGCGCAAGGGTTCGATATCTACGCGGCCGACTACCCCCGCCTGGGCGTCTATGCCTGCCGGCTGCTCGTGCCCGGCATGTCGGAAATCTACCCGGTCGACGATCTGGAATACGAAAACAACGCCGCTGCCGACGCCTTCCGTGAGGCCATTCTCAACCTGCCCCGGCTTGACGGCGCAGCCTGCCGCGACTTGCTCGCCGCACTCAACGAATCCGGCCTGGCCGACGAGCGCTTGGTCGCCGCGCTGATCGGCCTGGCGCCCGATGCCGGCTCATTTTGGGAGACGCTGCGCCTGGGCGAACTAAAAACACTGCTCGCGCTCGCCGCGGGCGAGGCAACGGCCATCCGCGAAGGCTGCGAGTGGATTCACCAGTTCGGCCAGATCGACGCCGCGCGGCGCAGAGTTTATCGCTGCATCGAAACCCTGCTCAATCTGCGCGAAGCGGGACTGGCAGAGACTTGCTGGCAAGCGCTCGCCAGCCTTTATACACCCAGAACCTTGCAGCGAGCGGAAGCGCTGCTGACCGGCAAAGAACGCTTTTTCGGCCTCGACATCGCGCCGGGTCGGGATTTCAACGGCTGCACTGCACATCGTCGCCTGCTTGAAGCTTACGAAAAAGTCCGCCGTGCTCATTGTTTGATTTAAAGTAAGTTAAAGTCATATCAACGACTGCAAATTAATACAACGTCAAAAATAGGAAATACAAAAATGTCAAAACTACAATTTTTCAGAAATAACTATTGTTATTGTATAGAGCAAGCTTTAAAAGCTTGTGGATAATATATTACTTCTAGGCAGTGGCCTAATTGGCCCATTAATCCAGGGCCACAGCCAGGATAACCTGGATATAAGCCATGACTCATTGGACCACACCACGAGCCTCATTAGCTGGAATTAGTGTATTCGTGCTTGGGCAAGCGTTATATGTCGCATTTAGCAACCATGAACCACTACGGCTGATATTACTTTGCACACCTGGTTTCGCTGCATTAATATCTGCTTATTTAGCACCACATTGGAAGATATTTATAGGAATGTCTATGGCCATATACGGGACCATGATTGGAGAACTAATGGCATGTATTTATGAATATTTTGGTGGACATGTAGACCATATTGGCGACACAGTAGTAACATTCATAATTCTTTTTACCTATAATACGATATTAAGTATCATCGGTAGTATTCTAGAAATAGTCTTATCTCAAAAGATTATAGGGTCTTATGATGAGTAAAAAATACTTATAATTATATTAAAAATTGAGCATTATTTATTTCCACATCTTAGTTAATTATATAGCCCTTTATAAAATAGTCTCAGGTATTTTTGGTACCAGTTTCTATAGCTTACATCTGTTATGAATTACAGCAAATCTAATCAGGACTGTCTCAGGCATATTGATCTGACTGAATACAGATACAACCAGCGAGATCTCATTCGAAATAAGCTACTTGAGAAATAGATCGCCAACAGAACAGTATTGACGAAAGTTCGCGAGACCCTTGCTATAGCGTCCGCACCTAGACGGCCAACCTTAATTTCATCCAGCACTCAGTGCAGATAATCAACTGCGCATTCAGGCTATCGCCGGCAGCGTTTCAACTTCGGCAAGCGCCTTGCGCAGCCGTTCGGCATCGACGGTG
The DNA here is from genome assembly GCA_938040985.1 of uncultured Propionivibrio sp. Taxonomy (GTDB): domain Bacteria; phylum Pseudomonadota; class Gammaproteobacteria; order Burkholderiales; family Rhodocyclaceae; genus Propionivibrio. The sequence goes on from CALHZD010000023.1 coordinate 37,697, forward strand.
CCCGGCAAAAAATGGACGCTTTCTTCCGGACGCAGGATACGCGCAACAAAGGCGTCCATATCGGCTTCCCGCGTCGGATCGACGCCCAGATCGGCCAGCCGCCGCGGTAAGCCAAGCGTATGCAACGCCGCCGCCAGATGCAGCAATTCCTCCCGCCGCCCTTCCAGCGCCAATTGCACGAGAATGCCATAAGCGACCTTGGCGCCGTGCAGGATGCCTGCCGTTGCCGGGATGACGGTCAGCCCGTTATGGACGGCATGCGCGGCGGCCACACGCGTATAGCGCTCCCCTAGGCCGCCGACCAGACCACCGCCGACAATAATGGCATCGACGACCTGGACAAACGCTTCATTCACTGCACCGGCCGCAAGGGCAGCCAACGCCGCAGCGCCCTGCGCCAGCAGTGCGTCATGAATCTGGCGAGCAACCGACAGCCCAAGCTGCGCCGTCAGCGGTAGCGCCGGCGCAGCATCGCACAACACCCGCGCCTCGTACCATTTGGCCAGCGTATCGCCGATGCCGGCGCGCAGATATTCCGGCGGCGCCGTCAATATGATGCGCGGATCGATGAGAACGAGCCGGCTGGCCAGCGAAAACAGTTCAAAGCCAAGCGCACGGCCTTCATCGTCGTACCAGACCGAAAGCGGCGTCCATGCCGCGCACGTAGCGGCCACGGTAGGAATGGCAACGAAGGGCTTGTCCAGACGGGCGGCGACCGCCTTAGCGGTGTCGAGCGCGGAACCGCCGCCAATGCCGATCACCAGATCGGCGTTTTGCCCGTCCCGCGCGTAGCCGGCAACCAGGCTTTCGCTGCAATGGCCGGAAAATACGCGGCGGATCGAGCGTGCATCGTCATCAAATACCGGCGGCAGATACGGCCGGGCGGCTGCCAGGGCGCGCGGCCCGCCGATCCATAGCGCCTGCCGCAAGGCGGCGTCTGAAAAAAACGCATCGAAATGCGCCAACGCTCCGATACCGCAAAAATAGTTGGCTGCGCCGGGTTGTACCCGGATTCCATCAAACGTGCTCATCATGTCCGCTTTGCTTCCGTATTTATCGCGCCGCTGAGGCCAGCATTGCGCGTCCCGCAGGCCCGCGCTTGCCTGGCGATTCCCCGGTTTCATCAAAATATCAACGCCCGGCAGACGCGCGCCAAATTATTGATGCGCGGCTTTACCGGGCGGGTTGGTTCATATAAAGAACAAGCAATTACCAGGCGGGGAAGACGGAATCCTTGAATTCTTTCTTGATGAAGGCCTTGATTTCATCGTTCTGGAACGCCTTGAGCAGCTTTTTGATCACCGGGCTGTCCTTATCTTCGGCGCGCACGGCGATAATGTTGGCGTAAGGCGACTGGAGGCTTTCCATGGCGATTGCGTCGCGCGAGGGCATCATCCCAGCCTGAATGGCAAAATTGGTATTGATCGCCGCCACGTCGGCATCATCCAGCGCACGCGGCAACTGGGCGGCGTCCAGCTCAATGAACTTGAGTTTTTTCGGATTTTCGACCACATCGAGCGGCGTTGCCTTCAGGCCGGCGTTGGCTTTGAGTTTGATAAGCCCCTTCGCCTCCAGCAGCAGCAGTACGCGGCCGCCATTCGTCGGGTCATTGGGCATCGCCAGGCGCGCGCCTTCAGGAATCTGGTCGAGCGACTTGAACTTGCGCGAATACAGGCCAATGGGGAAAAGAATCGTGCGGCCGACGGATACCAGCTTATAGCCGCGATCCTTGACAGCGCTGTCCAGGTACGGCTGGTGCTGGTAGCTGTTCAGATCCAGGTCGCCTGCGGCAAGCGCGGCATTGGGCTGAACGTAATCGGAAAACTCGATGATGTCGATCTTGAGGCCATCGCGCGCGGCGATTTTCTTCACGGCCTCGAATACTTGGGCGTGCGGCCCGGCAGTCACGCCGACGCGCAGCGGTTTATCCTCACTCAGCGCCGCATGGGCAGAAAACGCCGCCAGGGCAAATACGGCCGCCAGGCCGCGGAGAATCTTGGGTATCAGCATGTCTCTATCCTTAAAAAGTCATCAAAGAATGAAAATCAGCGGTGACTGATGCGGTGCGCCAGACGGTCGCCCGCAGACTGGATGAACTGCACCAGCACAATCAGCACGAGGACAACCAAGGCCATAACCTCCGGCAGGAAACGCTGGTAGCCGTAGCGAATGCCGAGATCGCCCAACCCGCCGCCGCCGACCGCGCCCGCCATCGCCGAATGGCCGATCAAGCTGACCAAGGTAATCGTCAGGCCGGCGATGATGCCGGGCATGGCTTCGGGAATCAGCACCGTGCGGATGATCTGCCACGGCGTCGCGCCCATTGATTGCAAGGCTTCGATCAAGCCGCGGTCGACCTCGCGCAGGGCGCTTTCGATCAGCCGGGCGACGAAGGGAATGGCGGCGATGGTCAGCGGTACGATCGCCGCCTTCGTACCGATCGAAGTCCCCACGATCCAGCGCGTGAGCGGGATCACCGCCACCAGCAAAATGATGAACGGCGTCGAGCGCACCGCATTGACAAGCACACCGAGGATGCGGTTCAACGGGCGGTTCTGCAACAAGCCGTGCTGATCGGTGATCACCAGCAGCACGCCCAGCGGCAGGCCAAGCGCCGTTCCGATCAAGCCGGAAACGCCGACCATCCACAAAGTCTCCAGCAGGGACGTCTGAAAAAGGCGCAGCAGCTCAGGACTCATAACACAATCTCCTCAAGAATAATGTCGTGCGCCTTGATTGATGCCGCCGCCGCTTCAAGCGCAGACGCCTCGCCGCTGGCCGCAGCAACCAGCGAGCCGAAGCTCACGCCCTGGATCTCATCGATATAGCCGTGCAGCAACTTGATTTCGACATGGAAGCGGTTGGATATTTCGGTCAGCGACAAGCGTTCAAAGCCATCGTCCTTGAACGCCAGGCGCCAAATACGCCCCGCCCCGCTCGCCACCAGCGCGGCAGCGCGCTCGCGCACGCCGGGCGGGATTTCGGTGCCGATCACCTCATTGAGCAGCGTGCGCGTGATGTCCTTTTGCGGCGCGGTGAAAATATCGGTCACCGCGCCCTGTTCGGCAAGATAGCCGCCGTCGAGCACCGCCACGCGATGGGCAATCGCCTTGATGACCTGCATCTGATGCGTGATCAGCACAATGGTCAGCCCCAGCCGCGTATTAATGTCCGCCAGCAGCGCCAGAATCGACTGCGTCGTCTCCGGATCGAGCGCCGAAGTGGCCTCGTCACATAACAAGACGCGCGGTTCCGTCGCCAGCGCGCGGGCAATGCCGACGCGCTGCTTCTGACCGCCGCTGATCTGGCTCGGATAGCGGTTTCGCTGATCCGTCAGGCCGACCAGTTCAAGAAGCTCATCAATGCGCCGGGTAATCTTTTCCTTCGGCGTCCCGGCCAGTTCAAGCGGCAGGGCGATGTTACCGGCAACCGTGCGCGAAGAAAGCAGGTTGAAATGCTGGAAAATCATGCCGATGCGGCGGCGCATCTGGCGCAGCGCCGCATTGTCGAGCGTCATCAGATCGCGCCCGTCAAAGATCACCTGCCCGGCGCTCGGGCGCTCCAGCCGGTTCAGCAAGCGCAACAGCGTGCTCTTACCCGCGCCGCTACGCCCGATGATGCCGAATATCTCGCCTTCGTAAATGTCGAGGTCGACGCCATGCAATGCATGCACGTCCCCCGGGAAGGTCTTACTCGCGTTACGCAGGGAAAACAGCACCGTATCGGCGCCCGCCGGCGCGTTTGATAACGCCGTCTCCGGCCGCGCCGCGCCGCACTGCTGCGTTTGTTCGGGATTATGCGCGGATGGCACGGGCGCCTCCCAGGGTCGTTGCGTACGCATCGTACGCAGGCGCGCGATGTACTCGGGCAAACGGCGGCGCACACCGGGCGCTGGAATCAATGCTTGGGTCAAATCCATGTTGATTGCAATTTTGTTGAAATAATGGCCGGTTCAAATCGGCAGACTGAATACGAATTGCGATTGTATAAGCAACGCTTATTCCAACAAAAGAATTATTATTTATTTTCATATATCAAAACAGTATGTTGCCGATCATGGCAGCTTTAAATCATCATCCGCACGTTCATCGAAAAAACATGGCTGACGCGGCACGAACGCGCCAATGCACGAACGCGCCAATAGATGCCGACGGGCGAATTGCGCATTATGGCGCAGACATGGCCCGAACGGCAAAGAAACCGCCCAATGGCATGACCCACCCGATGTAGATGACCGGCTTTTCACCACGGCAACGCTGCGCGGAAGGGCTGAAAAATACGCCCGCCATCAGGCGTCACGCAGATCGGCATCCCGTTCGATCAGCGCTACGGCATCGCAGGCGATACCTTCGCCACGACCGATAAAGCCCAGTTTTTCCGCCGTTTTGGCTTTGACGTTGATACATCCGGGAGACAGCCGCAGATCCTGAGCCAGACAGGCAACAATCTGCGGAATATACGGCGCCATCTTCGGGCGCTCGGCATGAATCGTGGCATCGATATTGACGATGCGCCAGCCGTCCTTTTCCAGCAGATCACGGACGGCGCGCAGCAGCGCGCGGCTGTCGGCATCCTGGTAGTGCGCGTCGGTATCCGGAAAATGGCGGCCGATGTCGCCCAGCGCCGCAGCGCCGAGCAAGGCATCAGTCACCGCATGCAGCAGCACGTCGGCGTCGGAATGGCCGATCAGCCCTCTTTCAAAGGGAATTTCGACGCCGCCGATGATCAACCGCCGCCCTTCGGCCAGCGCATGAATATCACTGCCCAATCCCACACGAATCATCGTGTTCATGTTACCGGCTCCCTGCCAGAATCAACTCCGCCAAGGCCAGGTCGGCGGGGTACGTCACCTTGAAATTGCGCAACTCGGAAGGCACCAGCCGCGGCCGATAACCGGCCATTTCCAGCGCGCCCGCTTCGTCCGTCATTTCCTTCGGTGCAGCCGCCAGCGCGGCGCGCAGCAGACCGTAGCGGAACATTTGCGGCGTCTGCGCCTGCCACAGTCCGTCGCGCGTGACCGTGGCGGCGACACGCGGAGCTTGCGCGCCATGCGGCATGTTGCATCGTCGCGGCGCGGCCTGATTCGGCTGTCCGCCCAAATCAGCCACCCCAGCCAAATTTTCCGCCTCCGCGTGGGCGCGCTTGAGCGTATCGGCCACCGGCAGGGCAAGC